>CAXUMS010000036.1:0-6548 GCA_964252165.1 uncultured Armatimonadaceae bacterium
CAACGGCACGACGGCCCTACTAAGAATAATGATTATGAAACTCAAGACTCGGGTTAACTTATAGGAGCGCATTCTGATGGCGGTGCGCTTATCGTTCAGCGTCACCACAGGCCATAAAGAACGGTGAATCGTTTAGGTTCACGTAGACGATTGGGTTCATCCTTTCGACCTTCTCCTTGCTTTCCCGCTTCTCCTTGTCTCCTAAAAGAACATTTTTTCCCTTCAGGCACGTCGTGGGAGAGCCGGAATTGTTGTGTGCGTCGCCGTCCGGCGCGCCGGAAATCAGCGTTTGCAAAATTAGCCAGGCGGCGAGAAAAGGCAGGCAGGTTACCAGGATCATGAAAAAGGCCATAAAAATACTTCGCCTTTACAAGTCTCGGTCCCCAAATCCGTCGTCGCTTGCTCCGTCCTGAGAACGAGCGACCGAAGGCCAGATCGGACACCCGCGCGCGGCGACGGCGGCTTCGGCCAGAAACTGCAAGAGAGGGGAAATCCGCAAATGCGGAGCGTGCCGATAAAGCGGTCTGACCGTTGCGTAAGCCTGTTTCACCGCCTCATGCAACGCATCAAGGAGCAGGCCCGTTGACGCGCGGCTTCTTACCGGCTGGGTATCCGATAACGGGATGTTCCTATCACGGACAGGGGGATATTCCGCCCGGCATTTCTGTACCGTTGTCTGCGCTTGAAACATTATCTGTCCTCGTTTCTATAGATTCGATGAAATTTCGCGAAAGATGAAATCGTCCGGCGCTTGGTGAATAAGGTTCATCAATCGCCTCAAGTTAATAAACACGTTTTATCAATGTTAGGCATAATGTATCATGCGCTTTCCACCCGTACAAGCGGGATCAACTGCTCTTTTGGGTAGGATGCCGCCCGTCATTTAGGAGCTGATACCTGGAGGAAAGCGGCATTGCAGGATATACTGGTAGTTATGTCTAATCTGTGGATACAGGATACGGCGCGTGAATCAAGCAAATAGCAATGATCCGATTTCCCCTTGTTGCCCATTCTGCGGGCGCGAGGAGCGGCAGGTCAAGGCCGGGACCAACAACGGCGTTCAGCGTTACAAATGCGGCCTGTGCCAGCGGCGCTACACCCCGCTCGCCGATGGGCCGGGCTACCCAGAGGCGGTTCGCGCCCGAGCGCTCCATTTGCGTTCCGAAGGAAAAACCCTTCGTGAGATCGCGGACCTCCTGAACGTGAACCGCCAGAGCGTCGCCAACTGGTTGCGCAAACAGCAGCAGGAAAGCCCGGCGCGCGGCGAAACCGTCGCGCCGCCCACCGCCGCGCCGGTGGGAAAACAGCGTCCCACCATTCGCGATGTCGCCCTGCGAGCCAGCGTTTCGACCTCCAGCGTGTCGAATTACCTCACACAAAAAGGGCGCATGGCCGAATCCACGCGCCGCCGGATTCGCGCGGCGATGCAGGAGTTGCATTTCACCCCCAGCGCCCTTGTTCGCGCGCTCAAACAGCGTCATACCGGCATTCTCGGCGTGATGCTCCCGTCGCTCGGTGATTTGAACGAGACCGAAGGGCCGGGGGCCTTCCTGACGCCCGCCCTCCTCCGGGGGATCAACGACGGCGCGGATGCCGCCAGTAACGATCTGCTCCTTTACACCGGGGGGCGGCGGCGGAACCGGGACGACCTGGAGGCCCGGTTTTTGGGCGGGCATATAGACGGCTTGATCTGGATGACCCCGGACAAACATTCCCCGCTTCTGGAGCGGGTGGTCGCCTCGGGTCTCCCGGTCGTCGCCCTGATGACCGACGAGGCGCCGGACGGCATTCGCTATGTAGCGGCGGACAACCGGGGCGGGATGCGCCAGTTGGTCGAACATCTATCAGAGCAAGGGAATCAGCGCATCGCGTATGTCGGACCGGACTGGAACACGGACTTCCAGCGCCGTCACGAGGGCTATCGCGAAACGATGATCGCTCTGGGACTGCCCTGGGAACCGGCTTTGCAGGCGGTTATAGAACAAGAAAAGCGTGAATTTGGTCAGGAGGACGCTGGTCCCCTTCTTGTAGCGTGGTTCGCCCTTCCCGCCCCGCCCACCGCTATTCTGTGCGGCAATGACCATATCGCGGTCCGGTTCGCGGAAGCCATCCGGCGACACGGGTTGCGTATTCCCGAAGATATCGCCCTCGCCGGATTCGACGATATGCCTATCGCGGAGCATGTCGCCGGCGGTTTGACGACGATACGTCAGCCGTTCCGACGGATGGGGCGGTTAGCCGCCGAAAACCTGCTTTCTTTGGTAGAGGGCAAACCGACAAACGCCTGTGGAACGGTACTACCCACCGAACTTATCGTCCGCGCGTCCACTCGTTACGCGCGGCGGTAAGAAAGCCCGGGAACAGCGTTGCGCATGACAAACGTCCGCCCCGCAGGGGCATAGAAGCCTGGGAAGCGTTTCCTTCGCCAAAACGGATTTGTTATGCAGGTTTCAAACCGCCGTTTGGAAAAAGGTATTGACGGCGGTTGTGAAAGGATCAAAACGTGCCGGAACAGATACTTGCCGAGGAAGGCGTAATCGCCGCGCTTGGAGAGGGGACGCATGCGGAAACGAGCGGCGCTGACGGAAACATTCGCTCCCATATTGGCGAAGCGCCTTTTTCGCGCGAGCGGGTTTTGCTCAACGCCCGCTGGCGCTTCCGTAAGTACGATGCATCGGAACAGCCCGACGATTTGATCTATGATGTGCGTCCGGACGTCGTAGATAAACAAGACGACCGCGCCGCCGACGCCAAGCCGACCGAGGCGGTCGCGGTGCAAGCGGAAACAACTCGGCGAACGCTGAAACCGTGGATTTTGCCCACGGGAAACGACTTCATCCAAGATCCCGGTGCGCGTCCTGCGCGGCCCGAGGGCGCTCCCGGCGGCGATTTCCCCCTTGTTCAGGCAAGTTTTGACGACAGCGCGTGGGACAGCGTGGACCTGCCGCACGATTGGGCGATACAGGGGCCGTTTTATTCCGGCCCGGATGCGCCGGTGGGCGGGGGAATGGGGCGTTTGTCCAGTCCCGACGTTGCGTGGTACCGGAAGAAACTCGATCTGCCCGCATCGGACGCGGGCAAGTCCGTTTTCCTCGAAATAGATGGCGCGATGTCGTACGCGATGGTCTGGCTGAACGGCGTTCTGGTTGGCGGCTGGCCCTACGGCTACGCATCGTGGCGGGTTGACCTGACGCCCCATATCGCGCCGGGCGCGGAAAATCAGCTGGCAATCCGTCTGGACAATCCGCCCGATTCTTCGCGCTGGTATCCGCGCGGCGGTATTTATCGCAACGTCTGGCTGGTCAAAACCCATCCCGTTCACGTCGGTCAGTGGGGAACCCGCCTGACCACGCCGGACGTTTCCCCCTCGTCCGCTACGATCAATTTAGAGGTCACGATTGCAAACGCCTCCGAAGCCGAAGCGACTGTGGACGTTTCCACCGAAATCTACGCGCTGGACGCCGAAGGCGGAAAGGTCGGCGGCGACGCCGTTATCGCTCGTATCGCGCCCGCAAATACGACAATCGCGCCCGGCGCGAACGCCTGTATCAAAGGCTCCGTCACGCTCGCCGATCCCAAGTTATGGGGGCCGCCGCCAAATCAGCGTTCCCATCGCTACGTCGCCGTTACGACCGTGTCGCAACAGGGCGAGCCGATTGACGCTTATGAGACGCCCTTCGGCATCCGGTCGCTTCGCTTCGACCCCGATACCGGCGTCCACGTGAACGACGAGCGCATCCCGCTTCGCGGCGTCAATCTGCACCACGATCTCGGCCCGCTGGGCGCGGCGTTCAATATCCGCGCGGCGGAGCGTCAGTTGGAGACGCTTCAGGAGATGGGGTGCAACGCGATCCGCATGAGCCATAACCCGCCCGCGCCGGAGTTTCTCGAACTGACGGACCGGATGGGGTTTCTGGTCGTGGACGAGATCTTCGATGCGTGGGAGTTGAAAAAGCCGCCGCTCGACTTTCATCTGATCTTCCCGGACTGGCGTGAGCCGGATTTGCGCGCCCTGATCCGACGCGACCGCAACCGCCCGTCCGTGATTTTATGGAGCGTGGGCAACGAGGTCGGCGAGCAGTACACCGGCGAAGACGGCGCCCTTGTCGCGAAGCGGTTGCAGGGCATTGTGAACGACGAGGACGCCACTCGTCCCGCGACGGTCGCGATGAACTTCGCCAAGCCTCACATGCCGCTCCCCGCCGTTGTGGAGGTGATCAGCCTCAACTATCAGGGCGAGGGCATCCGCGACACGCCCGCGCATACCGGTCTTGACGGAATCCGCACCCCGCCGCAGTACCCGGCCTTCCGCGAACAATTTCCCGGTAGCGTCCTGCTCAGTAGCGAAACGGCGGCGGCGGTTAGTACGCGCGGCGAGTACCTTTTCCCGGTCGCCAACGGAATCAGCGCGCCCGTAAACGACCAATCGGGCGGGGACGCCCAAAACGGCTTTGTCAGCGCGTACGAACTTTACGCCGTAGACTTTGGCTCGTCGGCGGACAAGGTGTTCGCCACGCAGGATCAATATCCGTATGTGGGCGGGGAGTTTGTCTGGACCGGCTGGGATTACCTCGGCGAGCCGACCCCGTATTATTCGGCCCGCAGTTCGTATTTCGGTATCATGGATCTTGCCGGATTCAAAAAGGACCGGTTCTATCCGTACCAATCGCGCTGGCGTCCCGACCTGCCAATGGCGCATATTCTGCCGCACTGGACGTGGTCGGAGCGAGCGGGGCAGATCACGCCCCTACACGTTTTCACGTCGGGCGACGAGGCCGAACTGTTGGTCAACGGCGTGTCGTTAGGGCGAAAGAAAAAGGAACCGTACGAATACCGCCTGCGCTGGGATGACGCGCGCTACGAACCGGGTATGGTGGAAAGTTGTCGCCTACAAGAACGGGAAGAGACGGGCCACGGATAGGGTGACGACGGCGGACACGCCGTTCCAACTCGTGATTTCCCCGGACCACTCGGCGATCCGGGCCGATGACCGCGACCTTTCGTTTCTCACAGTGCGTGTCACGGATAAGGAGGGGAACACCGCCCCGCGCGCGAAGAAACCGATAAAATTTACCATCGAGGGACCCGGCGAGATTGTCGCCACGGATAACGGCGATCCCACGAACCTTGTGGCCTTTCCGTCCCGCGAGCGCGCGGCCTTTAACGGGCTTTGCCTTGCGATTGTGCGCGGGATACCGGAACAGCCGGGCGCGATTACCGTTCGCGCCGAGGCGGATTCGCTTGGAGGCGCATCGGCGCTTCTGCAAAGTGGCGCGGCATAGCCTATATAGAACGTTTAAGCAAAACGCCTCTCACCCCCTAACCTCCTTCCTCGCCTTGCGCGAGGCTTCTCTCGCAAGCGAACGAGGGGGAACCCGAGTAAGAGACGCAAGGTTTACATGGCACAGTAAGCCGTTTACAGTCCGGTTCCCCCTCGTTCGCTTGCGAGAGAAGCCTCGCGCAAGGCGAGGAAGGAGGTTAGGGGGTGAGAGGCGTTTTGCTTAAACGTTCTGAGACAGCCCCCAAGAAGCAGAAAGAATTTATTGGAATGAGCGACAGCCTCTTAGTCTCCCACATCTACACCGCCGACCCGTCCGCGCACGTTTTCAACGGACGAATATACGTTTACCCATCCCATGATCGGGAAACCGACATCGCCTTTAACGACAACGGCGACCAGTACGATATGAACGATTACCATGTCTTATCGCTGGGTTCCATCGGCGGGCCGGTCACCGATCATGGCGTCGCTCTTACACTTGCGGATGTTCCGTGGGCGTCGAAACAGTTATGGGCGCCGGACGCCGCCGCGAAAAACGGCGCGTACTACCTGTATTTCCCCGCGCGGGATAAGGCTGGTATTTTCCGCATTGGCGTCGCGGTCGCGTCCGTTCCCGAAGGTCCGTTCGTCGCGGACCCGGAGCCGATTGCGGGAAGTTACAGCATTGACCCGTGCAGTTTCGTGGACGACGACGGGCAGGCGTACCTGTACTTCGGCGGCATCTGGGGCGGGCAGTTGCAAAACTGGACGTCGGACCAGTTCGACCCGAACGGCAAGGAGCCGGAGGGGGAGGTTCCCGCTCTGTCACCGCGCGTCGCCCGTTTAAGCGACGACATGCGCGGTTTCGCCGGGGATGTGACGCCGGTTCCGCTTCTGGACGCGGACGGACAACCGCTCGGGGCGGACGATCACGACCGCCGCTTCTTCGAGGCGGCATGGATGCACAAAAGAAACGGCGTGTACTACTTCTCGTACTCGACCGGCGACACGCACTACCTCGCCTACGCGACCGGCGACAACCCGCTTGGCCCGTTCACCTACCGGGGCCGCATCTTGGAACCCGTTTTGGGCTGGACCACGCACCATTCCATCGTGGAGTTTGAGGACAAATGGTACCTGTTCTACCACGACGCCTCGCTATCCGGCGGCAAAAATACCTGCGTTGCGTCAAGATGGCGGCGCTTTTCTACGCGCCCGACGGCGCGATATTGCCCGTAACGCCTTGACGGTCGGCGGGGCTATGGCGGTTGCGCAAATTAAGGAGGGT
>CAXUMS010000036.1:6558-32855 GCA_964252165.1 uncultured Armatimonadaceae bacterium
CAAATTAATCGTGTCTATCAAGGCGGTGGCGTTCGCCATCAAGGGGAACTTGCCCGACGAGGTCAAATTGGAGCGGCTACGGCTTTTTCTACAGCAGGAGGCCGCGCGCAAAAACGTCCGGCTCGACACGGACGACCCTATCCTGCAAGGGCGCGTGGACGGCAAGGACGAGTTCTTCTTTTACAACGGGCCGAAGGGCAAGCCCCTTGCGGTCCCCGAGATCCCCGAGTGAAACCGTGAACAAACCGTTTGCGCCTCTTGTTTGATGTGTTCCGTGGGTCTTCTTTAATTTCCGCTAACGGAGGCGACCCCGGCGAACAAGGCGCGCAAACGGTTTGTCGCCCAAGCGGGAAGCGGCGGGGCGGATAACGCCCGCGCGTTTTCCTCCAAATGGGTGAGGTTCCCCGTGCCGGACAAAATGACATGGAGGCCCGGCTCATCCCGGCAAAAGCGGTACGCCGCCTCGGGAATACTCGCGGCGGCGGGCGGAGAACCATCCGCGCCGAGCGAAAGCAAAAAGCCAAGCGGCGCGGGGCTATCGAACGCGTCCGGCTTGATCAGGTTTCGGGCCACCAGATCCGCCATCAGTTCGCGCAGTTTGTCCTCGTCGCTCAAGGCTCGGCGGACGGCGAACATATTGAGCGTGCCGATGCCCTTCTTTTGCGTGAGCGGCAGTACGGTCTCGCGGGCGGACTGGTTGATAAGGTTGAAGCCCACCATCATCACGTCCCAATGATCGTCCGCGTCGTTTTCCAGGGCGTGTCTCAGGGTTTGATGCGACGGGTCCGGGGCGAACGCCTCGGTGATGCCCAAAAAGCGTATCTTGCCCTCACGCTGTAGCGCGCGCAGTACGGGGACGAGTTCCCTCACGACATACGGATAATCGGCAAGCGCGACAGCGTGCAAATGTAGAATATCGACGCGGTCGGTTTGAAGGCGCAGAAGCCCCGCCTCCGCCCGCTCACGGAGCCGCTCGGGGCGGCGCAGTTCGTTCTTGTCGCCGTTCCGCTCGCGCAGGCTTACTTTGGTGGACAAGACAACGCGGTCGCGCCGCCCGCCGCTTGCAAGAGCCTGCCCGACCACGTCCTCGTTTCCGTAGGCTTCCGCCGTGTCCACGAAATTGACGCCTAAATCAAGGGCTTTATGGATAACCGCGATGACGTTTTCCGTCCCCTTGTTTTGCGCCAGCCCGAGCCGGGACGGGCCGCCGCACCGGAGACCCATACGAGAAACGGAAAGGCCCGTCCGCCCCAGCGTTACGTACTCCATGATCGGTAGTCCTATCTTTCAAACGCCAGGCGGGTACAAGCGGTTCACGCCCGCGCGGAAATTTTCACCAGCGGTTTCAACTTCCCACAACAGTAACCGCGCCAAACGTCAAAAACAGTTTCACCCGGCTTTGGGGCCGGGTGAAGTTTGAAACCGCTTGCCCTGCGGCGGCGGCGTTATGTCGGTGGGGGAAACTTCTCGAAGGGAGGGCGTCATGCCCTCCCTTTTTACCTTCTTACGGTCGCGCGGTGCGCCCCTCCGGGGCGGTCCGAGCGGGCGTCTGGCCCTGGCTTCGATCCGGCGGCCCGCCCTGAGGCGGTAACGTCGTTTCAGACCCCGCTTTGCCATAAGAGCCGCTTTTTGTGTCCACAGGCGTTTCCTTCGAGCCGCATCCCGTGAGGATGAAACAGGCCATTACCGCCAAAAACGGAAGAAGTGCGTGTCGCTTCACGTTAATCATCCTCAACCGTGAACATCGGGCGAACGCCTTTGCTGTTCACCGCCGCCATCGCTTCAAGCCGGTTATACTTGACGTGTCCGTCGCAGAAGGCGACATTGGCGCCGTCGCTGTGGCGTCCCGTAATGATACCCAACTGCTTGGGTTTCAGGTTCGGGTAGAAGGTGGCGTCACATTGGTCTTTGTTCGACCACGCGATCTCCGGCGGCGCCCAGCCGTCGCCCCCGCCTTGTCCGCACGGCGACCGGTAGTAGGGGCGCCGATCCACCAGAAGGATCGTATCGGCGACTCGCTTCACGTCCGCCATCGGCTTGCCTGCCGGGAAGTTTACGCCGTCCGACCCGTCCCAGTAGGTATTGTTGATGCCGTAGGAGCCGGGATAGTCCATACTGGCGTAAAAGTCGACGGGGTCGCTTTCCTGGGCGTTTGGCGAGCTTGGCTTGTAGACAATGCCGAGAGGCTCGCTCGGACAAGTGTAAACCCCCACGCTTTTCACGTACGGGTAGATCCCGTCGGTCCATCGGTTGTTGCCCGGGTAGTAAAAACCCGCCCAGGACGCGCCAGTTCCGTAAAATGTAGGAACATAGGTTTCGTCCATATCCTGGGCGTACATCATCATTGCGGTTCCCAGTTGCTTCATGTTGGACAAACACGTAGTTTGCCGCGCTTTTTCGCGGGCGGTCGCGAAAACCGGGAACAAAATCGCCGCAAGTATCGCGATAATGGCGATAACCACGAGCAGTTCGATCAAGGTGAAGGCGCGTCGCGCGCCGGTAAGGCCGGTTTTCCCGGTACGTAGTCGCATCATTGCTTGTTGCCCTTTCTTAGGCCAGACAAAATCAAAACATAGCGTCACATAGGTAGATAAACAGGTACGTCAGGCGGTGTCGCCGCCGACAAGCGTTACGGGAAGGCGCGTGAGCGGGGCGGGTTCCGCAACCGCGATTTCCTCGCCCGTCCCGACATCCTCCTCGGAGAAACGACCGGAGCGAATTTGTCGCATCAACAGGTCCATCGCGTGATCCGCGATATCGGTCCAGGAAGCGCCAACCGAGATAAGCGCGCGGGCGCAAAGTCGTGGGTCGCTGAGCAGGCCGTCGAAGCCGACAACGGCCAGATCGCCTGGAACCGAGATGCCGCGCTTGCGGCACTGGTAGATCAGATCGAAGGCCGTCATGTCATTCCAGCAACAAACCGCAGTGGGCGGCTCCGAGGACGCTTGTATCTTTTCCAGCGCGCTTTCGGAAAACTCGAACTCGACAGGGTAAACAAGATCGCTCGGCTCGCTCATCCCGTGTACGGCTCCCCAGGAAAGAAACGTTTCCACGCGACGTTCCACGGAAGCGAAACGTTGCACCGGGCGAATGTAGCCGATGCGCCGGTGGCCTTTTTCCCAAAGAAGATCGAGCAATTGATGCATGCCGCTGACATCATCCGCGACAACCGAGGGAATGCCGGGAACCGCATCCGCAAGCGCGACAACCGGGAGCGACGCGTCGCGCAGGCGCGCGGCGAGCGGGTCATCCGGGTGGGTGTGGATAAACAAGCCATCAATACGCCCGTCCATCAACTCGCCGTAAATATCATCGGTGGACGCGCCGCGAAAAACGCCGTGCAACAGGAGGTCGAGGTGACGAGGATCGGCGGCGCGTTGCAAACTGCCCATCAACTCGGCGAGAAAGGGGTTGCGCGCGTCCACATAACCATAGCCGGTGTAGAAACCGACGATATTGGTGCGTCCCCGGCGAAGCGAGCGCGCCAAAGCGTTCGGGCGGTAGCCCATCTGCGCCGCCGCCTCCAACACGCGGATGCGGGTTTCCGGCGAAACGCGGTGATTGTTCGCGCCGGACAAAATCCGCGATACCGTGGGTTGCGATAACCCTAACCGGCGTCCTATTTCTTTTGCGGTTATTGGAGCGTCATCGCCCTGCCTGCGCATACGTAAGCCCATTTCGTGCCACCGTTGCACATTGGTATGCGCATACTTTACTTTATTCCTTCCAAATTGTCAAGGGGCTTGTTACCCGTTTTTTGTTGAAGAGCTAAGAACGAGGAACGGCCCAACCGTCGGTACAATGAAGCGTGATGAAAATTCTGGTTGTTGGGGCGGGCGCGGCGGGTTTGACCTGCGCGCGGACACTGCTGCGGGCGGGCGCGGATGTTACCGTATTGGAAGCCTCGGACGGCGTGGGCGGGCGCGTCCGCTCGGACGTTGTGGACGGCTTCACGCTTGACCGGGGCTTTCAGGTCTTGTTCACCGCGTACCCTGCCGCGCGGCGGCAGTTGGAGTACGGCAGGCTCGATCTACGCCGGTTCGAGCCGGGCGCGCTCATCGCGCAGGGCGCGCACCGGCAAACGCTCTCCGACCCGTTCCGCGACCCCGCCGCCGTTGTCGCATCGGTTCTCACGCCTATCGTCAGCATGGGGGATAAACTACGGACCGCGTTGTTGTCCGAGGAGCTTAAGCGCACCCCTATTGACGCCATTATGAACGCACCGGACGAAACCACCGAGGCGTATCTATACCGGCGCTGCTTTTCGCGCCGCTTCGTGGACAACTTCGCGCGCCCGTTTTTCGGCGGTGTATTTTTAGACCGAAGCCTCGAAACGTCGGCCAAAGCGTTCCGGTTCGACTGGAAAATGCTTTCCAAAGGCGAGACCGTGATTCCCGCGCGCGGCATCGGGGCGATAACCGACCAACTCGCCGAGGAACTGGTAGCGGCAGATGCGATTCGCCTCGAAACGCGCGTGTCGGAAATCACGCGAGATGGCGCGACCGGATGCGCAACCGGCGTCCGAACCGAACGAGGCGAAACTATGGGCGCCGATGCCGTAGTTGTCGCGACAGCCGCCCCGGAGGCCGCTCGCCTGACCGGGGACAGGACGCCGCTTGGCGCGGTCGGAACCGTCTGCCTGTACTTCGCCGGGTCTGCGCCGGTTTACCACGGACGCAAGCTGGTCCTTCACGCCAACCGGGACGTGTTCGTGAACAACATCGCGCAACTAACGAATGTCGCGCCGGACCTTGCGCCGCCCGGCGAGCATTTGCTTTCGGTCACGGTTTTGGGCGTCCCCGACCTGCCGGACGCCGCTTTGTGGGGCCGCGCCGAAGCCGATTTGCGGCGCATGTTCGCGGGCGACAAAACCGCCCTGGACGCCCTCGCCGCCCTGCGTCCGCTTCGCTTGTACCGCATTCCATACGCCCAGTTCGCCCAGCCGCCCGGCGTGTACGCACGTTTGCCAAGTAACCAAAGCCGTATCCCGGGCGTGGTTCTCGCAGGCGAGTTCACAACGGCGAGTAGCCTGAACGCCGCGCTACGGAGCGGAGAAAAAGCCGCCGCGCTCGTTTTGCAAAGGGCATAAAAAAAGCCGGGGCGCGATCAACGCGCCCCGGCTTTCTTGTCTTTTTTGTCGCCCGGTTTAGTCCGCCATTGCGACCGGCGCGCCGCTTTCGGTCGCGAACCGGTCCGACTCATTGCCCAAACTCGCGTCGCTCAGGGCTGCGCGCTCGGTGAAGTCCAGGTCGCTTGCGCCCATTTGCTTGTGCATGGGGTGACCGCAACAACAGGTCGGAGCCTGCACCGACATCGTCTCGTCGCTCGGGCCGGTTAGCGCCGTGAAAGAGCAACCGCACTCGTCGGCCACAAAAACATCGCCGGGCCGCATCGTAAATTCATCGTTCATGGGTAAATCCTTCGCCTGCTGGCTATCGCTGCGTTTGTTATACCCATGAACGCGTACGCTCATATAAAGCGCTTACGTAAAGTACAGCACGCGGGCGCGCGGAAACCGGCGGGCGATCTCGCTCTCGAAGAACGCGCGCACCTCGCGCATGGTGTCGCGCGGGTGAACATACTTGACGCCGCCGAACTTGTTCCGCTTTTGATCGCGCGTGGCCTCGTTCAAGTCGAGCTTGGTATTCGGATACCAGCCCGTGATCACCTCTTTCGAGCCGGGCGTGAATCGGTGCGTGATCAACTCGAATGTCAGGTCGCAGTCGAAGTTAAGCGCGGTCTGCGCGTCGTCGAGGAGCTTGCCGTAGTCCGCCTGCCAGTCGCCTTCCGGCATAATCGGCGCGATAACCAGGCCGACCGGGTAGCCGCCCCCGCCGCCCGCGCGGGGCAGGGCGAGCTTGCGAAGGGCCGCGAGCCGCCGCGCGACCGTCGCCACGCCGCCCTCGAACCGGCGCGAGATCGCGTCCGCATTCACGCTCGCGCGGCACCGCGTATTCCCGCCGTGCGGCAGGTCCAGCAAGCCGTCCACGTTATCGAACTTGGTGGTGTAGCGAAGCCGAGCGTGCGCTCGCGTCCCGAACCAGCGAATCGTTTCCGCAAGGCTTCCCGTTAGATGCTCGATCCCTAGGGGGTCCGTGTAGCACGACGCCTCGAACGACTGATCCGCGCCGTTCCCGCGTCCTTCGTAGTTCGTGAGGTTCTCTAAAATCTCCGGCAGGTTGGCGAACACGCGCACGACCGGCGGGCCAGACAAACTCCCGGCAAGGTAGCAGTACTGGCAGTGGGCGGGACAACCCTCGGCGAGATGGAACTGCCAATCGGCGGACGGCGGGATGGGCTGTAATTTGAACTGCGATGGCGGTGCGGTCACGACCGCGAGCGTGGACTTGGCGCGGCGGTACGTGTCGCGCTCGGTTTCGCCGCGAAGCCCGGTCAAGCGGTTGGCCTTTAGTTCTTCAACGGGAACGCCAAGCGCCCGAACGCGCTCCAGTATTTGCTGGCCCCACGGAAGGGCGAGCGCGGCGGGCGTGAACTGCGCCCGGTCGGGTTTCCAAAGCCGCGCGGCCTGCGGCGAGCGGGCGAGCGTGACCAGATTTCCCGGCGGGGGAAGGGTGACCGGCGAGGCGTCAAAGGGCGCGAGCGGGAGCGGTAAGGTTGCGGTCAATTCGTCGATTTCCTGTCTAAAATAACGACGCAAACACGAGGTTAATCAATGATTTATCTAATGTTATTGTATCATTTACGTTTACAAATCGCCCGAAAAAACAAGCCGGACGAGGTTATTCGTTCGGCTTGTTTTACCCGTATTTCGCGCCGTGCTTTGACGCTTTCCCGACGCTTCCGTGGGGGCGTTACAACCGCCCTACCGAGCGGTTCCGCTGGCTATGGTCCGGGCGGGCAACCACGGAAGCGCCACAGCAAATTCGCCCCTTTATCCTGAGCGAGAATGCTTTTGGCCGAGTACGCCTTGACATGTCCGTCGGCGAACATCAGTGTCGCAAAGCCTGCGTCCTTGGCGTTCGCGAAGTGGCGCGCATGAACCGGCTTTAGTTGACCGGGATCCAGGGTTCCCAGTTCCTTTACCAAGTCACGATCGGAAACCAGCGGCGTTCCGAGGCGCGGGTTCGCCGCATTGCCTTGTCCGGTACACGGGTCGAACACGTAACCGCGATATTTTCCAATCGAACCTGACGACGAATCCGCATTCGCGGTATCGGCGAAAATCGGAATCCGCGTAGGCTCATCCAGTTGCGCGATAAGCGCGGGCGTGGTGAAATTCTCCGCCGAGTTGGCATCCGACCCGATCGCGGTCGCGGTCGTGTACCCGATGGATTGGTAGCCGCGCTTGCTCCAATCGGAGGCAAAGGCGGCGCCGGACGCGCTGGGACAGTTGAAAATCCCCTGATTTTTGACATAAGGTTGAATTGTCGCGGTCCAGATACGGTTGGGATCGCTTGTCGGAATGTCGTAGTTGGTAGAGGGCGGCAGGGTTTCGTCGGCGTCCTGGGCGTACAGGAAAACGCCCATAGAAAGTTGCTTCATACTGGACAAGCACGAGGTTTGCCGGGCGCGTTCGCGCGCCTGCGCAAAGACCGGAAACAAAATCGCCGCTAATATGGCGATAATTGCGATAACGACAAGCAATTCGATCAGCGTAAAAGCGTGAGCGGAACGGCTGGTTATAGTTTTATAAGATTTCAATTTTTTGTCCAAAAAAGGCCGATGGCAATTTCTTGCCATCGGCGCGGCGCAAACGAGCGAAAAAGAACGGGTTCTTAGACTACGGCGTCCACGCTTCTTCGGCATCGAGGAATGGGTACCACTGCTTGTACGCCATTCCGGCGGGGTTCGCGTACACGGTCGTGGGCGCCCAGTAGGCCGCCGTGGTCGGCCAGTTGGGCGTTTTATGCCATTTCGCATGACCGTCGGCATACAAATAATTACTGCCGCTGTTGTGGCGGCTTAAATCAACCTGCTTTTGACCAGGCGCGGACGTCGCGGTTTTCGCCGGGTTGAACAACTCCCCGGCGCGCGATGAATAAATCTCGCAAATGTAGATTTTGCTCGCGGGATTTTTCATTCCGGAGTACACCGCGCTTCCGTCGTAGTTCGTTCCGAGACGGGACGCGCCGGTGTCCGTGTAGTAGAAATACTGGTTCAGCGCGTACGACAACGGTTTGCCCACAAGCGGCGCGCCCCCGGCGACGTTGCCGACCGTGCCGACGCCGGAGTCATCGTCCGGGCATTTGAACACATCCACGCTTTTGATATACGGCTGAAACACATCCGCCCAGATCGGCGCGTTGGGGCCGGGGCCGCTTCCGCTGCCCGCCTGCCACGCGAACTGACTGCGCTCCGGTCCGGTAAAGGCCGGGACATTGCCCCAATCCGGCGCGGGCAACGCCTCATCGAAGTCTTGAAGGTACATCAAAAGCGCGGTTGCGATTTGCTTCTCGTTGGATACGCATACGGTTTGCCGGGCTTTGGCGCGGGCCTGCGCGAAGACGGGGAACAAGATCGCCGCAAGAATGGCGATAATGGCGATAACGACGAGCAGTTCAATCAGCGTGAACGCGGAAGCGGAACGGAGTTTGGCGGTCTTCATAGGCGTATTATCGGCGAAACCAAGCAAATTTTGCATGTAACAGAGGTTAATTTTTATTATAGCATAGGCGCGGACGCAATAAAGTTGGTTTAAGGGGTCAGGCGGTTGGATTTCGCCTGCGCCGCCTCCCGTTTTGAAGCCGCGACGCCTGCGAGCGGATGCGTTCGGACCACTTCCCATACGGTTTCCTGTATCACCTTCGCCGCCTCGGGGGTGACAGCCCCGTAGGGCGCGGTCGGCAAGCCGCGCGGGTCGTCGCGCATTAGGGTGGCGTAGAACGTACATCCGACCACGTACGCGCCTGTGTCGCCGAAATGAATCCCGTCCGCATACAAGTCCTTCGCGGACGCGAGGCCGGGTACCTCGCCGTTTCGCATTTTCTTATCGAGCGCCAAAAGAACATCGCCGACCGGAACGAGGAACATCCGCTTCGCTTCGTGGGGACGGGCTTTGCGAAGCGCGGCAAGGAGTTTCTCGAAGTAGTCGCGCCCTTCTTCCGTGTTGTCCCAGCCGCCCGTGTATGCACGGTTCCACTTCGCCGCGAAATCAAGCGCGCCGTTTGCGTCGCGGCGGGGCCAGCGCGAGTAGATATAAAGGCGGGCGCGCGGGCTTTTGCGGGCGGCAAGATCCAGAAACGCGCTTGCCCGCGCCAGATCGCCGTCGTCGCCGTCCAGATGCCGGTCGAACGGCTGCAGAATAATCGCATCCCATTCGTACCGGGAGAGGGCGTTGGGGTAGTAGCCGAACGGATCCTCCTTGAAACCGTCGCCGGGATGCTCCCAAATCCATTGAAGCGGCGCGCCCGGAATCATGTGCCGCCCCCACGTATACGTCCGCTTCCGGCTTTCCGCCATTTTTGCAAGCGCGGCGGGCCGAATCGTATCCGTGACGCTGTTGCCGATATGGTACGCGCGCAACCGTTGCGGCGACGCGTTCTTCACCGGCGCAGGCTTCGGCGGGTCTGTATGGTGCGCGGCGACTTCGGACAAAATCAGCGACGCGAGCAAAAGTGCGGTCTGCATCGCGGTGGCGACCATGCGGAGAGGGGACGCGGCGGCGTACCCGGCCCCGCCCGCCGCCGCGAGAAGAAACCACGTTTGTACCTGCTCCCAAATCGCATCAACGCTTATCATAAGAACGTCACTCGCCGTCGGCGGGCGTGAAGGTCGTTGTAAGTGTTTGCGCTTGACCGGTTTCCGACGCTTTGTAGCCCGCTTCGATAATCTCGATCACGTGCCGCGCGTGTTCCGCTGTCGCAACCGATGGCTTGTCCTGCGCGACCCAATCCACCAACTGCATCGTGTCCTCGAAAACGTGCGCTTCGCCCAGTGCGGCGTGCGGCGTTCCCGCGACGTGCGGCAAAAGCGAGATCGCGTCCTGAACGCTTCCGTCCGCGCCGATGCGCCCCGGATAATCTATCGGCTCGCCGTTGAACGAAAGGTTGGAAATACTTCCTTTCGTGCCGAAAAAGGACGGTTGACCGAACGCGACCAGGCTCCCGGCGAACGTGCCGTACACGAACGCGAACAGCGCCCCGCCGAAATCAAGAGTGAGGAGCGTGTTATCGTCGGCGTCGCACGGGTACATCTGGCCCTTGAACGCGCGCTCGGACACGCCCACACCGGACATCCCCGCTACCCGCTTCACCGGGCCGAGTATGCCGGTCAGGGTGTGAAGGCCGTAGACCGTCATGTCGTAAAGCGGCCCGCCGCCCGGCTTTCGCCAGTACCACGACGGATTGACATTGGATAACACATCCTCGCCGGTGCGGACGCCCTCGTTCTCGTGGTAGGCGCCGAATGCCGCCCCGGTCGCCGCCCACGCGAGTTGTCCGAGCGCGCCGTCCTGCACCATTTTGCGGATGCGCTTGTTGGTCGCCCGCAACATCTGGCCGGGCGATGCGACGATTTTAACGCCTTTTCGGGCGGCCTCGTCAATAAGATGCGTACTTTCCGCCGCCGTTACGGTCATGGTTTTGTTGAAGTGGATATGCTTGCCCGCTTCAATCGCTTTCAAGCCCTGCTCGTAGTGCAAGCCAATCGGCGAGCAGATAACCACGGCGTCCACGGCGGAATCGGCGAGAAGCTCGTCCAAACCCTCGTACGCCGCGCCGACATGGTATTTACTTTTTGCGGCCTCGGCCCGGCCCGCAACCGGATCGCACACGGCGGCGAGCCGCACGCGGTCCTGCACATCGGGCAAACATAAATGGTCCAGCGCCCCGCGGATGCCAATACTGCCTGCCCCGACAATTCCTATCCCCACGGTCTCCGCCATAAATCTTAGCCCCTTTGCTGGCGGGTATCGCAACACGGGTCCCGCCGTTTGTCAGGCGTACATTCGACGCAGGGCGCGTTGTCCCCTACCCGGTATATCCGCGGATTTTTTGGCGGCATGGTTTTAAGCCCGCCTGCCGGGGGTAGGATTAGAAGCGTACACGATTTGAGCCGCGCGTGTCGCAGGATACAAAAGCGATGCGGCTTTATTCCCCACGGAGGAAACAGAACAATGGCAGACGATAATGTGCAGCATGGTATCGATGATAGCCCGTCCGGCGACGCCCAAAAAGGCGCGACGCTTGGCGGTATTGGCGGCGTGGTAACCGGCGCGGTCGCGGGCGCGGCGGCGGGTCCGGCTGGCGCGGTTATCGGCGCGATTATCGGCGGCGTTGCGGGTTCGGTCGCATCGGGCGCGGCGGTCGCCGCCGTGGACCGTGTTGATAATGACAACACCGTCACTGGCATCGGTCACGGTCATACCACGGATGCCGAAACCACGCTCCACAATGCGGGCCATTCGGTCAGCACGACCGCCCACAACGCCACTGCGGGCGTAAGCCATGCGGCAAACTCCGGTATCGGGACCGGCGTTTCCACCGAAACGGCTTTGGGCGAAACCACGCCGTCTATCAAGACTGGCGGCTACGCGAACGATGGCACCCCGGACACCCGTGGCCTCGGCGAGAAGACCGTGGACGCCATCACTGGCGACAGCGTGGATGACAAGACCGGCAAGGTCGTCAACCACTCGTAGGCGGAAGCAAGAAAGTTGATAGCAAGAGAGTTGATAGCCGGAACCGCTATCGCGCTCATCCCGTCGCTTTTTGCGCATAACGCTTGAGCCGGATGCGCTTATCGCGTCGCGCTTTCCAATCAAAAACAAACACCCGCCCACCGGTTTTCCGTGGGCGGGTTTTGTTTTTCCGCTTGTTTTTGGCGAAATCGCCGCTCGCTCCTTTTCTCGCGCGCCGGTGTCGGCTATAATTGGGCGATATGACTTACAAGCCGACATCAACGCCCCCCGCCAACGCCGCCGCCACGCCTTCCGATTCCTCACCGGCGGTTCCGCTGGATTCCGTTCACCTGCACGGGATGCGAGTGGACCGCGTGGATATGACGGGCGCGCTCGCTCTGGTGGAACAGTTTATCCGCTCCGGCGAGCCACACCATATCGTCACCGCCGACGCCTCGATGGTGGTCACGGCAAGCCAGGACCCCGAATTCGCGCGTATTGTCGCCGACTCCGATCTGGTGACACCGGACGGGGCCGGTATTTTGTGGGCGTCGAAAACGCTGGGAATTCCCGTGCGCGCTAAAGTCAGCGGCGTGGACCTTGCGGCCCGGTGTTGCGCGCTCTCCGTCGAGAAGAACTGGCGCATCTACTTCTTAGGGGCCGGGCCGGGCGTCGCCGAGGAAGCGTCGGCCCGGATGCGCGCCCGCTATCCGGGCGCGCAGATCGTCGGTTTTCGCGACGGCTTTTTCAAGCCGGACGACGAAGCGGCGATTGTCGCGCAGATCAAAGAAGCAAACCCCGATATTCTGCTGGTCGCGCTCGGCATTCCCAAGCAGGAAAAGTTCATCGCGCGCCACAAAGCCGCTTTGGGAGCGCCGGTGTGTATCGGCGTCGGCGGCACCTTCGATGTGTTCAGCGGGCAGGTCCGCCGCGCTCCGGTTTGGATGCAGAACCTCGGCCTGGAATGGCTTCACCGCGTCGCGTCCAACCCGAAGAAAATCAGCAAGGTCGCCCTTCTCCCGCGCTTCGCCCTGATGACCCTGCGCGCCCCGCGCAACTAAACGCCGCAACGTATGAGCCGCCATGCTCCAACTAAGCCAAAAACAACCGGCGACAACGGTTTCGACTCAACCGTCCGCCGCAACAAGGGTGACTGTTGCGGCGGGCGTTAAACCCGTCGCCTCGGCGCGACGGCGGGGCGTGAATCGTCGGCGAAAAGCCGAGCGCAACGGTCTTTGGACAGCGGTTGTTGCGACCCTATTAGGCGTTGTTTGCAATGTGCGGTTTGGTGGGTCGGGTGCGGACGTAAAGGCGCGCCACGGTATGATCTTGCCGCCGTCCGCTGTGGTCATGGCGCAATGGGGTTATCCGTTTGTTGATGTTGGGGGAACCGGAAACCGATACACCGTTCTGCGCTTGGACCAGCGCGACGCTTCCGCTCTTGCCGCGCAGATTGATCGGAAACTCTATCGGAATTCCGCTTTCATGGCTAATTGCTTTGGCTTTCCCATTAAAGCGTGGCGTGACGGTCCAAATGGAAGCCGCGCGTACCTTTGCAAGTATAAAACCTCCGACTTCGTGGCGGTCACCGTCGAGCCGGAACGTGCAGGCGCGGTTATCGTTGACTTGACGACGATCATAACGACGACGATTATAACGGAATGAACAAATTGCGCTCCATACATCGCCGCAACGTACGAACTTTCATTCCCGCGAACCGGTGGCGTTTCGCCGCGCCAAATAAGAACGCGGGTTGAAACCCACGTCTGGAGGCGTTTCACGCCGGGCGTCCTATCGGACGCAGAGAAACGAGAGAAACGAGCGGCAACGGCGGGTTCCGTTGCCGCGTTTTGCGATGGTGTATTTGCGTCCGTGAGGACGCCCGGTGTGAAACGCCTCCAGACGTGGGTTTCAACCCGCGTTCTTATTTGGCGCGGTGCGCTTGTCGAAGCGCCGTTGGAGAACCGCGTTCGTGTCCGTTTGCGGACCGACGCGAACTAATTCCGTTCCGTTTACAAACCCACGCGAACTAATCCCGTCTTCGCGCTTATCCTGCGCCCGCTCCGCCGCAAAGTTGCGAAAAATCCTTGACTTTGCTTCCGTTACGCGCTAAAATTGCGTTTGGCAGTCAAGAGGCGCGATTGCCAAAATGCGCCTCCTACAACGCCCTTTGAAACGCAAACGAAAGCATATCCTGTTTACAGGGGGAACAACTCCATGACGATTCGACCACTCGGGGACAAAGTTGTCGTTAAGCCGTCCGAGGCGGAAGACAAATCGGCGGGCGGTATTATCCTGCCCGACGCCGCCAAGCAAAAGCCGCAAGAAGGTACGGTTATCGCCATCGGTAGCGGTCGCGTCTTAGATTCCGGCGAGCGCAGCAAACTATCCGTCGCGGTTGGCGACAAGGTTGTGTACAGCAAGTACGGCGGCACGGAGTTCAAACTCGACGGGGACATCGTAATGATCCTCGACGAAGACCAGATTTACGCCATCCGGTCGTAAGAAAAAGCAAGATAGCCAGAAAGTGAATAGCCAGAAAGGGAGATAGTCCGACCTGACGAGAACGACAGGTCCTTCTTTACCTTCTTGCTTTCCCGCTATCAACTCTCCGGCTTTTCCGAAGGAAATTAAAAACAATGGCAGCAAAAGAATTATTATTTGACGAAAACGCCCGCCGCGCGCTTGAGCGCGGCGCGAACGCGGTCGCGAACGCCGTTAAGGTGACGCTTGGCCCGCGCGGACGCAACGTCGTGATTGACAAAAAATGGGGTAGCCCGACCATCACCAAAGACGGCGTAACGGTCGCCAAAGAGGTCGAACTCGAAGACAAGTTCGAGAACATGGGCGCGCAGTTGGTTCGTGAGGTCGCCTCGAAAACTAACGACATCGCGGGCGACGGTACGACAACCGCGACCGTTTTGGCGCAGGCTATTGTAAACGAAGGTTTGCGCTATGTCGCGGCGGGCGGTCAGCCCCTCGCGGTCAAGCGCGGTATTGACAAGGCCGTTGAGGCCGCTGTCGCCGCCCTGAAAGAAAACGCGATTCCCGTCACCGACAACGAGTCGGTCGCGCAGGTCGCGGCGATTGCCGGAAACAACGACAACGAGATCGGCAAGATGATCGCCGAGGCCCTTGATAAAGTCGGCAAGGACGGCGTTATCACGGTCGAGGAATCGAAGGGAACCGGCACGTCGCTCGAAATCGTCGAGGGCATGCAGTTCGACAAGGGTTATATTTCGCCCTACTTCGTGTCCGACCCGGAGCGGATGGAGTCCGTGCTGGAAAACCCGTACATCCTTTTGTACGAGAAGAAAATCAGCGCCGCCGCCGACCTGCTTCCCTTGCTGGAGAAGCTCGCCCAATCGCGTCGTCCGATCTTGCTGATCGCCGAGGACGTGGACGGCGACGCGCTCGCGACCCTCGTGGTCAATAAGATCAGGGGCATCCTGAATGTCGCCGCGGTCAAGGCGCCGGGCTTCGGCGACCGCCGCAAGGCCATGATGGAAGACCTCGCCGTTCTCACGGGCGGTCAGTTCATCAGCGATGACCTGGGCGTCAAACTTGAGGGCGTGGACGAAACCATGCTCGGCACCGCCAAGAAAATCACCATCACCAAAGACAACACGACCATTGTCGAAGGCGCTGGCACGATGGAAGCGGTTCAAGGCCGCATCGGGCAGATCAAAAAGCAGATTGAGAACACGGATTCGTCGTACGACAAGGAAAAACTGCAAGAGCGTTTGGCGAAACTTGCGGGCGGCGTGGCCGTAATCCAGGTCGGCGCGGCGACCGAAACCGAACTCAAGGAAAAGAAAACGCGGTACGAGGACGCTTTGTCGGCGACCCGTGCGGCGGTTGAGGAAGGGATTGTGCCGGGCGGCGGCACGGCCCTTATCAACATCATTGCGGCCCTGGATGCGGTCGAGACCGAAAACAACGACGAGAAGGTCGGCGTCCAGATCGTGCGCCGCTCGCTCGAAGAGCCGCTTCGCCAGATCGCGGCGAACGCGGGCATGGAAGGCTCGGTTGTCGTGAACAAGGTCAAGACCCTCCCGAAGGGCCAGGGCTTCAACGCGCTGACCGAAGAGTACGGCGACATGATCGCGTTCGGCGTGGTAGACCCGGTTAAGGTCACCCGCTCGGCCCTGCAAAATGCGGCCTCCATCGCCTCGATGATCCTGACGACCGAGTCGGTGGTCGCCGAGCGCCCGGAGAAAAAGAGCAACGGCGGCGGCGGTCACAGCCACGACGACGACTACTAAAAGGTAGCGGTTGCGCTTTATCAAAGCGCAACCCGGAACCTGAACACGAAAGCCCCGCGCCCTTCGGCGCGGGGCTTTTTCGTTGTACAATACTTGTAAGGACAATCAAATGGCGATAGAAATACCTGCCGATTTAGAAGAAGAACTCTACGCTGCCGCGTCGGCGCGTGGTTTGAACTTAAACCAATACGCTGCTGAATTAATTAATACACAAAGCGTTGGGTGACGTCTCCAAAATGGAAGGGGAAGGCGTCTATCTCTCCGAAGATAAGCAGAAGTACATTCGTAATGGGGTCGCGCGCGGCTTTGTAGATTCCGAGGCAAAGGGCGTTAAGCCAGATGAAAAGGCGTACGCTCATTTTTACCAGAGATATGGAAAGCTTGTCACTGTTGCAATGAAGCACGGAGTAGATTTGACGCAGTATGCTGTGGCAACGGTTGCACGCGCGGCAACCCAAGACGAAGAAGCCTTATATAACACCGACGTCGGAAAACAACCGCGTCCTTTTGCACTGTGCGCTGGTGAGTTTATCGTCCCCGAGGATTTTGATGCACCTTTGCCTGATGACATCCTCGACGCTTTCAAGGGGAAATGAAACTTTTACTCGATACGCATATTTTCTTATGGTATTTGAGTGGCGACGCAAAGTTAACGCAGATCTATCGAGACGCTATATGCGATGCCGACAACGAAGTTTTTCTTAGCGTCGCTTCGATATGGGAATCAACCATCAAATATCAGTTGGGTAAGTTGCCGTTGCCAGAACTGCCTGAAACGTATCTGCCACGAATGCGCCAACGTCACGGTATACAATCATTTATTATTGATGAACTCGTTATCGCTCATCTTGCCGCACTTCCCGCGCTTCATCGTGACCCGTTTGACCGGATTATGATTGCCCAAGCGCAACTCTACAATCTCACGTTCGTTACGGTGGACCGCATCGTCCGCACTTACCCCGTTACTTTTTTGTAGCGCTTGATTAAGCGGTTCCATGAGCGTCGCTACAAGCGGGATAAACGGCGCACGGCGGCGGTTCCTGCTGCTGATAGGAAGAAAGGGTTGAGATGGTTTCCAAAACAAAAATAAGCGAAACCGTCAAGAGTGACAGCGACAACTCGTAGTATTCAGCGTAACGCGTCGGGTACAACGTTCGTAAGGAAATGAACGAATGTCATTAGTCTCACCAAAGCAACCAGAACAACCTCGGCGGACCGGCCTTTTTCACACGGTTTTCTTTTGGTTGCGCGAAGGCGGCGATGCGAGCGACGCCCGCCGAATCGCGCAGGGGTGCGAAAAACATCTCGCGAACATCCCCGGCATCGTGCGGCTCACGGTGGGGCGACCCGCCGGAACAAATCGTTCCGTGGTGGATAATACGTACGGCGTGGCCTTGTTAGTAGAGTTCACGGATGCGGCGGCCAACGACGTTTACGAGAACCATCCCGATCATTTGCGCTTTATCGAGGAGTGTAGTCCCTTCTGGAGCCGCGTCCAGGTCTACGACACGCTTCCCTTCCCCGATTAAAGCCCCAGTTCATCGCTACCCGCCTTACGGTACAAACCAACCAGGCTTGAAAGCGTCAACTCGGGGAATTTATCTCTAATGAGACAATAAAGAAACATCAAAGGCCGCTACTATTCAGCGCGATGATAGGTTCTTAGTTACAACCATGTTGTTGCAAGAACATAAAGGCGGGTACGGTTCTTCTTCCGTGTTTAGTGATCTGGTGACGCTTATGGCTTTGAGTAGCCGAAAGGCGATATAATATAGTCATACTTACTTGCGGGGAATGTCTCCTGGGATTTCACCGAGGCAAACCCAAAATACAGAACTGCAAAACGACGCCCCATTCGAGGCGCCGTTTTTTTGTTTTTGGACCTCGCGCGATATCCGCTACTCCGGTTTGCGCCCGGTTTGACCGTAGTGGCATCGGCTTGGTCTTTATCGGAACGCCGGGGAGTGAGAAGCGTCTGGCTCGCTATCCGCATAGGTTGTCTGCTGTGGCAGGCGCAGGGTGACCGTGGTTCCCGCGTCCACCACGCTTTCAATAACGAAAACGCCGCCCAGAGCGTTGACGATGCCTTTGCATAATGCCAGCCCCAATCCCGCGCCGCCCTGCGTACGGGCGCGCGGCGTACTGACAAATACGGGGCGTCGCACGGGATGGTAAAACCTGCATTGCGTTGCTCCCCTGTGGACAGGGGCGTTGCAACCGTTTCCCATCACGAAAGCGCTGTTCTGCACGACGAGGCTGGTCCCGTCTCCTTGTCCGCTTGCGCGCAGGAAATTCCGATGCTTGGGGATAATGACACTCCCATAGGCATTCCCTTTCGTAAGGATCATTGGCGACCTTAACCTGATGCTCAAACGTTTGCCTTCCTCTTTCCCCCTCCGATTTTCTTTGCGCTACGCGGCGCTGACAGCGATTAGCCTCGCCCTGATTTCATCGCCCGCACTTCCTACCGGACGCGCCGACCCGCCCCCGGCGCTCCCCGGCGACCGCGCCTCGAAACCCTCTGATAGGGGCGTCGCGCCGGAGGAGAGTCCTTTCCTGTTCGGTTGCGATTGGCCGGTCAGCGGATCGCCTGCGGTAAAATCTCTATTTTATGAAACCGTTTGCAACTTCGTCCGTATCACCGGCGGCGGGTATGGCTGGGCTATGGACGGTCACCGTAAAGCCCTTCAGGAACTGGAGGCGCACCACGTTAAGGCGCTACTCCAACTTGGCAGTCACTACCCGGAAGCGCGCTATTTCGCCCTCAAGGACAGTTACTTCGTTGACCAAAACGGGGATACCGGCAAGGAGGACCGCGCCGCCTGGGCTATCACTTATAACGGCTCGGCGTGGCCGCAGTATTCCTATGCCAGCGATACCTTCCGCGCCGAACTGGCGAAAGATTTCACCGTTTACCTGAACGGCGTCAAGGACGACGCGAACGTTTCCGCCCTGTTGCTCCACAACGAACCCGGCTACCACTGGTTGACGGACCGCGTTTTCGACTACAACCCCCAATCCATCGCCCGGTTTCGCGTATGGTTGCGGCGTCAGCACGGGACGATAGCAAATCTGAACGCCCGGTGGGACGCTAAATTCGCATCGTTCGATGAGGCCCAGCCGCCGCATGATTTGCCGCCCGTGACCAATATCGGCGCGTGGCTGGATTGGCGGCGCTTCAATGCGGATCTCATTCAGGATTTTTTGCGTTCTCAGATCGCGTTTGCCCATCGCGCCCGCCCCGGCGCTCCGGTGACCACCAACCTATCCGGTCCCCCGGACAACTGGTATCCGGTGCGCCTCGGGGACAACTACCGCTACACCACCGACTTCGACATCGCCGGAATCGATATTTATCCGACGGAATGGACGCGCCCCGTTTTCCTCGGTTACACGATGGACATGACCCGCGGCGCGGCGCAAGAGAAAAAACTTTACGTCGCCGAGTGCGAGGTGTTCGACCCGGCACGCTTCAAGGGATTGTCCGAAGAAGCGCGCGCGGGACTGTTGCGCAGCGAGGTGTGGACGTTCATCGGTCATGGCGCGGACGCGGTTCTTCTTTGGAGCCTTTCCGGGCAGGATGGCTTTCGGCTGACGCAAGGCGAGTTCAACGCCCGCGTCGCCGCCACCCGCGAGATCGCCCACCTCGCGCCTATGCTCCACGTGAACGCATTCCAGAAACCGGAGCGGCGTACCGCCGTCTGCGTGGATCAGGACGCGTATCTGTACTACGGCGGTCGCGGAACTAAATTGGGCGGCGCGCAACAGGTGGATCAAGCGGCGCGCGGTATGTACGCCGCGCTTGCGACCGGGCGGCGGGCCGCAGATGTCGTCAGTGTGGCGCAGATACGCGAAGGGCTGGGCAAGCGCTACGGAACCCTTGTGCTGTCCACGCCGGTTTTGATGGACGCCGACCTTGCCACCCGTCTTAAGAAGTTCGTTGGGGATGGCGGATTGCTCATCACGGAAGCCCCCTTCGCCGCTTGCGACCGCTGGGGGCGCGCGCTTCCCCGGCAACCCGGTTTCGGCCTTGATACGGTGTTTGGCATCCGCAATGTGCGCCCGGCACACAGTGACGGAACCATTACAACCACGACCGGCGCGTTCGCCGGTCTACGGCGAACATCGTTCGAGACGACAAACGGGGCGCGCGTGATCGGGACATTCGCGGACGGCGCGCCCGCCGTCACGCTCCACCGGTTTGGAAAAGAAGTCGCCATCTATATCGCGGCGGAGGTCGGCCTGCCCAGCGAAGCGAACTGGCTGACAAGCGGCGGCGCGGGGGCGAAAGGGGGTCTGCAAACCTTTCTCGCGGGGATGCTGGCGCGGTACAGCCAAGACCCGCCGCCCCCGGCGAACCTGACCCATCAGGGCGCGACCTTCGTGGATTTGTCTACTCGAAGTGACCGGCGCGGCAACCGGCTTGTTGTCCTGACCAACAGCATGGACCAGGGAAAACCGCTTCCGCCCGCCACGAACGTTCAACTGTCTTTGGCGGAGGCGTCGAACGCATCCTACGCCGCTTTTCGCTTTCCCCCGCCCAGCATCGGAACGGGCGCGTCATCGCTGGTCCCCAACCGGTCCGCGCTCTTCCCCGCTTCGCAAGCCACGCCCTTTTCGCTTTGCCGGATATAGATTCCGCCCTTCCCGTCTTGATCGCGCGCGACTTTTCGCCGCTGGTGACTATTGACGCGCTGGAGACGGCGGCGCCGGACGCGGAAATCGAGGTCGGCGTGACCTGCTATAACCCGTCCCCCCGGCCCTTGCGAGCGACTCCGGGCCTTTTGCTCCCATCGGGGTGGAAGGCGCGGACCGCGCCCGCCGCCATCGTGATCCCCGCCTGGGGCGCACGACGCGTTGCGGTTCGCGTTCGTTCCGGGGGAAGTGAAGAACGGTCCGTGGTCACGGCGCGTGTAAACTACGCGACCGGCGTACGGGGCGGAGCGGCGTACGTCCACAGCGTTCCCGTGGATATTTTCGCGAAAGCGCCTTCGCCTGAACAAAACTGATGAATAGAACGGGCGCGATGTCGCTTGTAGCGTTTACATAATGCGCGCTTGTTTTCAGAAAGATTTATGAATCGTACTATTCTTCGCGCTGGCCTGGCGGCGGTTGTTGTCGCTACGGCGGCGGTGTTTGCAGAAACCGGGATGGGAGTGGCGGAAATGCCAGCAACGGCCCGTGCGGAAACGGCGAAAGCGCCGCGTCGTTTAACCCTTCATGTCGCCGCCGCAACAGCGGCGAACCGCGGCGACGGAAGCGAGCAACGGCCCTTTCAAACGCTGACGGAGGCGCGGAACGCGGTGCGCGCGGCGCGCGGTCGCGGTCAAACGGTTGAGGTGGCGATTCGCGGCGGAACCTACGAGCTGCGGGAGCCGCTAACGCTGGGAACCGCCGATGGCGGAACGGCGGACGCTCCGGTCGTGTGGCGCGCGGCGGCGGGGGAAACCGTGCGGATTGTCGGCGGGCGCATGGTTCACGGCTTGAAGCCTATAACCGACGCGGCGGTACGGGCGCGGCTCGCGCCCGAAGCGCGGAGTAACATCCTGACCCTCGATCTGCGGGCGCAGGGGGTCACGGATTACGGCGATCCGCAGGGCGGTTTCAGTATCCCCAGCGACACGGGCATGGAACTGTTCGTGGATGACGCGCCGATGACTTTGTCTCGCTATCCGAACACGGGGTTTATCCGTATCGCCGAAGTGCTGGGTAAAACTCCGGTGAACGCCCGCGAGGCGAAGGGAACCAAAGAAGGCGTTTTCCGCATTGACGATCCCCGGATGGGGCGATGGGTGGGTGAGAAAGACCCGCGCGTCTTGGGTTATTGGTTCTGGGATTGGGCGGACCAGCGGCAAAAAATCGCCTCTCTCGACCCGGCGGCCCGAACGATTACCCTCCAGGAACCGTGGCATGGCTCGGGATACCGTCAGGGGCAATATTTTTACGCGTTTAACCTGCTGAGCGAGATTGACCAGCCCGGCGAATGGTATCTCGACCGCGAAGAAGGGCGGCTTTACGTTTGGCCCCCGGCCTACGCCCATAAGAAAACGCCCCAACGCCTGATGGTCTCGCTCCTCCCTGCTATCGTGCGTTTGGAGAACGCCCGGCATATCATTTTTCGCGGCGTGACCTTCGAGGGCGCGCGGGGTAATGCGGTCGAGGTCCAAGATAGT
Source organism: uncultured Armatimonadaceae bacterium (assembly GCA_964252165.1). Lineage (GTDB taxonomy): Bacteria > Armatimonadota > Armatimonadia > Armatimonadales > Armatimonadaceae > CAXUMS01. Next base: position 28,575 of record CAXUMS010000036.1, read on the forward strand.
GAAAACTGCGCCTTGATCGCCTGCACCCTGCGCAATACGGGCAAGTGGGCGGTTCAGGTGCGCGGCGGACACGCCTGCGCCGTGCGTGGTTGCGAGATCTACGGCGTGGGCGAGGGCGGCGTGGAACTGGGCGGCGGCGACCGGGCGACGCTTGCGCCGGGCGCTCATGTGGTCGAGAACTGCCACATCCACGATTACAGCCGCTGGGTTCGCACGTACCAGCCCGTGATCCGGCTCGCCGGGGTCGGCAATCGCGCGGTCCGTAACCTGATCCATGACGCGCCGCACCAGGCGTTCGCGATTGCGGGCAACGACCACCTGGTGGAGGCGAATGAGGTTCACAATGTGTGCGAGGAAACCAATGACGCCGGGGCTATTTACGGCTGGCACGACTGGGCGGCGCGCGGCAATGTCATCCGCAACAACTGGTTTCATCACATCTACGGGCGCGAGGGACGCGGGGCGAACGGGGTTTACCTCGATGATAACTTTTCCTCTGCGACCATCGAGAACAACGTTTTCCAAACGGTGCAACGGGCCGTGCATCTGGGCGGCAGGCGGGATCATCGCGTCGTAAATAACCTGTTCGTGGATTGCCCCGATGCGCTCCATATAGATGCGCGCGGTTTGGGATGGCGCGCGTATGGCAGGGAAGAGTTGCAGAAAACGCTGGAAGCGCAGCCGTATCGTCAGCCGCCGTGGAGCGTCCGGTACCCGGAACTGCTGACGCTTCTGGAAAACGAGCCGATGGCGCCCGTGGGCAACGAGGTGACCCGTAATGTTATCGTCGGCGAACGCTGGAACGACATCGAGGACAAGGCCAAGCCTTACGTAGCGATGACGGGTAACCTGCTGGGCGTAGACTCGACCGTGTTGGTCCAGAAGGCGGCGGGCGAAATTCCGCGTGTCAACGCCGCAACCGCGAAGAAGATCGGCTTCAAACCGATTTCGTATGCCCAAATCGGCGTTTATGCGAGCGCGGACCGTGCGCTATGGTCGGTCCGGCATCCTGTGACAGTGCGCGACTGGGCGGCCCCCGGCTCCGATGTCGCCCCGCACCCCGCCGCCCTGACCCCGCTTGAGGTATCTCGCGTCCTTTCGCCTCCGGTTGCGGACGGTCAAGTAGCGGAGGGAGAGTATTCAAGTCGCGCTATCCGCCTGGAGGAAACGCCGGGGCGCGAGAAGATTCGTACGCCTGCCGCTATGGCGCGGCTCGGGCATGACAATCGCCGTCTTTATGTTGCGATCACCATCCCGCTTTCGCAGGTCGCCAAACTTCAGCAAAAAGGCGGATGGGGCGCATCGGACGGCGTCGAGGTCGCCCTGCGCCTTGACGGGGCGAGGCCGGGGCCGATCTTTATTTTGCAGGGTTTCCCTGACGGTCGCCTAACCGCATCGCTGGAGGGCGGCGCTTCCCAAGCGGCGACGGATAAATTGCGCGACGCGTCGGCGTTTGCGGCGACGGTCGAGGGCGACTCCTGGACTGCGGAGTTCGCGATTGACCTCGCCTCAGCCGGTATTTCGGCCAAGCCGGGGACGATGCTTGGCTTCAACATCGGGGCGCGGCGGACCGAGACGGACGATTGGATCGCCTGGACCGGCACGGGTAGCGCGAACTGGAAACTCGCAGGCGCGGGGCGCATCGTGTTGCGTTAAAGAGCGAAAGTCAAAGAAGTTGGCAGTGGTCAACGACGATCCGAACCCGCGCGATCAGCCGCCTTTCCGGTTCTCACGATAGCGTTTGTTGACGCCATTATCTCGGAACCGACCACGCCGCCAACCATAATTCCCGTCGAAGGGATAGAGCCGCGCGAGGTGTGCGGCGCGCAAGGAAGCGCGAACGTCACGTACTGCCGGGGGAACTACCGATGGAATAAAAACTTACTCTCCTTGAACCGGTTTGTCCGGATGAACGGCTCCGGTCCCGTCGGCGACGGGACGCGGCGTCCCGCGTCCCACGCTTCCTGTGGATTCTCCGTTTGTTCACGATTCTTTTTCTCCTTCCGCCGCCGCCGCACGTCGCCCGCGCCGACGATCTCAGCAAAAATTACGAGTGGAGTCCGATGAAGATCGGCGGCGGGGGCTGGGTGACGGGCCTTAGCGTCACTCCCGCCGAGAAGGGCCTTGTCTACGCGCGCGCCGATGTTTCCGGGGCGTACCGCTGGAACGCGGCGACCCGCTCGTGGAAGCAGCTCGTCACCGCGTCGAGCCTGCCCAAAGGATACGTCGGTTACGGCAAATACTGCGGCGTGGATAGCATCGTGGGCGCGCCGAGCGACGCCCGTGTCGCTTACATGATGTCCGCGAGCCATCCCTACACGCAAGCCGTCGGACAGGTGTTCAAAAGCGTCAATCGCGGCGATACGTTGACCGCCACCAACTTCAACAGGACGGGCGTCGAAGTAGAAGCCAATGGCGAAGGACGACAGGAAGGCGAGCGGCTCGCTGTCGATCCCACGAACAGCAATGTGGTTTACTTCGGCTCGATTGGGGACGGCTTGTGGGTGACTGAGAGTGGCGGCGCGAGCTGGACCCGGATCAGCGCGATCCCTGCGGGCAACGCCCCTCACGGCGTTAACACCGTGGTCTTCGACCGCTCGGGCGGAACCTCGAAGTCGTCAGGCGGAGGCAAAAAAACCAAGATTCTCTACGTCAGCGTGGAGGAGGGCGGCGTTTTTCGGACGGACGATGCCGGAGCGACGTGGAACAAAACCTCCCATTCGGGCGGCGCGGGCGACAGCGGCAAGCCGCGCGACGCCGCCGTGGGCCGCGACGGCGCTTATTACATCGTTTATGACAGCGACAAAGGCGCCACGGGGGCGGTGTGGAAGTACACGGCGGCGCGCGGGTGGACCGACATCACGCCGCAGGGTAAGGACGGCGGGAAGGACAAGCCATACTGGGCAATCGCTATAGACCTTTTCGACCCGCAACATGTGGTGACGATGATCCACGGCGGAAAAACCTTCGTTTCCGCCGATCAGGTCGCCACTTGGTCCTTTCATACCTTCACCCTCAAAAGCCCGAACATCCGCTGGCCCGGAATGCAAACGAACTACTTCCTGAGTACGGGGCAACTCGCCTTCGATGCGTACGAGAAGGGGACGCTCTGGTTCGCCGAGGGGTTCGGCGTTTGGCGGACCCATGACCTCAGCCCGGTTCAAATCCCCTGGCAGGCTGCGAGCGAGGGGATTGAGGAGGTGTGCGGCAATGACGTAATCGCCCCGCCCGACGGCAAGCCGGTCGGCGCGATGTGGGATGTGGGCGTCTTCCGCTTCGACGATGTGGACGCCTACACGGCGACACGCTCGCAACCCACGTTCATGTCGGCCTGGGCTATCGATTGGTGTCCGCGCGATCCGAAGTTCCTTGTGGCGGTATTCCGCAGCCATCTCGACTTTGTTTCCCATGCCAAGTCCAGCGGCTTCTCGACCGATGGCGGCGTGACGTGGACACGCTTCCCGGCTGTGGAAAAAGGAACGCTGCCCTCGGACCTCGACTACGGCGTGATCGCCGTTTCCGCCGACAACCCCGACCGCATCGTGTGGTGTCCCACCGGAGGAAAACTTCCCTACTACACGACAAACCGCGGAGCGAGCTGGACCCAGGCCGATTTCGTCGGGCCGCAACCCACCGGTCTTCAAGCGCACTACACATCGCTCAAGCCGCTTTGCGCGGATCGTGTGGAACCCGATACGTTCTATTTCTACACCCCGCAGAACGGCGTCTTCCGTTCCACGAATGGCGGAGCCGCCTTCGCCAAAACAGGCAATCCGCTTCCCAACTGCTGGAACGCCATTCTCAAAGCGACGCCGGGCCATGCCCGCGACCTCTGGTTCGCCTCGGGAACGGGAGCGGGCTTGTATCACTCCATTGATGGCGGGGCCAACTGGAGCCGGGCGGCAGGTATCGAAAACGCCGCGAACGTGGGATTCGGCAAGGCGAAGTCCGGCTACGACTACCCAACGCTCCTTGTGGCGGGCGCCGTCGCCGGAAGGCCGGGCGTTTTCCGTTCAACCGACCGGGGTGCGACATGGGACAAAATCGTGGAACGCCCGCTCGGCATCTTCGATACGATTGATGCGCTCTACGGGGACAAGGACCTCTTCGGTCAAGTCTACGTGAGCTTCACCAGCTCTGGCTTCGCCTACGGTAAACCAAAAGCGTCCGTCAAATAACTCAACTTTTGTTGAACTACTTGTCGTTTGCGTCTACGTTGCGGAGGGCTAAATCGCTCAAGCCGCGCGGCTCGCCTTCCAGCGGGGACCAGCCGGGCGCTGG
>CAXUMS010000037.1:0-31918 GCA_964252165.1 uncultured Armatimonadaceae bacterium
GCCCAGACCGCCCAGACCGCCCAGACCACCTATACTACGCCGCGCGCACCACGCCAGAATGAGGAAACCATGCTATCCGTTCGTTCCTTCGCCCTTGTCGTTGCTACTGCCAGCCTTAGCCTGCTCGCCCTGACAAGCGCAACCCCTGCAAACGCCCAGAATCTCAACGGGCAACCGGTCAATGTGAATAGACTTTTTCCAGACGCATCCACTGTACTCTCAAATCTTGGTACAAGCGCGGTGACACCGGCAGGGGCCACTTTCTCAGACAGGGTCACCAACGTTCGTGTCACGCCCAATCAGGTCATATTTACTTTCAGCACTAACACCGGCAGATCGGGCTTCTCTCCTGCTACGTTTAACGGTTTTAGTATCCGCGAAGTGGGTCCCACCCCTGTCACCTTTACCAGCGTAACTCTCGATGCCGCCTCTAACCTGGCCGGATTCGACGCCAGCCGTGTCTCTTTCGACGCCAACAATATCTTCGCTAACTTTCAAGGACTTCCATTCACCACAAACAACAACGTGACGCTCAACCTGGGATTCGCACCTGCTGTGAACCCCGTACCCGAACCGTCCGAATGGGCCGTGATCGGCATGACCGCGACCACGCTGGGCGGCCTGATGGTCCGCGCGCGACGACGTAAGGGCGTCCGGGCCGCTTAGGACGCCACACGGCCCGTACACGAACAAAACCGCCCCGGACGTGTTTAGATACGTCCGGGGCGGTTTCTTTTCGTTGGAGCGGCGCACACGCAAGAGAACGGGGTAACAGGGCGTGCGGCGTGTGCGCCTTTGTACCCTTGCCCCCTACAACGAACGGCGCGTACTGGTTATGATAGCAAACGGGCGCGTTTCAACGTTTCTTTTTTACCAACGCATATGCGTTGATTTTCCCGTCTGCACATCCGCCGATCTTCCACCATTGACGCAGAAAACGGCTTTCTTTTTTGGTGACGCAAATGCGTTAATTTCGGCGAAAAACCAGACGTCTTTTTTATGGACGCATATGCGTACGCCAGAGGCGGTTTTGGGGCGAGAACGGCTCCAAACACGCACTTCTCAAAATGACGTTATATCCCGCAAAAACTATACCCATTTTTTTTCGAGAGTTCCAGCCCGACCCTCGCCGACCCTGCGCGATTCCCTCGCCAGGGGTGAAGTCTCCTATAGGATTATCTGCGTCCATGAGGTTACCAAGCGTCCATGAGGTTACCAAGCGTCCATGAGGTTACCAATCATTCGTCGCCGATCTTGCGGGCAAAGCGTTAGTTCTCCGTCAGTTCTCCGTCAGTTTGGGCGAGGCTTGGAACGTAGATGTTTTGGGCGAGAGGCCACCGCGCGCGCGTGCGCCGCAATCTTCTCCGCTGTCACCGCTTGATAGCGCTGGAGGACGGCGCGATATTCGACATGAGACGCCGCGCGCGCCGTTTCGCAAAGCCGTTCCCATTCCGCCGCGCCGTCCGGCTGGGCCAATACTGCCGCTTTGCGCGTGGCGTGTTCCGCCTTCATGCGCTCCATCTCGGCGTCCACTTGCGCCTGTATCGCAAGTTCCGCTTTGGTCGGACGTGATCTGCTCATGCCGCTAACCTCTCCCGTTCTTTCTTGCGTTCCCGATACCGTTTTGCCGCTTCCGCCCTTCGGTGCGGGCGCAGGAGCGGCGCGAGACGTTTCTGACGCTCCCGAAAGAAACGGTCACGCCCTGCCGCGTCGAGGGAGTGGTACTGATCGAGAAGCCGCTGACGCGCTTCCTGTTCGCGGAGCGTCGAGCGCACGTGATCGCCTTCCCACGTCTTTGAATAATAGCCGTGCTTCCACCGGGGCGCGAGGACGCCGGAACGAGATTTACCGCCGTGCAGGTTGCACCGCGTTCTACCCGTGCAGGGAAGGCGTTTACAGGGCGTTCCCGCTCGTGTTTTCGCCCCACACCGAGGCGCGTTTTCCGCAAAATAAAAGGCCACGTTTTTTAACTCCATGGGGGTTCCATCGGTTCATGGAGTATCCAAAAGAAGACAATTCTACAGGTACAATCCCGCCATGCCCGACCGAGCCGACGACCCACCGCCACACCCACGCCCCTATGTCCCCGATTACGCGCGACGACCTGCGCCTTTTGTCGGCAAAACGCCGCGCCGCAAGTTTTCAGATGGACCCGTTTTGGGATGGGTCGCAATTCTCGCATTCCTCGGTTTTATCTTTTGGGGAGCGGCGACACAGTCCCACCCGGCGCATCCGGTATACACTACGGAAACAGGCCACGCCTACCACCGGGCGGGGTGCGAGTGGCTACATACGCAGTTCGAGACAACCCGCGAAATAGCGCGACAGGACGGGTTCACGCCCTGCAAAATATGCCGCCCCGACGACGGCGACCCAGACGAAAACGATCAAGGGTCGACCGACCCGTACCACTAAGGCGCGCTGTCTACTCGTCCAATCCGGGCGGGGTGCGACGCGGTTGGAACGTAGGACCGCCGCCAGTATTACCCTTCTTCTTCTCCTTCTCGTAGGTAGCCGCCGACGAGCCTAAAAGCGCGGGAACGGCGACCTTCGCGGCGTTCTTCGGGTCGGCGGTTAATGCATCGTACATATCCTTGACGTACATCGGCGCAAGGAGTTTTATCGTTTCGTCGGTCGGCGTTTGTTCCTCGCCGAACATATCCACGAAGCCGCCTTTGTCCTTATCAAGATAACCGCGCAGGGCGTCCGCCATCAAGCCCACAATCGGCGTAGAGCGTTGTTCCGCAAAACGCATCGTTTCCCCTCGGTAGTCGGTCGGTTTCTCGTTCCCGCCACTGTCAACCATCGTACCTGTCACCCCGCGCGCTAAAACTCGCGCAAAGGGGACAAAGCCCGCGCTCATATCAAGTTGCGTTTCCGAATCGCGCCCGTCCGGGGTTTGCCGGTTCTTAAACACCATCTTGCCGAACTTGGTAGAACGCGGGTCAAAAGTCACGTCAGCATAGCCGGACAAGTGCGCCGCCATGTGCGTCGCCCCCCACGCCGTACTAAGCGCGGCCATGTCGCGCCACGCTTGGCGGCGCACGGCGGGCGGAAGCGATTTGTAAAACGCCGGGTTCATGAGATCCAAACGCGATTTAAGAAACTTCGGACTCCACACAATCCCGTTCAGGTTCTCGGCGGCTTTCTGAAACGCGCCCAGGTCGCCGCGCCCGCTCGCCGTATTCACATACCGCGCCGTCGCGCGGGTCAGGTTCTCCCACTCCGCCGCCGTCATTTTCTGATGCCGGAACCCGTTGACGATGGATGTGAACGTCTCACTTCTGATCTTGTTGAGATAGGCCGTGTAAGCGCGTTCCGACGCTTTGACGCCGGGTATATGACTGGCGGCGCGCGACATATACGCTTCTTCGGCAAGTGTGAGATGCGCGGCGGAATCGCCGTTAAGTCCCGTCAGGTCAAGCCCAGACGACTTGTAAAGGGCGGCGTCCGGGTGCCGGGCTATCGCCGCCTGCGCGGCCTTGTAACTGTCCGCGCTCGCTAACGATTTGAACATATCGCGCGCCGCCGCAACCGCCGCAACCGGACGCCCCACGGAAAGTGGACCGGCTTGGCGAGCCGGAGCACTCAAATCGTAAGCGGTCTTTAAAGTGTTGGGGATTCGAGCGGCATCGAGCGCGACCGCGCCGGTTTTCTTCGCTATCACACCCGCACGCGCCATGCGGGATAGCGGCGGCGTCAGAGACGGAACCAGCGCACCCGAACCGCCCTTTTGCGACAGCGTTACCGCACCATCGCGCAGGCCGTTGACCGCTTGGTTTCCCGTCGCGGCTCCCTTTGCCGCGCCCGGTTCCGCGAACGTGTTTCTGATCGGGGCGACCGGAGCAGGCCCCGCAAGGCGGGACGCACTCTGCGACGCACCGGGCAAAATAGCGCGCGGCGGCGGCAGGGCCGGACGAGGCGCACCCGGAGGAAGCGCAGGGCCACGCGAGGAGATAGGAGCAGGCGCGACGGGAGCAGGCACGACCGGCACGACCGGCGCGGCGGGCGGCGCGTCCAACCCATCGGGCCGACGTGCGTAATCCGGCACGTAAGAACGAGCGGGCGCACCGGGCGGCGGCGGAACGGGCGGGGCGACCAGCGCAGACGACGGGAGCGGGGACGCCACCGGAACGGGCGTGTCCAATCCTGTCACATCACGCATGGTTACGCGGGTTTCGAGCAAGCCATTGGCGGCAGGCTGAATACCCTCCGCAAGCAATACACCTGCTGATCGTCGCGCCGCAATACCACCGGCGAGTTTGTTCAAGCCCAGCGCGCCCACATCGGCGGCAAGGAGCGCAGTTTGTACCGGATGCTCCGTGATGAAGCGCGCGGCATCGTCCACGCCGCCTGCGACTGTTTGGGAAGCCATACGACCCATTTGTTCGCGGGCGAGGTCGGGCCGGTTGCGGTCAAACGACGCGGCGCGTTGTCCAAGCGCCGCCCCCGCCCATTCGGACGGAACGCGAACGGTGTCCAAAACGCCAGCGGGGACAGCGGCAAGCGGCCCCACGGCGTTTTGCACCTGATCGGCCTGCTCATTCGCCTGCGCTTCAAATCGCGCACGATCCACCGGAGACAACGCGAACGCCGCCCCGCGCGTCGCACGATCTGCGCCTTCCGAACCGGAAACGGTATCGGCGACGTTGCCGAGCAAGCCGATACCGCCTTTTATCATGCCGCCCGCATCTTCAAAAGCGTTGCCGAGGAAACGACCGACCGGGCTACCGCTGTTCTTGGCGCGGGATATATCCCGGCCCATCGAACGCCCAAACGGCCCCATAGAATCCCATGCGGAAACCGGGATACCGTGATCGCGTCCCGCCTGCTTCATCTCGTTCACCAGTTCCGCATCGGTCGCCATGTGGATAGGCTTTTTCGGTAAGACGGGAAAAGGTGAGGCGGAAGGGGCTTGCGCCTTCGCAGGCGGCGTGAGGGGTTTTGCGGGACCGCCCAGGCGCATTTGACTTAGTATCACCTTGATTTCGGCGTCGGACGGCGGCGCGCCCGTGTATTCAATTTCATGGACCGCCCCCGTCGCGTTATCGGTTATCTGTAATTTGTCACCCGGCATGATTAGCGCGCGCCCCCTTTGATGGTTTTCACCGTAAACGAACGACCGCCCACCTTCACCTCGCGGGGAGCCGTGGGTTGCTGAAACCGTGGGGGAGGCGCACCCGTCAGGCGCGGGACCGCTCCATTTGCCGCAAATGGACGCGCAGGCTTGACGCCCGCACCCGAACCGCCGCCGCGCTTAGGCTCTGCGCCGAACGTAACTTTAACTCGTGGTTGCGTCACGATCTCGCCATTCTCACCACGGCTACCCGGCATCTCAAAGACGGCGACGGCGTTCCCGCCTATTTCCTTCGCGATAGTCCCCGCCAGCGAATGATAAACGCCGCGCGTGGTGAGTTGTTTGCCGCCGCCCCCGAGCGTGAAGTACGCGGTTTGGCCGCTCGCGCCCGCAAGGCGAAGATTTGGGAAACGGTTCCGAATAAAAGCGTTATTGGTGACGCGCTGGACGCCGCGCACCGCCGCGGGATGCGCGGCGGGCAAGTTCACGCCGGGTAGAGACGGGAGCGGCTTTTCGGGTAGCCCCACAGTTGTATCGCGAGTTGCATCAGATGACTCGGCGGCTTGAATTTTCATCAATGCTCGTTGCGCGGCTTTCGCTTCGGGGCTGATCGCGCCCCCGCTTCGGCGCGCTTCGGCGTTCTGTTGCTGGATATTAAGGCCCTTTTGCCGTGCGGCCTCACTTGCCCGGTGCGCCCGTTCCGTTTCGGCCTGTTGTCGCTGTCGCGCCGCAATGTTTTGTCTTTGGGCAGGCGTGTAAGTGTCTAAGATGGCCCCCACCTGCGGCGCACCCGGACCATAGCCCAAAGCGGATTGTAGTTTGCTGATGCGCGCCACAATCTGAGCCGCGCCACTACGGGGCAAGCGGTCGTTTTTGAGCAAAGCGTACTGCTCAAACAGTTCCCGCTCCAAGCGTTTGCCGCGAAGAACGGCGGGGCTATCCTCAGCCTTCGGCGGCGCGGCGCGCGACAACGTTCCAATGTCGTACACGCCCTTGTCGTTCTTCTTGATCGTGATACCGAGCGCGCCAAGCGTTCCATCGGACTCCGCCGCCGCCAGCCGCCTTTGTTGTGAGGGCGGGTCCAGCGTTTCCAGTTCTTTGTAGAACGCGCCGCCTGCCGTAATACGGGCGTGTTCGGCGTCGGTGCGCGCTTTGGTTTCCGCAAGGCCTTGTTTCTGCGTCGCCAATCGCTGATTTGCCTGCGTGGTGTAATTCTTGATCGCGAGGTTATCCGCCGCGTTGTCCACGCCGATTTGGTTTTCCACCGCGCCGACCTGATCGGCGTACTGTTGCCGGTCCATTTGGTTGCCATAACGCGCCTGGTCCACGGCTTGACCGTATTCCTGCGTTTGCGCGCTATACCGCTTGTCCACGCCCTGCCGGTGGCCTTGCAGGTATCCCGTTCCCGCCGCCTGCGCCGCCGAACGGCGACCGCCGCCCGCAATCAGGCCGAGGAGCGCGGCGATACCGGCCCCTTTGAGCGGGTCGCCTTCATTGGGATTATAGACAGGCGCGACCGGCAGAGCGCGCGGGCGCGGCGCGGCTGGAAAGGTGTACGCGCGTTTGGGCAACGCCAAGCCACCATCGGGGCCGATGCCGAGTTGGGCGAGCAAACCCGCCGTATCGGTGTCTGCGCTGTTATCGCCCGTGTTGGTGTCTGCTCCGTTCGTCGGCGGGAGCGGGGACGGCCCATTTGTCCAAGACGACGGGGCGGGTTGTTGACCATTCGCCGCATCGGGAAGCGACGCATAGACCCCGCCGTCGCCATCACGAGGACGATAGAACCGGGTGAAGGGAACCGACGACGGCGCGACAACCGGGGGCGAGTTTCGGACATTCGGAGCGGGGTTTGACGCCCCCGGTTGACCAAGAGGCGCGGGACCACCGGGCAAACGCGGGAAAAGCGCAGGAGGCGAGATCAAACCCGTCGCGGCAGATGCGCCGCCGCCCGTTTCCCGTATCAGGTCGAGCAGGTACTGTTGCCCGGTTCGGCGGCGAGGGAAAGGGACATTGTCAATAGCAGGCATTGTTAAAACTCCTCGGGCGTAGTGACGGAAGGGGCAAGGGCTACCGTCTCCGCCGCTACATCGTTTTTCAGGTACTCGCTAAGTTGGGGAAGTGCGGCGCGCAGGTCGTCCAGCGGATACGCGTCCATCTCCTGCGCGCGGCTTTCGGCCTGCGCCGCGCCCGTTTCAATCGTTGCGGCGGCGCGTTTGCCTTCCTGCACGAGTTCAAAAGCGCGTGACGTGTCCACGAGGCTAAACGCGGTCAGGGCTTGATCGAGGTGGTAGGCGAGCGCCGCCGCCCCCTGCCGCGCCTCGGCCAGCGCGTCCCGGTAATGCGCGACCTGAAGGTTTAGGAGAATCGCCATGTCGCGGTCGCGGTCGCGCGTCTCCCGATCTGCCGAAAGATTGGTTTGATAGCCTGCCATTTGTCCGTGGACGTGCGCGCGGTTCGCGTCGAACTCGGCGAGGCGTTCGGTTTCCTCTAAAACGTCCGCGAAGCCGCGCAGGAGGTTCCGGTACATCGCGCTGTGCTTGTAGGTTTCGGACGCGCGAGGCATAGGCGCATCACTTCCCGCGTCTACGTTGTCGCTTATATCGCTTGCTTGGTTCATCGTTTCACACATATTCTACTCCTTCGTTTAAGCAATCGCTTAAGGGTTTTCGGTTTCCGTCATTTGCGGGTTGATTGTCCCACCAGAGCGCAATCGCGTTCATCGTGGCGTGTTCTTTGGCGCGCAGGCCGGGCGTCACGCCGCGCAAGTTCGCGTAGGCGGCGAGGAAGGCGCGAGCGGGTTCCGTCGTGGTGACACCCGGCGAAATCGTGACGCGGGTTTCCGTCGTGAGCGACGGCATCAGGCCCGCCCGCGCGGCCTCGTACGCGGCCTGCAATCGCCGCGTATCCTCAGTTTGTTCTACTTCCGCCGCCTGATCCGGTGTCTGTATTTCCTCCGGCACCTCGGCAGTCCGCAAAAGGTCGAGGAGCGCAGGCTTATGATGGCGCAGGTATTCCGCGAGCCGGGGCGGCGGTTCGGTCCCCTGCCGCCCCGACACGCGCAATGTGTCGCCGTTTCCGCCAAGCGATAGACTGATACCGCGACGCTCGCAATCGGTGAGAAAGCCGGACAGGTCCAATGGCGGCGCACTGAGCGTTAACGCGGCACTGGTCATACCTCCACCTCCCACGGACCCGTCCCCGTCTCATCAGCGGGACTTATTCTTATTCCGTTATTCTCTACGCCATAGGGAGGAGAAGTTTGAAGAAGAAGTAAGTAGACGGGGGCGGGCCTTCCCTTCCCTGCTACCGTTTCGCCAGTGAGGGCCAATATCTTCGCTTCCACCATCTCCTGAACGAGCGGCTGGCACGTTTTATACGGGATACCGGTGTCCGTCGCGAGTTCGTTGATCGTCGCTTTTTGACCGTCACGGGCTTGCAGAGCGGCAATAAGCGGCGCGAACCGTTCCGCCCGTTTCTCCCGGCGTTCCGCGCCGAGCGCCTGCCCGTCTACCGCGTGGAATCGGTGCGTATGGGTGTCCATCTCAATAACGGTTTCCCCGCGCATACCGCCCCGCCCCTGAATGGACAGGTGCAAGCGCCGGTTCCCGTTCGCCATGTCCTCCTTCTTCGTCGCGGAAATCCACCCGTCCACCGACGAGGCGAAGGCGTTGGAGCCGCTGATCTCGTCGCCGCCGTCCTCGGATGCCGCTTTGCGGTTATGGGCGATAAGCAAAACGGAGCAGTGTTCCCGCGCAAACTCTCTGATCGGGCGGATGCGCTCCCCTACCTCGGCGGCGTCGGACCAATCGCGCACGCCCAGCCCCTCCCGCGCCGTGTCCACAATCAAAAGGCGCGGCGCGAATTCCTTGATCGCCTCCCACAGTTCCGCAAGCGCTACGGGGTCGGATATGGCGACCCGTTGCGGGCAGATGTAGAGCGGTCGGGCTGTGGTATCCGTTGTTTTTAGGCCGAGGCCGAGCAAGCGGTTGGCTATCTCGTATTCGCCATCTTCCATGCCGAGATAACAAACCGGGTTCCGGGGCGCGGTCGGGCGGAACTGCCCCCACACGTCCGCGCCATCGCACAGCGAGAGCGCAAGGCACAGCGCCGCGTGGCTTTTCCCGTACTTGGGTTTGGCCGCGAACAAGACCAAACTCTTTTCCGGTATCAACCCTTCCACCAGGGACGGCGGCGGTTCGCCCACCGCTTTGAGGAAGTCGGGCGCGGACATAAACCGGAGCAGGGCGGCGGTATCGCCGGTTCCGCCGCTGTCACCGTCTTTGTGTTTCGCGGCGACCGCAAGGCGAAGGAGTTCCCTTGCGCCCAAACGCGCGGCGAGTAGAGACACGGCTTTTGCCGCCTCACCGGGCGACGCTTCGGCGAGGCCCGCCAGCAGTTCATCAGAAATCATCGGGGACCTCCTAAAGTCGCGTTCGTTAAATCCGGTTGCACGTTGCGGCACGCCCACGCCGTCAGGTTGTCGAGGTTCCGCGCTTCGGCGGGGTCGTGCGGCGACAGGCCGGACGCCGCAAGCACCTTCGCGCACACGTCGCGCACGGCGGCATCGTCGGTGTATCCCGCCTTCACCGCCGCGACCGCCGCCCGTTTCATCGCGTCGTGGATACCGCCCGGAGCCGCGCCAGTTTCCATGAGGCGCATCGTTGCGAGGGGCAACCGTCCCTCATCAGGCAGGAGGAAAGAAGCGTTTGATCGTTCTGATCGCGCTGATCGTGCAGGAAACGCGACACGCGCCGGGAGCGGTTCAGGCGGGAGGTTCGCCGCCCACCAGACGAGCGGGCGGGCGGGCGCATCGTTCGAGGGAGGACAGGCGCGCAGAAGCGTTACCGGACGTGGCGACCCGGTTTTGTGATTGAACGTACCGGGGAGCCGCAAAACGCGGGCGGGTTCCGCGCTTGCCCGGTCGGCATGGGCGCGCTCGTTATCGCCGCCGACCGCGAGAACAACCCGGCGCAGGACGCGGCGCACCCGATCTTGTTCTTCCGCCGTTTTGCACGGCGCGGGCGGGTCGAGGAGCCAGTAGGCATGAAGCCCGCCGCCCGAGCGCGTCAGCACGTTCGGAGCCGGAACACGGTTTGCCATAACCGCATTTGTGAGCAGTTGCAACGCTTCGCGCGGCCCTTCGTTTCCGCCGTCCACATCGCACCAAAGGCACCCGCAAAGGCGCAAACCATCTGCCCCCCCCTTCCCTTCCGTGCGGGGCAAAACGCCAATATACACATCGGAGGCGGGCGCGACACGAGACGCGCGCAGAGCGAGCGCGGATAAGCCCTGATCGTGAAGGGGGAACCAGCCGCGCGCGGACGGCTTGCCCCCCTTCGCGCCCGGGGTGAATGCGCGCAACTCCACAAACGCGCGGGCCGAATGTTGGTACGGTGCGGTCAGGAGGCGCAGAAACGCCTCCTGACCCGTTTTGGGATTGGTGTGCATCATTGTCACCGTTCGACCTCCTCCTGTTGAGCGGTTTGTGACAAAAGGCGCGGTCGGATGATTTCGTTACCCGCCGCCGTCTGGGCGACGGTCCACGCGAAGATTTCCGCCTCGCGCCAATGCTCCCACAGGAGGCGCACGAACGCGCCCCACGTTTCCGCGTGCCAGCGGGGGGATTTGGGCGTGAGGAAGAACGCCCCGTCCACACGAACGCGGTGTATCAGGGTTGCAGGCGACGATAGATAGCCTGCCCCGCCTCCGTTGTCTCTGCGGTCCGCGTAGGCGGCGCGGAAGAACAACTGGAGAACGGCGTCGCGCGCATCGGCGGGTATGCGGTTAAGGAACGGCGGCAGGTTCGGAGCGGTAGCGTACTGGTTGCCGCGCTCCCGGTCCACAGAAGTTTGAGGGGGCGACGCCGCCATCGGAGCATCGGTGACGAAGATCGTTTTCATCGTCGCCCTCCCCGTGGTTTCGAGCGTGATTTAAGTGCGGCGACGAGCGCAAGCGTTTCCGCCTCGGTCAGGCCGAGCGACGACGGGCCGGTATAACCCTCGGTTTTCAGGTCAGCCACGGTCGCGCGTGGCAGGGCGAGCGGTTTGGGCGTAGTGGTACGGGGTTGACTTTCGCCCTCTGTCAGGCGATAATAGCAATGCATCTATTTATCTCCACGCCGAGCGGTTAGTTCCCGGTTGCGGCGTTTCTATCGTCAGTGAAAGCGGCGGTCCCTTGTCCCGGGGCCGTCGTTTTCGTTTGCCTACCCCGGCGCGCGCCGGAGCGGGGTGATCGTCGCCGGAACCGAGTTGTCAGCAGGTTCCGGCGAGGCCACGCGAGAGGCGGGGGAGCGGCGATGTGCTTCCCGTACCTTAGCGCGAACCTCGTTGATATTGTGTTGTTGCGCGTGGGCCGTTTGAGATAAATGGGCCGTGGTGTTTTCGCGCGGGTTGTGTCGTAGGAAATCGTTGAGAGAAACCGCCGTTCGGTTTCCCGTTGTTCGTGCGTAGAACGAGGCGAGGCGTACCGCCAGCGCGTAGGGGAACCCGATACCCGACCGTTCCAGGCGGCGCAAGTAGGCGGGCGAGACCCGCGCCCAGCGCGCCGCTTGTTCGAGGGTAAGGCCGCAGGTTTCGCGGGCGGTGGCGGCGTTCACTCGGCGTTCACCGTTTGAACGCTGACTATGCTTGCTATTTCCGTGTTACCTGGTAGCAAGCCAAGCAAACGATAAACGGCTTCTGAAACCTTGTCGGCGTAGGTGTACGTGGCAGGATAGTCAATAATCAGCCGCCGCTTCCCCCCTGCCAGGGGTGAGATGCGAACCCGTAAGTTGTCGTCCTCGATCAGTAATCGCATAAAAAAAGTCCCTGTAAGCAAGTGCTTACAGGGACATTAAACCGACGTTTAATTTTCCGGGATAATCAAACGGATAACTTTCCGAAAATTCTTAAACCAATTCATCTCTTAACGCAGTTATGTCGTCAACCCGCTTGACGGGTTGTTTTCCAATGCGACTGTTGCTTAGCCGCAAATCCGCGCTATCCATCTTTACCCCTGCGGTCGCGGCCACTTTTCGTAACCAAATACAGTGTTTTCTTTGCACCGGCAACACTTTTTTTTCATAGAAATCAAAGGACCCGAAACTGTCGTGGGGTGCAATAGTTTGAAACGAACCTCGCAAAAAGCCCAATGGTGGCAATCGCGATTGCGACCCCCAACTGACGCCAAATTGACCGCCATTTGTTATCAGGAACGAACTGACAAAAATGGCGCGGCGCGGCGTCCGTCGCGCCATTTCTGGTACGCCGTCACGGACCCCGCATAAATAATCAAGCATGCTGGGCCAGTTGGGCAGGCGACGGTTGAGTAGCAGGTCTTGGATAGCGAAGCGACTTAGTTTCTGAACCTCCGCCTCAATATCGCGCCAGTCCTTCCGCCTCTGCAATAAACATAGAATATAAGGGTCGTCGTCTTGCTTGTCCTCCTCCACCCATTGTTGAACAACAGCGTTCAACTCGTCCGGCGTTGTTTTATGTGTGCAATGAACGTCAAACTGCGGAATTCTAATCCGTATACCTTCCGGTCGCCAGCAACGACGGGAGACAGCAATCCCATCAGGGAGAAAACGTACTTCCTGTGCGCCGTACGACTTCGCGGCCTCTTTGCCGCGCACCCGTTTTCTATTCCCCTGCCACCAACTCTGAACCGAACACAAAAGGAATTTTCGCACTGCTGTTAAATCCGATAACGACGGGAGAGATGCGCCCGCCGCAAGTGGCGGGCAGTGAAAAGCGGCTTCCCGTAGAACTCCGCCGTACATATCACGCCACATGCGCACTTCTAAACGCCGGTCGTCTTTAGCAGCATAAGGGTCGCGGGTCAGTATATCCATCGAAATCAGACGTCGCTGCGTTTTCCTCCATCTAACTTGGCTTTCACT
Organism: uncultured Armatimonadaceae bacterium; assembly: GCA_964252165.1. Taxonomy (GTDB): domain Bacteria; phylum Armatimonadota; class Armatimonadia; order Armatimonadales; family Armatimonadaceae; genus CAXUMS01. Next base: position 12,957 of record CAXUMS010000037.1, read on the forward strand.
CCGCCAGCGGCGCGTCTCGGATAGTTCTTTCAGAAGGAACGCGTCGTTTAATCGATACACGTTCCGTGGTGGGAAATCCGGCCATATCTCACGGATTATCTCCTCGCGCTCTTGTGTGGTAAGTAGATAACTATCCATTCTTATCCCCTCCCTTCCGAGTTCATAAGCAATACCGGGCTAAACTTGGCGTGAGCGGTCGCTAAATCGGCGTTTGCGAGGTTGACGTAGCGGTTCACAATCGTAAGCGAGGTATGCCCCAATAACTCCTTCAAGGCGAACACGTTTCCGCCCGCCCGAAGGTACGAGACAGCGAACGTATGCCGCCACGTATGCGGGCAACACCGCGCCGAGGCTTCGATCCCCGCAACCGCGCCCAGACGGTGCATGAGTTTGAGGAGGCCGCGACGACCCAAACCGCCGCCCGCGCCCTCTCCCCTATCGGCGAGGAAAAACATCTCACCGGGCGCGCTTTCCCGCTCGTTCAAACACTGATACAGGGCGCGGCGTGTCGGCGTGGAGAATGGAACGCGGCGGGATTTGCCGCCCTTGCCCATGCGAACCGTGATCTGCCCGCCCCACAGGTCCACGTCGGACACGCGGAGCGTGACGAGTTCGGTCGCACGAAGACCGGTATCGAGGAGTAGAAGGATAATCGCCTCGTTCCGCACGGGATGAAGGCTTGCACGGGCGGCGGCGATGAGCGCACCGATTTGTTCAGGGCTGAACGGCTGGACCTGATCGGGTCGGTCCACGGGAGGCGTTAATTTGTCCATCGGAGACACGCAGAGCGCGCCCTCCTTGACGCACCAGTTCAGGAACGCGCGTAGGTAGCGGAAGTAGGTTGCGAGCGTCCCCGCCGACGCCGCGCGGCTCATGTGCGGATTGCCCCACCTGCCGCCCGGCTCCTCGTGGCCGTGCGTGACATGGTGAAAGAATGCGCGGAGTGCGTGAACATCGAGGAGCGTAATCCCCTCGCGGTCAAGGAACCAAGCGAGTTTGGCCAGCAAATCGCGGCGCGCCGTAGTGGTTCGCTCGCTATGGCGGTTCATATCGCAATCAAGGAGGTACGACCGCGTAAGCGTTCGCAGAAGGGTAACCGGCACCGCGTCCTTCGGCGTTTCAGCCGGAAGGGGAAGCAGAGAACCCGCGTTTGGGGTCAAATGTTCGCCCGTGGGGGAACCAGAAGGCCGCGCAACCCGTGCCGCGCGAACGTAAGTAGGAAGCCTTTTTATCATTTCGCCGCTCCAATCATAGATAAGGAGCGCGAAAACACCGTAGCAACAACTCTCAAAGGTGGTTATCGGCTGACTACGATAACCACCTTTGACTGACCAATATAGCCCGTAGGGGGCTTGAACCCCTGTTCTCCTCCTTGAAAGGGAGGCGACTTAAACCACTTGTCCAACGGGCCAAGTAGCGCACAGAACCCATAGTATCGCGGCGGGTTTACCCTGTCAAGCGTGGAGAGCGTTCCGGCTTGACAGGAAGGGTAACGTGTGGCTAAAATGAACCGCCCGCGCGCACATTCTCGTTCCGGTTGACACGGCGCGGTTCCGCTATGCTTGAAGATGCCGCGCTACCTTCCGCTCGTGATGAACCGACGCCGCCGCCGCTCGTTACTGGAACGGACGCGGCGGCGGCGACGCCCCTTGCGCTTACCGCGCTGCACGAGGTTTTGCGCGCGCTTGGTCAAGCCGAACCGGAACGCTCCGTTCTCCAGATCATCGCCCAGCAAGCCCTTGTTCTGACACGCGCCGCCTCGGTGACAGTCGTTCTCCTTTCGCCAAACCGGGAAACCGCGGATTTTGTGGCGGCGGCGGGTGTGGACGCCGCTGTTATCACCGGGACGCGCGTTCGGGCGGAGGATACGGTTGCGGGAAACGTGGCGCGAACCGGTGAGCCTTTTCTCGCATTTCGGCCCGTCAACTTAGACGCGGTTACGCTTTATGCGCCCTTCACCCCCTCTCTTATCTCCATCGCCGCTGTGCCGGTGTTCGCACGCGGCGAACCGGTAGGCGCGCTTGTCGCGCTCAACAAACAAGATGGTTTGCCGTTCAGTGGTGACGACCTGCTCGCCCTTTCCACGCTCGCGAGCGCAGGCGGCGTTGCGCTGGCGAATGAACGACTGCGCGCCGACACAGACCGGCAAGGACGTGAGTTGTCCGTTTTATATGAGGCGGTTCGTAGCGTTTCAAAACAGTTGTCTACGCGCGACGCCCTTCAAGCGGCGGTGGCGCAGGCATCCGCGCATCTTAACTGCGCCGCGGTGGTCATTTTTCTTCGGGGCGCTACGGAAAACGGCGGTGAAAGCGCAACGCTGTTTGTCGCCGAGGAGATCGGCCTGCCGTCCGGCAGCGCACGCGAGCGGACGCTTCCCGCCGATTTGGGCCTCGGGTGGGCGGCGATGCAGGCGACGCATCCGTTGTTTCTCACATTTGCGCTGACGGACGAACAAGAGCGCGGCGCGGCGGGAAGCGGCGACGGCGCGGAAGGATATAACTCTCCCTTTCCCGAAGTCGCGGCGCGGTCCGGTCTTGCGGTAGCGATCCGCTCCGGCGACGCGGCGCCCCGCGGCGTATTACTGGTTTTATCGCGGCAGGGCGACAACGCATTTTCGCTTGCGGACGCGAATTTACTGTCGGCGGTCGGATCTCAGGTCGCGGTCGCTCTGGACAACGCCGCACTCTACGAAGACGCCGTACGCCGCGCGGAAGAGGCCGCCGCGCTGTACGAACTGTCTCAATCTTTGGGGGCGTCGTTCCAAAGAAGCGAGGTGTTGGAGCGCGTGGCGGATTCGGTTCAGGCGTTGCTTCAAGTAGACAAGTTGGCGTTATTCTTGAAACGAAGCGGAGACGACGGTAGAGAAATGACGCTCGCAACGGAGCGCGGCTTGTCCCCCGGCGCGGACACGCGGCTACGTCATTTCGTGGGCCAGGGAATACCTGGATGGGTGGCGGAGTTTGAAACGCCGACCGCGATTGATGAGGTGCGAACGGACCGCCGTAACGCCTCGCTTCCGCTTGACACAGAGGGTGTGACGTCACTGGTGGCGACGCCGCTCCACGGTAGCGGAGGCGTTATTATCGGTACGCTTTGCGCTTTGTCGGATCGGCGGCGGCGTTTTACGGTCGCCGAGGTCGAATTGTTGTATACGATTGCAAATCAGGCCGCGACCGCGCTGGAGAACGCCCGGATGTTCGATGAGGTTCAGCACAAAGGTCGTGAACTGCGTCGTTATTTTCATCAGGTAGCCCGCGCGCTCGGTTCGTCCCAGGAGCCTCAATCGGTTCCCCTGCTCATCGCGCAATTGACGCAGGAATTAATGGGCGCGGATCGTTGCGCGCTTTACACGCGTGCGCCCGCGAGCGAACAAGAAGATGGCGCGGAGAATGGCGTGGCGTTTTTGCACTTACAAGCCCGCGCGGGCTTTCGGTTGGCGACGGAAACGAGCCGGGAGGAGGGCGGCGCATCCCCGCCGGTGACGGTGAACGACGCGACGCCGACCGGACTTACCGCCCACCGCAAAAGACCGGTTATCGCCACGGACATCAACGAGGACGCGCGCTTTTCCTCGGAGAAGCGCCCGCGCGCCGCACGCGGACGAATTGGTTCCTATCTCGGCGTTCCTCTCCGAAGCGGCGCGCAAACCATCGGCGTTCTTGAGGTATACACGCGCGCGCCGCGCGTGTGGCGCGGCGACGAGGCGCGTTTGTTGTCGGCTTTCGCCTCGCAGGCCGCCGTGGCTTTCCAAAATGCGCGCTTATTGCATCAGGGCGAGGATGCCGAGCGTGAGGCTCGCCTGCTCCGACGCTTGCTTGCCGCCGCCGCCGCTCCTGCATCGTCCCGCGCCACGGAGATAGTGACCGCTTTATCGGAGTTCTTGAACAACGCCGCGGTTGTTTGTTTGCGCCGCGACGACATTGCAACGCCGTGGATGCGGTTTGCGAGCGCGGGCGACGACGCGGATACGGTCACGGCGCGCGTTGCGGAAACGTTGAATAAGGGCGGGACGGAGATCAAGAACGCGGTCGCCCTTTTTGTACAGGACCCGTCCGGCGCCACAGCGATCTTGGCGGACAAGGGGCCGACTACAGCGCAGATTAAGATTGCGGAGCGTCATGGGTTCGCAGCCCTCGCGCTTCTCGAAGGGAACTGACGAACGGGTTTTAGCCGTCATACCTTATAGAATTCAGAAACGATAACCGGCGTACGTAAGCGAAAGTGACCGGTAATTTTGCAGAAAATAAAAGATTACAACTGCGGTCAAAAGCGGAATACTGTTACTGTAAAACGCCGAGCCACGAGCGAATCGGGCTGATACCGGCATAGGCGGAACTGGGCGGCAAAGCGACAAGTCATGAAAAACAACGACAAGGATGTCACGATAAAAGCGGAGCAACACGGCGCAATAAACGCCGCGGCGGGCGCTGAGGCGGAGCGCGCCGAAACAAAGATTCAAGTTGAAATTCCGGCTCTGCATGAATACATTGGTATTGCGCGCGATGCTGTGGATGCGTTCGGCGAACAACTGCATTTTCCGCCAGATGCGCGCGCGGCGATTAAACTTGCCGTTGGCGAGGCGTGCAACAATGCGGTTATTCACCCCGCCCTGGTCACAGCGCCCTCGGAGGCAATGTCCAATTCCGAGAGTTCCGTCGTGGTCGCCCCCATTGTGATCGCGGCCCGTGCGGATGGCGACGCCCTGGAGATCGATGTGACCAATCGGGGTAATGGGTTTCACCCCGTTCTTGGCGGCGCGATGCCGGACGCCGATGCGGAACACGGGCGCGGTATCGCCTTGATGGAAATGCTGATGGACTCGGTTGAATACCTGTCCGTGAATGGCAATACGATGGTTCGCTTGCGAAAACGCATTCGCCCGGATGCCGGTCTTGCGCTTGTCAAGCCGTAACGGGGCTATATAAAGCGGGAGCAACGTCGTCGTCGGTTGCGACAACTTGGTTTCGCCCCCCGGCTTTCGCGGCGTACAGCGCTTGATCGGCGCCCTCGATAAGTTGCGCCTCATTTTTTCTTGATTCGCTATGGTTGGCGACGCCAAGCGATACCGTGATACGCGTTGCGCCCGCCCCGTCCGGCAACTCAAAAACGGTTTCTTCCACAACTTTCCGGATACGTTCGGCAAGAGCGCGCGCATCGCCGAGTTTGGTTTCCGGGCATATCAGGGCCATTTCCTCGCCGCCGTAACGAGCGGGCAAATCGATGTTGCGCGAGGTGCGCCTTAGCACGGTCGCCACCTGCGCGAGAATGGCATCCCCGGCGCGATGCCCATACGTGTCATTGACGCGTTTGAAATGGTCAATGTCGAGGAGTATCAGGCTTAGTTCGTGGCGGTAACGGCGGGCGCGCTCGGTTTCTTCCCGAAGGCGTTGCCGAAAGGCGCGGCGATTATTGAGGCCGGTCAGAGCGTCCGTTGTGGCAAGGGCTTGCAGGCGCATGCGCTGGATCGGATACACGATGCGTTGCGCGAACAACGACAGCAGTTCCCGATGCTCGGCGGTAAGGCGATGGGGAGTTCGTGAACCGATATAAATAGCGCCAACAAGTTCATCCACGGCGCGAAGCGGGGCCACGAGAACGCCCTGCGCGCTCGGGTCAAGATGGCGAAACGCGCCCAGATCGGACGCGTCGGCTTGGACGTTTGGCCACAAGCGCGCTTCCCTGCTCATTTCCCGCAAAACGGACTCTTCCGCGCCGGTAAGATGCAATATGGGCGACACGGAATCCTCGCCTCGGCGCATTAACTGGGAAAGTTCAAGCAATCCATCGTCGGCGGTTCGCAAATAAATCGCCGACGTTTCGCCGGGCAACAGGTCGTCAAGGCGGATCATCGCGATGGATAGCATGCTTTCGCGGTTGTGCAACGCGTCCATCATCGAAGAGGTGTCGTTGAACCATTCCAGTTGAAGCGCGCGCGCTTCCTGCTCACCGGCTCGCTTTTCTTGTTCTGCGGCGCGCCGGGTAGCGTCGGCGGCAGTGCGCGTCAATCCTTGCGCGAACGCTCCCGTTCCCAACGCCACAACAACCATTGCGGCGACTTTTTGGATCGCGGCCTCAAACGCGCCGGAAGCGAAAGGGAAGAAGTAGCCCGAAACCAAAAGTAACGCGCCGCAACAAAGCCCCATGAGGACGCTTCCGCTCAGCCCAAAAAAAAGCGCGCCCAAAAAGAGCGGAAGGTAAAGCAAACCCGTCAACTCGGAGAGCGAACCGCCGGTGACACAAACCGCAAGAGCGGCGACCTTGAACAAAAGCAGAAGGGTAAGTCGGCGCCCGGACACCGCGATACCAAAGGCGTAAGGGGACGCAGGCCGGTACGGACGCCGCGCGGAACGGTGAAGGCTGACAAACACCCCCGCAAGAATCAGGGCGGCGCACAACGTGACGGGCCACAGGTCAACCCCGGCTATTTTGGCAATTCCAACTTCAAGCGCGGCAAGTACGGTAGCCCCGATGGCGACATTACGCTCCGCCTGTTCAACGGTATTTGTTGCAATGCCCGTATTCGGCGCGGCGGGCGTTGGGGACGGAAATAATGGCGGCTTAGAAGACATGGGGTCGTAATGATGTTTCCGCTCATCCGCAAGCGGCGGGGATGCGAGCGCTATTCCTACTCAACGGTAGTCGCTAAGACAGCGGATGCGCGCGCGATTTGTTCACGAACAACGTCTACCGCGGTTCCGCCACGGCTCGTGCGCGCGTTCGCGGATGCTTCCGGCGTTACGGCAAGCAGGGCGTCGGAGGTGAAGCGCGCATCAAAGGCGTGCAGCTCGCCGAGGGTTAGATTTTCAAGAATTCGCCCGTCGTCAAGGCAAGCGCGCACCAATTTTCCTACAATCTCGTGCGCCTCGCGGAACGGAACTCCGCTTGCGGCGAGAGAGTCCGCAAGATCCGTCGCCGTGGAAAAATCGCCGCGTAGGGCGGCCTTCATGCGGTCGGCTCGGAACTGCGCGCCGCCCAGCATGCGCGTCATCAAGCGTACGCAGGCGGTTGCGGTGTCCACAGCATCGAACAGCGGCTCCTTGTCTTCTTGCATATCTTTGTTATATGCAAGAACCAGGCCCTTCATCAATGTTAAAAGAGTGACCAGGTCGCCGTACACGCGCCCGGTCTTGCCGCGTATCAGTTCCGCGACATCCGGGTTCTTTTTTTGCGGCATAATAGACGAGCCGGTAGTAACCGCATCGGGAAGCGTGACAAAGCCAAACTCAGGCGCGCTCCACAGCACGATCTCCTCGGCGAGCCTTGACAAGTGGAGCATGAGTAGCGACGCGCATGAGCAAAACTCAACCGCGAAATCTCGATCCGATACCGCATCGAGCGAGTTTTCACACAAAACGGCGAAGCCTAATTGTTCGCGCACAAACTCTCGGTCAATGGGAAACGGCGTTCCCGCCAATGCCCCCGCGCCGAGCGGCAGGGCGTTGGCGCGCCGGGCCGCATCCGCAAAGCGTTCTTCATCACGGGTCAGCATCCAAAAATAGGCGAGAAGATGGTGTGACAGTAAGATCGGCTGGGCGTGCTGATGGTGCGTGCGGCCCGGCAGAACCGTTCCCAAATTCGCGTCGGCGAGTTCGGTTAAAAGCGTACGCAGGGCGTGAATGTCGGCTTGCAACGTTTCGCTTGCGCCGCGCAGGTACAAGCGCAGATCGGTCGCGACCTGATCGTTGCGCGACCGAGCCGTGTGGAGTTTACCAGCGACCATGCCCACGCGCTCACGGAGCAGGCTTTCCACGGCGGAATGAATATCCTCTGCGTCCGGGGGCAACTGGGCCGCGCCGGACGCCAGATCCGCCTCCAACGCCTGAAGGCCCGCAACAAGCGTTGCTCCCTCGTCCGGCGTGATAATGGCTTGGCGGGCGAGCATCCGGGCATGGGCGACGCTTCCTTGAATGTCCTCGCGCCACAGTCGCCGATCAAATGGAAGCGACTGGTTGAACGCCCACACCAGGGCGTCGGTTTCGCCTTCAAATCTGCCGCCCCAAAGCGTCGCCATTATTCGGTTTCCCCCGCTGTCCCGTCCGCGTCGCCGCCCAGAGAGCCGAGCAGGCCGGTTGCGGACCCGCCGCCGCTCGATAAGCCAAGCGCGCCGGATGCGGCGTAAACCGCGAGTTTTTCGCGCGAGTCCAGAATATCGAGGTTGCGAAGGGCGAGTTGCCCGATACGGTCGAGCGGCGTGAACGCTTCCTCCTCGACCCGCTCCATGGAAAGACGCTCGGGTCGGTAGGTCAGATGCGGGCCGGTGGTGTCCAGAATCGTGTAATCGTCGCCGCGCCGCAACTCCAGCGTCACGGTTCCCGTCACCGCCCGCCCGACCCATTTTTGAAGGGTGTCGCGGAGCATCAGGGATTGCGGATCGAACCAGCGGCCCTCGTAGCACAAACGGCCCAATTTGCGACCCAGCGAGTAATAGTTGTCCAGCGTTCCCTCGTTGTGGATCGCGGTTAAAAGCCGCTCATACGCGATATGAAGCAGGGCCATTCCCGGCGCCTCGTAGACGCCCCGGCTTTTCGCCTCGATAATGCGGTTCTCGATCTGATCCGACATTCCCAAACCATGCCGCCCGCCCACGCGGTTCGCCTCCTCGACCAGCGCAACCGGCGACGCGAACGTTTCGCCGTTGATCGCTGTTGGAACGCCCTCCTGGAACGCGACCGTCACCTCCTCGGCCTCGACCGTAACGTCAGGGTCCCAGAACTTGACGCCCATGATCGGTTCGACAATTCGCATCCCCTTGTCCAAAAACTCCAGGTCTTTGGCCTCGTGGGTCGCGCCCCAGATATTGGCGTCGGTCGAGTAGGCTTTTTCCGCCGATGCGCGAAACTCGAACTCGTGTTCGGTCAGCCACGCGCTCATCTCGGCCCGCCCGCCCATCTCGGACACGAACTGTTGATCCAGCCACGGTTTGTACACCTGCAAGTTGGGGTTTGCGAGCAGGCCGTAGCGGTAAAACCGCTCGATGTCGTTGCCCTTGTACGTTGAGCCGTCTCCCCAGATCAGAACGCCGTCCTCGCGCATCGCCTGTACGAGAAGCGTGCCGGTGACAGCGCGCCCGAGCGGCGTGGTGTTGAAGTAGCGTCGTCCCGCCGTGCCGATATGAAACGCGCCGCACATCAGGGCGGCAAGCCCTTCCTGCACCAATGGCTCGCGGCAGTCCACCAGCCGCGCTTTTTCCGCCCCGTATTCGAGCGCGCGGCGGGTTATCGAGTCGTAATCGGTTTCGTCGGGTTGTCCCAAATTCGCGGTATAGGCGTACGGGATCGCGCCGTGATGGCGCATCCACGCAATCGCCGCCGACGTGTCGAGGCCGCCCGAGAAGGCGAGGCCGACTTTTTGACCGGCAGGCAAAGAGAGAAGAATTTTATTTTTCATAAGACGAGTTATAGTTTAGCGCGAACCGGGCGGCGACGCGACAAAAACCAACTCGTTTATCCGCTCGGGAAATACACGGGGCGCAACGGTAGCCGTAAATTGCGGTCCGGTTCGCACCTTCCAAACGGCGAGTGCGTTCGGCGCTTCGGATTCGAGTATGGCGTTACGCACCCAGGGCTTCGCGGGGTCGGGCGTTAGGGCGTATAAAAAGCGACCGGTCGGCTCCGTGTAGAAAGACTGGTATTCCTTGCCGAACGATCGTAGCGGCTTACGCGCCGCTACGGTATTGGTTGTCGGCGGAACACGGTACGCGAAAAATTTCCGCTCGTTATTTGCATCGTGAACAACAACGTAACGCCCTTTGGGGTCCAGAGCGGCAATCGGGCCGCTGGTTGTCTCGGTCTTGTCACGGCGGAGGACGCTCGCCGGTACGGTTCGTTGCGGGTACAGCGACAGGGCGCCAGTTGAGCCGACCCGGTACGCCCATAAGCGGTTCGTCATGCCGTATACCAACGCGGTCTTGCCGTTCGAGGTTAGCGTGACCGGGCCGGGGTGACGCGGCGAGGCGGCCCGGTCGTCTTCGGATACCTGTTTACCCCGAACGGTTACGAACCCGTTTGACGATTCCCATACGGAACCGTCGGCCTTCCATGCGCCATTTGCAAGAACGCGGAACCGTTGCAAGTAAGCGGAATGCTCGTTTATGTCGTCGTGATGCGCTTCCGCCAACGGATGATCGGGATCGTCTGTGTACGTGATAACGAGGTTTTGCGCCCCGGAAACAAAAGCGTAGTTTCCGTTCGGCGTAAATGTCACCAACCCTTCGGGGTTGTCACCGGAATCGGTCGGGATCGCAAACCCGCTCGGAATTTTCGTTTTCCCCGCCGCGATCAGTCCGCCCGTGTCGCCCATTGCGCGGTAGATGCGTACGTCGCCGCCCGCGCACACCAAGTACACGCGTTTTCCTTGCGGGTGCGGCAAAATCTGCCCGACTATTGCGTTAATTGTTACCGTTTGCGTGAGGCTCAGCGCGCCATTTGCGCCAACGCGGTACACAAGAACGCGGGTTGTGGCGCGGGCGGGTTCGTTTTCCGGTCTGCCGATGCCGTGGTAATCGTAGTAATTATCGTAGCGTTCGGCGACATACAGGAATGCGCCTGACGGATGCGTCGCGACCTGGAACCGCTCTATGCCGGTCGCAATATTTACGTCGGGCAAGCGGATGAGCGCGCCGCTATTTTCGTCGCCCATTCTGTAACCGTAGATCACGCCCTTCGGCGTGAAAGCGTATGCGAACAGGACCGGCTTTTGAAGAACGGCGCCGTTAGAAGTCGCCGCTCGCGTTTGCGCGGTTGCAGCGGCGCATAGCGCGCCAATTGAAAGCGTGAACGCGGCGACAGCCAATAACAGCGCGACAGGGGCGGCTTTTTCGCCATTTCGCGCGCAACGAACGGCGGCGCGCACGCTGCTGAAGAAAAAAACCATGCTACCTACTCACTGTTTTCTCAATATTAAAGCGCGTCGAGCGTTACCAAGCCATTTTCGCCGAATTGCGCCCGCAAGTTAAAACCGTCGAGCAACAGGGTTCCCAAAAGCGGACGCCGCCCGGTTGCCAGTACCTCAACTATTTTCGCTTAACGCGGTGAGTCACTGGGTGTAAGGACGCCGCCGATGGCGTAAACGGCGTTATAGCCGATTCGCGCTCCGAAAAGAGGAGCGGCAGGGCGACGTGCGAGCAGGAGGCGGCTGATGGTTAGTCCGTCATCGCCAACTTCATAGTCGCCGCTCTCCACGTCAATCACGATCTGCCTTCCCCTGTTTGTCGCTGTTTCAACTCGGTCACGCAACCGCTCATACAAAGCGTGTCCGCGTTTGTCTATTTCTTCATTTGCCAGTCTTGTTTGCGGCATTTTACTTCCTTTGCGCTTTGCGACATAAATTAAAATTCTGCGGATTTTATTCGGCGTTATCGTGCGAGGCATTTATGGCCAGTCACTCCAACTCGTCCTCGAAGAGTCGCCGGTAACGGCCTACCTCGAAGTTGCCCCGGCGCGCCGACGTTTCCAATTCGCTCCACCACCGCGCCTCATCGAATCTGTCAAAATTCCACACGGAAAAATGCGCCAAGTTGTGGAAAGCGTCCGACAAACAGGCCGCTTTATGGGCGGAGCGGTAGCCCTCATTCGTAAACCAGCCGCGCAAACTACGCCGGGGAAGTTTTGGACCAAAGGCCCAGCCACATTGGGTGCGAATGTCAATGAAGGCGTGGTACAGCAGGTAGCGGTAGGCGGCGGCGCGGGCGGCAGTCACAGTTGCGCTTCTGGCTCGAATAGGTCGCTAACCGGCAATGTCCAACCGGGAACGGCAGGCTCGGCATCGGCGGCGTCGCCCCGGCGGAAGATAAAGGCGGGCGTTTCCGCGCCGCTATCCTCTGTGTACTTTCGGATTACGTCGTCGCCGAGCAGGTCTACGTCCCACACGACAAGGGTTCCCGCCGCGAAGTAGTCGCGCCGCTTTTGCGTTATTGCGGTTTCGGCGGCGGGACCGTAATCGCCTTCGCTTCGCACTTCGACCGCGAACATGGGCGCGCCGTCGAAAAAGCGCATTCCGCTGTTCGCCCCGACATAATAACCGGCGTCCGGGCTGAACGATTGACGGTTGGGCAAGTCTACGAGGAACCCCGCGTTGTCCGGGACGGCTATACCGTTTCGACCTGTTGCGCGCAGGCAAAGCCGTAGCGAAATAAATATCTCGCCGGTCGCATAGATAGGCATTCGTCCGGTCGCCATTTGCCGCACTATCCTTCCGCCGACAATCTCCGCCTTGCCTTCCTCCCGATATAAATCAGCGACCGTGGCGTGTTGCACCGGCGGCGGTAGCGTACTGATCCCCATAGCGGCTTTACTGTTTCCCCGGCGCGACAAGGCCGATGATGAGCAATACGACGCCCGCAAAGATGGCGAGCGACGCAAGCGGGTGCAGGTACAAGCCGACCGTAAGCGCGATTTTGACCCCGACGCCCAGAAGAATGAGCGCACCGCCGAGTTCTACCAATCCGCTTCGCTTTTTTTGTTGCATGGGATATTCCTCCGGGCGCGCCGCCGGGGCGCGTTTGGGTTTACAGCACGGCGGCAAGCAGGGCTTGCTGGATATGAAGCCGATTTTCGGCTTGATCGAACATACCTGCGAACGGCGAATCCATCGCCTCGTCGGTGATTTCCTGGCCCCGGTGCGCGGGCAAACAGTGCAGAATGAGAACGTCGTCTTTGGCCTCGCGGATCAGGTCGCCGTTGATCTGGAAGCCCGCGAAGTCTTTGATGCGCTGGGCGTTTTCGTCTTCCTGCCCCATCGAGGTCCACACATCGGTATAAAGAATATCGGCGTCGTCGGACGCGGCGAGGGCGTTGGACGTGATTTCAAAGCGCGTTCCGTAATGCGCGGCGAGTTTGCGCGTTTCGTCCACGACGCTTTCCTTCGGCTCGTAGCCGGGCGGGCAGGCGAGCGTGAAGTGCGTTCCCATGCGCGGCGCAAGCAACATTAGCGACTGCGCGACATTATTGCCGTCGCCCACGAAAACGAGTTTCATGCCTGCCGTGTCGGCGCGGTTTTCTAGAATTGTGTAAAAGTCCGCAAGCGCCTGACACGGATGCTCGCGGTCGGTCAGGGCGTTGATGACCGGAACGCCCGCGTAGCGCGCGAGTTCGTGAACGGTCGCATCGTCGAACGTGCGCGCGGCGATAGCGTCCACCCAGCGCGACAAGCCGCGCGCGACATCGGCGACACTCTCGCGCGTCCCCAAACCCACATCACTCTGCCCCAGATACAGGTGCTGACCGCCCAAACGCGTCATCGCGACCGCGAACGTCGCCCGCGTCCGTAACGATGGTTTTTCAAATACGAGGGCCAGCGTTTTCCCGGTTCCATTTTGCGGCGAACGTCCGGTTTTGATTTCGCGCGTCAGTTCAAACAGGCCGCGAATTTCCTCATCGGACAAGTCGCTGACAGACAAAAGGTGACGCCCTTTGAGGAAGCCGGGCCGTGCGGGAACCGCGCGGCGGCGGGCAAGAACGTACGATGGCGGTTCGGGCGCGTCCAAACGCGTGAGCGACACGCCGTTTCCCTCGTCCTGTTCGGGGTTATCGTCGCCGAGCAACTGAAGGGCGGTCGCCGCGCGCTCGTAGGTCATCCCCATCAGCGTCAGCGCGATCAAGCCGCAACCATCGCCGGTCGGGTCGTCCGCATCGCTTTCGCTGGATTTCAAAATAGCGAGCAGGAGGTGTTCGGTTCCGACATAATCATCGCCGGTATTTTCGGTTTCGCGCCGGGCCTGCTGAACGGCTTTCTTGGCGTTCGGCGACAACTGCGACGATTCCACGCGCGCGCCCGCCGTTTCCGGCGGAAGCGATACGCTGACACCCTCGCGCACCTGTTCGGCGGATAGATTTAGGCGGTCCAAAAGACGCCCCGCGCCCGTGTCCTCGCCGTGCAAAAGTCCGAGCAGGATATGCTCGCATTCCACAAAAGTCTCGCCCCGGCGCATCGCCTCGACCTGCGCCCACAACATCGCTTTGCGCCCGTTGCGCGTAAACTGAATCGCCATAAACTTGCCGTCCGCCGCTCCCTTTTCGTGAACCGTTCGCCCGCGCGCTCTACGACGCCGTGTCGTCGCCGCTCGCGCCGCGCTCGCTTACTATCGCTGTGATTACGTTCTGTAATATCATAATCGCGCGGTCCGCGTCCCGCTCGGTTATCGTAAGCGGCGGCAAAAGCCGGATCGTGTGGTCATCGGTCGCATTTACCACAAGGCCGTTCGCGAGACAATCCGCAACAATCCGGCGGGCAATGGGCGGCGCAATCGGGATAGCAAGCATCAAGCCCATCCCGCGCACCGGTCCGACAACATCGGGCAATTGCGCCGCCATCTCCGCAACACGGTCGGTGATATACGCCCCGACGCACCTTGCGTTCTCGGTCAAGCGTTCATCCGCGAGAATATCCAAAACGGCGTTCGCGGCGGCGGCGGCGAGTGGGTTACCCGCGAATGTCGAGCCATGATCGCCGGGCTTCAGCGTTTCCGCCGCTACCCCGCACGCCAAGCACGCCCCGATGGGAACGCCGCCGCCCAGACCTTTGGCGAGCGTCATCACGTCCGGGACCACGCCGTACTGTTGGTAGGCCCACAAACTGCCGGTGCGCCCCATCCCGGTTTGCACCTCATCAAAGATTAGCAGGGCCTTGTGTCGGTCGGCGATACGGCGAGCGGCCTCCAAATATTCGCGGGTCGCGGACCGGACGCCGCCCTCGCCCTGAATGGGTTCGAGCATAATGGCGCACGTTTCATCGGTCACGGCGGCTTCAAGCGCGTCAAGGTCGTTGAAGGGAACGTACGAGAACCCGCCGGGAAGCGGCGCGAACGGCGCGCTGTACTTGGGCTGTCCGGTCGCGGTGACGGCGGCGAGCGTGCGCCCGTGGAACGATTGCAACGCGGTCACGATGTTGGTTTTGGCGTCGCCGCCCGTAGTTCTGCCGTACTTGCGCGCCAGTTTTATCGCCGCCTCGTTCGCCTCGGCCCCGCTGTTGCAGAAAAACACGCGCTCCATATCCGATAGTTCGACCAGCCGCCGCGCCAGCCGCGCCTGCCCCTCGGTCAGATACAGGTTCGAGACATGAAGGAGCGTCGCCGCCTGCGCCTGCAAAGCGCGCGTCAGGTACGGATGACAATGCCCGACCGAGCAAACCGCAATCCCGGACAGAAAATCGAGGTACGCCTTGCCGTCCGCGTCGTACAGCGTCGCGCCCTCGCCGCGCACGAACTCGACCGGTTGCCGCGCGTACGTCGTCATTACATGCGCCCGGTCCCACGTCTGCGCCGCGCTCGGCTCAGGCGTAGTCGTATCCGGCGTGACTGGTTTTTGCGGTGCTTCTACCATTTGTTTGCTTTCAGTTAGGCGCAAATTTCTCAACTTCAACCTCGGCTCAGCGCCAGTGATGGCGGCACTAACCCACGGTCGAAGGGTGTAATACCGCCTTTATCGTACTTGCCCCGCAATTCACTAATTATTTCGTTTGTTAGCGTCGGTGATGAATGTAATCGTTGCGCTAATTCGGCGTGATAACGCCTTTCCTTTAACATCAATGGCGCATCCCACATTAGTTCGTCGAAGGCGAAGGAATCGGTAATTGCGGGTGTGTCATTAATAGGCCGAACATAATCATAGACGGTATCCAGAGCCAAATCGCCCGAAAGAGCCGAAGTAGAAACGGAACACGATTCCACGTTTTCAAGTAGATGAACTACCGCGACAGCAACATCCTGCGCCGCACTTGCTAAAACCGTCTCTGTTGGGTCTTCGTCGAACTCAGGGATAGACGCCTCACACTTGGTAAGCAACGTGGCAGGCGGCAAAATGAACTTATTCCGCCGCAGGCAATCCCAAACAAACTCCACCCCTTCTTTCAAAGAAGGGAAATCGCCCCAGCCTTCAAGGAGAGAATAAGCCTCATATACGTCAAGGTGTCGCTCACAACAAAGCGTTGCAAAACACAAAAGATGAAAGGACGGCAAACCTTCCAATCCTTTCTCTAACTCGTCGCTATACGTTGACATTAGGTTTTTCCACGATTGCGTTTCTTACACCAACAGCGGTTTGTAGCCGGTTTCGGCGGGGCGTACCATCGTGCCGATTCCGCCGTCGGTGAAGACCTCGATGAGAAGCGCGTGCGGGCGTCGTCCGTCAATGATGTGGGCGCGGCGGACGCCGTCCTCCACGGTGTCCACGCACGCTTCGAGTTTCGGGATCATGCCCCGGTCGAGAACGCCCGTCGCGAGAAGGTCGCGCGCCTCGAAGTTGGTAAGCTCGCCGATCAGCGACGTTTTATCGCTGAAGTCGCGGTACAAGCCCTCCACATCGGTCATCAGGATTAACTTTTCGGCGTTCAGGGCGACCGCGATTGCGCCCGCCGCCGTGTCCGCGTTGACATTGTACGACGCCCCGTCGCTTCCGACCGCGACCGGCGAGATCACCGGAACGTAGCCGCCCGCCGTCAAGGTGTGGATCAAGGCCGGGTTCACCTGCGAGATGCGCCCGACAAAGCCGATGTCGCCCCGCTCGGTTTCGCGCACGGCGACCATCAAGTTCGCGTCCTTGCCGGACAAGCCGACCGCAAGGACGCCCTCGGCGTTCAGTTGCGCCACAATTCCTTTGTTGGTTTTGCCGGTTAAGACCATCTCAACAATGTCCATCGTTTCCGCATCGGTGACGCGTAAACCGTTCACAAACGCGGGTTCCTTGCCCATACGCCGCATCGCCTCGGACACCTCCGGCCCGCCGCCGTGAACCAGAATCGGGTTGATGCCGACAAAGCGCATCAAGGCGATATCGGTCATCACCGCCCGCTTCAGGGTTTCGTCGAGCATCGCCGCGCCGCCGTACTTGATAACAATCGTTTTGCCGGAAAACTGCCGGATGTACGGCAGGGCTTGAATAAGGATTTCGGCTTGCAGGTCGGGGCTGTTGCTTGTCATAGGTTTTGTTCCGGCGGTGACGGGATTATCCCGGCATTGATTTCCTGTGGCGTAATAGGTGTAACGCCGAAGCGCACGAAGTCGCGAACGTTCAATGTGAGCAGTCGGTCAATACTGGAAACGCGCATCAACGCCGCCAAACGAGCGTCATGAACCTGAACGCCAGATACATTCGCATCTACCACAAGTCGGCGCCATTCGTCATAGGCGGCTCGGCTTTCCTCCAAAACGGTGAAAAGTCCTTCGAGTCTCGTTACTTCCGCGCCCGCCTGCGCGGGCGTCCAGCCGAACCCGTTTTTGTATAGAGGACGCGTCGCGGTATTCCAAAACTCGGCGACGTTTTGCGGCGCGATAAAAAGTGGCTCGCCCGCTGTTTGCAACGCGGTGAGTGCGGATTTGACCTCAGCGTGTTGCGAGTCCGACGGGTTAGCCCAACGAAGCAGAATATTCGTGTCCAACAGGTAGGGTTGGGCGTGTTTCGCGAAAAGTTTAATCGTGGTCCTCATAAAAACTTTCGCGGTCGAAAGCCTCTTCAGGCAGTTGCGGGAGGTTACGATGTAGCGGGCTGTTTGCCCAATCGTGAAAATTGGCGAACCATTTCGCGGTTGTTAGTTCGCCTTGTTCCATTAACCCTGCCAACCACCTTTCACGCTGAGAATGCCAATGAAGGCGCGTTTGCGCCTCAGCAATGTCATTTACCGGCGCAAACGAGGCGGCTGCTTGGCGCACTATTTCTTCAACCAAAACGCTTGTCACGGTCGAAACATCCTTGTTTTGGCGGCGCGCTTCGGCTTGAAGAAAAGCCTCGGCCTCCGGTGACAGTTCCAGTAGGACAGACATCACTTGTTGATCCTTTTTTACGTGTGGTACTCGGCGTTGATGCGGACGTAGTCATACGACAAATCGCACGTGTAAAACGTGGCGTGTTGGTCGCCCCTTCCTAAGTCTACAACGATTTCCAACTCCTTGACCGCCATTGCCTTTGACAGCGCGGCGGCATCGAAGCGCGTGGGTGAGCCGCTTGCGAAGATGCGAACGCCCGCGAGCGTTGCGGTCGCTTGGTTGGGGTCGAACCAAACGCCCGCGCGACCGGCGGCGGCCAAGATGCGGCCCCAGTTGGGGTCGTTGCCGAACAAGGCGGTTTTCACGAGCGGCGATTCGGCGATGGTTTTCGCGACCTTGCGCGCATCGGCGACGGTTTCCGTGCCGGTCACGCGAACCGTCACCAACTTGGTCGCCCCCTCGCCGTCGCGGGCGATCTCGCGGGCGAGCCGGAGCGCGACCTGCGACAAGGCGAACGTGAACGCGGCGAAGTCCGCGTAGTCCTCGTCCTCGCTTACGATTAACGCCCCGGACACCCCGGAGGCGAGCGCGAAGCAGGCGTCGTTGGTGGACGTGTCGCCGTCTACGGTCAGGCAGTTGAACGAGACATCCACCGCTTGGCGCAGGGCAAGACCCAGAAGACGCGGCGAAACGGCGGCGTCGGTGGTCAGAAAGCCGAGCATCGTCGCCATGTTGGGGGCGATCATGCCGGACCCCTTCGACATTCCGCCGATATGGATAACCTTGCCGCTTTCGGGCAAACGAACCGCGACCGCGAATTCTTTAGTGAACGTGTCGGTGGTCATAATGGCCTCGGCGGCGTTCGCGGCGGCCTCCGGCGAGCGGGCAAGTTCCCCGACAACGGCGGTGATTCCGGGCGCGAGCAAGTCCATCGGGAGCGGCGTGCCGATAACGCCCGTGGACGCGGTCAAAATCGCCTCCACCGGCAAACCGAGGTCGCGGGCGGCAAGATGCGCCATCTTCTTATTATCCGCCTCGCCCTGCGCGCCGTTGCCCGCGTTGGCGTTGCCCGCGTTAATCACGATAGCCCGCACGGAGATGGTTCCGCCGCCTGCGAGAACGATTTCGTTGCGCGTCACCGACGGGGCGCGCACGATGTTCTGGGTGAACACGCCCGCGCACGAGCTATGCGTACGCGGTCCGTCGCAAACGAGCAAACCGACATCGCGCCGCTTGCGCTTGATCCCGCATCGAATACCCGCCGCCT
>CAXUMS010000038.1:0-31445 GCA_964252165.1 uncultured Armatimonadaceae bacterium
CAGCGGGATTGTGGCGCGCTTCGCGCCGCTTAGCGAGCGGGCTTTAGCCCCTCGGAGACAACGACACTATTGTCATAATGCCCTAAGGACGCACAAAAACGCCGCCTGGTTCATTCCGCATTTTATCCCCGCTCTACCCCATCACGGGCGCGATAGCCTTTAAGATAGCGTCGCGGTCGGCGGCAACGGGTTCGATATGGACGCCAGACGTTTTAATCGCGCGGTCGGGGTCTTTGAGGCCGTGACCGGTGAGCGTGACGGCGATATTAATATTCTCGTCGCGGAAGGCGTCGAAGTAGCCACGCGCTTGTAGCATTTTGAGGCCCGCGAGCGGCGTAGCGCAGGCGGGTTCCGCGAACACGCCTTCCAAACGCGCGACCGCCGCATACGCTTTCAGAATTTGCTCGTCCGTCACCTTCTCGATTAGGCCGCCGGATTCGTCGCGGGCCGCAATCGCCGCGCTCCACGAGGCCGGGTTGCCGATACGGATCGCAGTCGCGACGGTGTCCGGATGCGCGATAGGCGCGCCATCTACGAGCGGGGCCGCATTCCATGCTTGAAACCCGAGCATGCGCGGCGCGCGGGTCGCGAGATTCGCCGCCTGGTATTCGCGGTAGCCTTTCCAGTACGCCGTGATATTGCCCGCGTTGCCGACCGGGAGCGCGTGGAAATGCGGCGCGTCGCCCAGATCGTCCACGACCTCGAAGGCGGCGGTTTTCTGGCCCTCGATCCGGTGCGGGTTGACCGAGTTGACAAGCGCGATGGGATGCGTGCGCGCGATGTCGCGAACCAGCCGCAGGGCGTCGTCGAAGTTGCCGTCAATGGCTAACACCAGCGCGCCGTGGATCAGGGCCTGCGAGAGTTTGCCCAGCGCGACCTCGCCGTGCGGCAACAGCACCACGCTCGCCATGCCCGCTCTGACGGCGTACGCGGTCGCGGCGGCGGACGTGTTGCCGGTCGAGGCGCAGATAACGATACGCGCCCCGTCCTCGGCGGCCTTGCTCACCGCGGTTGTCATGCCCCGGTCCTTGAACGAACCGGTCGGGTTCATGCCCTCGAATTTGAGGTATAGGCGTACGTTCTCGCCCAATCCCAGCCATTCACGCAGGCGCGGGGCGGACAAAAGCGGCGTCGCCCCTTCGCCCAGCGTGATAATCGGGGTCGTGTCGGTGAACGCGGGCAGAAACGCCCGGTACGTTTCGATAACGCCGCCGCCGCGCTTCAACGAGCGGGACGGCGGCGCGGGCATCGGGGCGGGCGCGACGGGAGACGGCGCAACGGGCGCTAACACAGTCATAGCAGGCGTTATCCCCAAACCTTTGGTAGCGTGAAATCACCGGTAAAAGTCGCGTACCGGAGCGGGCCGATAGACGCCAATACCTCGCTTGTCACCGGATCGTAACCGTCCGCGACAAACGCCCCAACCACGCGCGCGACCACCATCCGGCACTTCGACGGCGGCAACGAGATAATCTGCTCGACCACGCACGCGAGCGCGGCGGGCGCTTCGGCGATACGCGGCACGGACACACCGTTTATTGCCGCCTCGGTCAAGCCGAGCCGCACAAAGTCGTCGCTGTCGCGGCCCATTTCGCGCGCGGATTCGTTCATGCCTTCTGCAAGCGGGCGCGTGACCACGTTCAATACGAACTCGCCGGACGCCTCGATATTCGCCAGCGTGTCTTTGGGGCCGCCGTCGCGCTCCGAGAACGCCACCCCAACAAGCGGCGGGTTGTTGGCAAGGCCGGTATACGAATTAAAGGGCGCGATATTAACCGGTCCGCTCTTCCCCGCCCGCGACGTGATCCACGCAAGCGGGCGCGGCGAAACCACGTTTGCGAGCAATTCGCCGCGCTTGCCGTAATCGAGATCATCCACATTCAAGTCAGGCATCAGTTAATTTTCTACGTGTTGCGAGAAGAAGGGCGGAATGCACAAACCGTATAAAAGGCGTTATACGGTTACAAACCCACTTCCGCACTTGGCGATGGCGAGTTCATTTCGGCAAGCGTTTTGATGTGGTCCGGCTCCGGGTTTGTAGCGAAGCGCACCGCCTTGATTGTCGGTAATCCCAGAGCGACCGCTTTGATTATCCGATGCGAACCGTCCATAAGCCAGCCCTCCGCACTCAGAATTACGGGATACTGTAAATCTGCGTCCCAGATACGCCGGGCGAGAAGAGCCAACTCGCGCTTGGTTTGCGGTTGCATCGGGGTTTCATTTAAAACGTGTTCAAGTTCGTTTAGCGGCATTTCTTCGACCGGTAGCGTAGCGGATAAATGCCATAAACGGTTGATGCTCCACCAGCGCATTTGAGGCCCGCCATCTGGTGAGTCACCAATGAAGCCCTGCCAAGTTTCGCCAGGCCATATGTCGTCGGGGCGAGGCGTCATCTTCCGCTATTCTTCCACGCGAATCCAGTTGCTCACAGACCCTACGGCGGGCAGATCGCCGATACCGGCAAGAGCGGCCTGGAGGTTGGACTCGCGGACCTTGTGCGTTACCCAAACGATCTCGGCGTCGCCGTCCGGGAGTTGGCGCTGGACAACCGATTCAATCGAAACATCGTGGTCGCCGAAAACGTGCGCGATGGACGCCAAAACTTTGGGTTTGTCGTGCGCCTGCAAGCGAACATAGAACTTGCTTTCGACCGACTCCACCGGCAGCATTCGCTTTTCTTCAAAGCACGTACAGCCGATACGCCCGGTCGCCCCCATCACGATATTGCGCGCGACCGAGACGATGTCGCCGACAACCGCGCTACCAGTCGGCAGACTGCCCGCGCCGCGCCCGTAAAACATCACATCGCCGACCGCATCGCCCTTGACCAACACGGCGTTAAATACATCGTCCACCGATGCGAGCGGGTGCTTGAACGGCAACAAAGCCGGATGAACGCGCGCCTGCATGGTTCCGTCCGCGTTCCGCTCGGCGACCGCAACCAGTTTGATGCGGTAGCCCAACTCGCGCGCGACCGAAATATCACGGGCGGCAATCTGACGAATTCCCTGCGCGGAAATCTGGTTCACATGAACGCGCGAATTGAACGCGATACTCGATAAAATCGCGATCTTGTACTGCGCGTCGAAACCGTCTACATCCGAGGTCGGGTCCGCTTCGGCGTACCCCAATGCCTGCGCCTCGGCGAGAACATCGCCGAACGCGGCCCCTTCCTCGCTCATTCGAGTCAAAATGTAGTTCGTGGTGCCGTTGACAATGCCCATCACGGACTGAACGCGGTTCGCGGCAAGCGATTCCTTCAAGGCGGCGATGATCGGGATTCCGCCCGCGACGCTTCCTTCCAAAAAGAAGTCGAGTTTGGCGGACTGCGCGGCCTCCATCAGATCATGACCGGCTTTGGCCATCATCTCTTTGTTGGCGGTGACGATGTTCTTGCCGCTTTGAATGGCGCGCAAAACGTAGTCGTGCGCGGGTTCCACCCCGCCGATAAGTTCGGCGAGAATATCAATCTCGGGGTCGTTGATGACCTCGTCCGGGTGGGTCGTC
Organism: uncultured Armatimonadaceae bacterium; assembly: GCA_964252165.1. Lineage (GTDB taxonomy): Bacteria > Armatimonadota > Armatimonadia > Armatimonadales > Armatimonadaceae > CAXUMS01. The sequence goes on from CAXUMS010000038.1 coordinate 3,508, forward strand.
AAAAGCGCGCGGTCCACCGTCACGGCGCGCGGCTTGTCCAGCGTGCGAACGGCGATTTTCTTGACCGTTATCCGCGCGCCCACGCGGCGCGCGATCTCGTCGGCGTTTTCCTGCAAAATGCGAACCGTGCCGGAGCCGACCACGCCCAAGCCGAGGACGCCCACTTTAATTTCGCGAACGGGGTTTATCGCCATCGGTTACGCCTCGTCCGCTTGCAGTAAAATAAGCGGGTCGCCCGGTTGCACCAGCGCGCCATTCAGTGCAGGAACCGCAACCACAACACCGCTGACATCGGACAACACCTCGGAAAACACCTTCATCGCCTCGATCAGTCCCACAGGATCCCCCGCTTCAACACGGTCTCCCACCTCGACAAACGGCGGCTCGTCCAGGGCCGGGGCGCGGTAGAAAACGCCCATGAGCGGGGCTTCCACCGCGCTCGCGCCGGGCGCAACGGCAGGCGGAGCGGCGGCGAAAGCGGTTGGGGGGGCGGGATTATCGTCAGAAGCGTAATCGCTGGGAGGAGCGGCGAGCGGCGGCGCGGGGCGATACGCGGCGGTGCGAAGCGTGACACGCAGGTCGCCTTCCTCATAACGCAACTCGCTCAGGTTGTTCTCGTCAACCAGTCGGGCGAGCCGCCGTAAATCGTCGGGGCTAATTCCAAAATCCGTCACGCGCGTTTCATTCCCTATCCCGCAGGCTTAAAGCCGCCCGCCTCCGAAGCGAATAACAAACCGGCGGCGTGCAGGTTCCTATTGTAGCGGACAGCGGCGCAAGCGTCAACGACGCAATAGATAAATCGCTATTGCCGATGAATTGAAACGTTTGAGCGGCGGGTAGCATTGCCAGCAACGGTTTCGGGTACAATACGCCTTGTTCGTTTCGTTGTTTGCGCTCCCGTAAAACCATCCATGTCCCCCACCCTACAATCCGCGCTTCTCGTTGTTTTCGCCTTGTTCCTCGTTCTTCTGAACGGCTTTTTTGTCGCCGCAGAGTTCGCGCTGGTCAAAGTGCGCTCGACCCGCATGGACGAGCTAGCGTCCAAAAACCGCTTCGGCGCGAAAAAAGCGCAACAAGCCGTGCGCCATCTGGACGCGTACCTGTCCGCAACGCAATTAGGCATCACGCTCGCGTCGCTCGGTTTAGGTTATGTCGGGGAACCGGCCTTCGCGAAACTGGTCGAGCCGCTTTTCCACGGGCGCATGTCGGAGTCCGCCGTCCACGGCGTCGCGTTCGCGATTGCGTTCACGATGATTACCGCTTTGCATATTGTGGTCGGCGAGCTTGCGCCCAAGTCGCTTGCGATACAAAAGGCCGAGGCGACCACGCTTGCCATTATCTACCCGCTCGATTTTTTCTACCGCTTGTTCAAACTGCCTATCGCGTTCTTGAACTGGACCGCGAGCCTGGTTCTGCGCCCATTTGGGCTGGAACCGGCGGGCGAGCATGGCGCGGACGCCCACTCCGAGGACGAGTTGCGCCTTATCCTAACCGCGAGCCACGAGGGCGGCGAGATCAAGGAATCCGAACTAAATCTGGTCAATCAGGTATTCGACTTCGCGCACCGGCAGGCCCGCGAGGTGATGTCGCCGCGTCCCGATGTGGTTTTCTTTTCCACGTCTAAATCGCTCGCCGAGAACGCCGCGCTGTCCGATGAATCGAACTTCACGCGCTTCCCGCTCGCCGAGGCCGGATCGCCCGATGATGTGGTCGGCATGGTTCATATCAAGGATCTACTCGGCCTTACCCGGCAACCGTTGCAGGCGGGCGTTTCCGATGAGGAACGGTTGCGCCGTATCGCGCGGCCCATGCTTCGCGTGCCGGAAACCAAGCCGATTGACCGACTTCTCCGCGATCTGCAAGGCAACCGTCAGCACATGGCGCTGGTCGTGGACGAGTACGGCGGCACGGCGGGCATCGTCACAATCGAGGATATTGTCGAGGAGATTGTCGGCGACATACAAGACGAGTTCGACCGCACCTCGCCCGAACTCGAACCGGCGGGCCGGGACTGCTACCATGTGGATGCGCGCATGTCGCTGGAAAAACTGGAGCGTGCGCTACATGTAGACGGGCCGGACGAGGAAACGGACACCGACACGGTCGGCGGCTTCGTTCTCCACGAGTTAGGAAATAACGTGCGCGTCGGCGATTCTCTTGCGTACGGCGAGGCGACCTTCACCGTGACCGAAAAAGCCGGTCGCCGCGTCCGTAAGGTGCGCGTGTGTATTCCCGAACGCCCCGGCTCCTCCGATAACGAGAACGCCGCAGACGCAACGGTTAGCCGTGAAAACCATCCGGCATTTGACACTTCCGTCGTTTAACAAGAACGAAACGCAACTCACCTTTGTTGTTGTTGTTCTTTATATTCACATAACAACAAACAAAACCGGAACTTTTAGTTTCGGTTTGCCGCAAAAAGCGGCCCTTCTATTCCATCCCTCAAAAATGAGGGGCGTACAGCGGGCGCGCTGTCGCCACGCGCTATGGCAAGCGGACGCCGGGAAAAACGCGAACAGGCGAACCGTCGGCGACGAACACGGATACAGCGGATCGGGTAAGAAACGGCTCCCACTGCTTGCCGTAAAGCGCGGCGACATCGCACTCGAAGCGAACATCGCGAACCTGCCGGACGCTCCACGGCGGATGCTCCAGGCGGTATTCTTTGACGCCGCCGTTTCGCTGAACCGTGTAGCCGTAATAGTGTTCGTAGATGAAATGGGCTTCGCTACCAGGCGTCATCGGGGTCGCCTCGCCGACCGCGCCTGCGGATAATCGGTCCCAATGCCCCCGGTTCCGCCATTCGTAGATCAAACCGTTCTCAACGCTGGTTTGGCTTCGCATGGGGCGCGTGATGTACGGCTCGTTGTACAACACCCGCGCGACAACGGTGATGGCGGGAAGCGGCACGATCTCGCGCACAAACACCGCGCCCCGGCGCACGTCGCCGTTTGGCATCCGGCGCACGACATAGAAGCGCAGGTTGACCTCATCGAAATCGCGGTGAAACGGAATGGGAACGCCCAAAACGCGCGTGTTCAAAAATCGGAAGCCGACCATGCTGACAACGGCGCGTCCCTCCCACAAATCAAGTTCGGTCCCCGCCGGAACATGCGGCGCGAGAATGGCGGGGTCCACCTCGTACTGCGCCATCAGGAGATGCCGCCACTCGGCAGTTAAGAACGGGCGAGGCGGCTTCAGGGCGGCGGCGTTGCGATCCATAGGAAAACGCCTTTCTAAAAGGGGCTTAATCGTAGCCGGACGTACGCGCCGTGTCGCCCGGGGCCTGATACTCCGTTTCGTTCAACGTTACCGGGAAAGGGATGGTTCCCCGCGAAGCCACCGCGCCCCCCGCTTCCTGCGCGAGTTCGGTTATGTCCTCGACGTTCAAAATCCACTTGTTCACGTACCGATGGACGGTGTCACCGCTAATGTCCCGTTATACAACATAGTCCCAGTCCGATTGGCGCAAACTCTAAACGTTGTTCTCGGCGGCGCGTTCATCACGCATATTGCTGTACAAGTCGTGTAAATCGTCGGCGGACCCATCCATCGGATTTAGCAAAACAGCCGGTTCCGTACTCTCTGCAAAAATATCATTGTCATTATGAATATGAGCGTACAACGAAAGCGTTACGGGTCTGCCATCTTCTAAGAGTATAGTCTCGCCATTATCCAAAATGTTCATCATGCTAAACCATCCGTGGTCGAAACAATCTGCGGCGAATGATCGTATGAGGTCCTTCTGTTCTTCGGAACTGCTCCGGTACCAGTCGCAAAAGGCTTGTTTTTGCTTGTTGTTACGGTAGTAGGTCGGTATATCCCCCGCCTCAAGTTCCGACACAGTACTTTGTAAGATTTCCGCCGCCACCCCTAACGCTGTGTCTACAAATGCCTCGGCTAAGCGCTCCGTCGCACTATTTTCCACGTAAACATAAGGGGGTATCCGGTCAGATTCCAACAACTGAAATTCACTTACGGGAACGTTCCCTTCGAGGCGCGCAAGCGCAACCTTCAACTCGCGTACGGTTGCGCTTTTCGGCGGCGTTGGGCGGACCGGCGCGGCGTCTGTTCCTTCGTTACGTTGCGTAGCAATGTGACTTTGCCGCACAACCAGTTCCAAAGCCTTTAGGAAACTCCGCTCCACAAGAGCGGGCGACAGGTCATTCAGTTGCACCGCCAACTCATCGGGGACATTTAGATTTATCGCGATGGTTCTCATAGCAAGTGTCCTTAGTCAACAAACGGCGCGTAAGGCATCAAACGTTACCGCACCTTTGATGTTGGGACGCTCCTGCATTTCGTGCGCCGCCCGCGTCATCACACCGCCGCGACTACGGCTTCTTCCCGAACGCACGTATCAAACGGAGAGTTATTGCCGCGCCGGTCATACCTAAAACCACGCAAACCACAAGATTGCTAATCATTTGTTCTTCCCCGCTGTGGCTACGCTTTTACTTCTGCGTTTGTTTTTGTTCTAAACGCCGCTCGTACTCTTTAATGCTCGCGCCGTCAACGGTCGCGGGGTGAACGGTTAGGAGGCGTAGCCACTCGTTTGGTTCCTGATCGTCCAGCAAAACGTGCGGTTTGGGAAGGAACGCGCGAAAGCAGCCCCCAACGCCCAGCGCGTGTGCGCTTTCGCGGGCGTAGTCGGCCCCGCCCGAACTCCAGCAATACAACTCCGCCCCCGCGTCATACAGTTCGCGGACGTGACGCACAACAGCGGGAATGGGTATTCGTTTGGTTCCCACGCTTCTTACGAGGGTATCGTCTACGTCAACGTACACGACAGGCGGCGCCGCCGCGTTTGTCGCCATATACGCTAAACGCCATTCACCAGGGCGACGCCGTGATTGACCAGGTCGCGGGCGCGCTCCTGCGTTGGGGCCTCGGCGTACACGCGCACGACCGGCTCGGTCCCGGACGGGCGCAACAGGAGCCACGAGCCGTCTTCAAAGTCCAAGCGCGTGCCGTCCTTGCGGACAACTGCGGCAATAGTAGCGTCGGCAAACATGGTTTCCTTGAACGATTGTAACGCGGCGTTGATCGCGCGCATTTTCTCCGGGGCGGGGTGCAGATCGTCGCGCGTGTATTCGTGCCGCCCGACCAGCGCGAACACGTCCTCGATCAATTCTTCCAATCGTTTGCCCGCGTGCGCCATCGCTTCCAGGATAAGCAAACCCATTAAAACGCCGTCGCGCTCGGGCAAATGGTTCTTGACACCTATTCCGCCCGATTCCTCGCCGCCGATCAGAACATCGCCTTCCAGCATTTTTTCGCAAATGTACTTAAAGCCAATGGGCGTTTCGGTTAAAGGCAAGCCGTACCGCGCGCAAAGTTTATCCAGCGCGCGCGTGGTCGAAACCGTTTTGACCACGTCGCCCCGCCAACCTTTCACCTCGTACAAATGGCGTAGCAACACAGCGAAGAGGCGGTGGCAATCCACAAAAGTCCCTTTGCTGTCGCACGCGCCCAGGCGGTCGGCGTCGCCGTCCAAACAAATCCCGACATCCGCGCCGCTTTGGGTCACGGCGTCGAAAAGGGCCTGCATATTTTGCGCGATAGGCTCCGGGTTGATGCCGCCGAAGAACGGGTTGCGCTCCGACCGGATTTCGGTGACCGGGACGCCCGCGCCCTCCAGAATGCTCTTGAGGTAGCCCGCGCCCGACCCGTACATTGGGTCCACGATGATTTTGAAACCCGCTTCCTTGATCTTTTCGAGGTCGGCGAACCGGGCGCAGTGCGCGAGGTACGGCGCGGCGATGTCGAGCGCGGCGGGAAGGTCACGCGCGGTTTTGGGAGCCGCCCCGCTCATCTGGAGTTGCCGCAGATGTCCTTCGATTTGCCCGATCATCTCCGGGGTCGCCGAGCCGCCGTAATGCGCTTTGATTTTGAGACCGTTGAAGGCGGGCGGGTTGTGCGACGCGGTAATCATCACGCCCGCCGCCGCGCCGTAATACCGACACGCGAACGAGACCGCAGGAGACGAGCATTCCCGATCCGACAGGTACACCTTCAGCCCGTTCGCGACCGCGACCTGCGCGACCGCTCGGGCGAACACCTCGCTTTGCGCGCGGCGGTCGTAGCCGACCACCAGGCCGTTTCCCGGCACGCTTCCGGATGCGACCCAGTCGCACACGGCCTGCGTGACCAAGCGCACATTGTCCACGGTAAAATCGTCGGCGATAATGCCACGCCAACCATCGGTTCCGAATTTGATTGTGGTCCGAGGGGCGTCGTTCTGAGTGGGGATTTTGGCGACAACCGAGGCGATCACGGCGTCCGCGCCCACAACCGAGCCGGGCTGAACGTCCGCGCCCGCCCGGACCACGACATTATCGCCCAGGATGCACCCGCGCACCACAGCCCCGGCCTCGATAACCGTCCCGCTCCACAAGATGGAATCCTCGACAACCGCGCCTTCCTCGATACGGCACCGCGAACCAATCGCGGAAACGCCGCTAACGCGCGCGTTCTTGGCGATCTCGGTGTGGTGATTGACGAAAACCCGCCCCCGCAGATCGGCGGTCGGATGGATCTGGGCGTTCTCGCCGACCCAGACGCCTTCGCGAATCTGGTCGCCGTCTATCGTGACCTTGACGCGGCCCTCCAGAATATCGGCCTGGGCGCGCTGGTAATCGGGGAGCGTGGAAACGGCGAGCCAGTAGGCGTTTTCGGACACATAACCGAAAACCGGCGCTCCCTCGGCGATGAGCGCGGGGATCAACTGACGCTCGATGCTGTATTCGACATTCGGCGGCATCTTCCGCAGAATGTCGCGCCGCATGACATACACGCCCGCATTGACAATGTCGGAGGCGACCTCGCTTGCGGACGGCTTTTCTTTGAACGACGTGATGCGCCCCTGCGCATCGGTGACAACCACGCCAAACCGGTGCGGATCAGCGGCGGGCGCGAGCAGAACGGTAACGGCGGCTTCGTTCTCGCGGTGAAACTCGACCAGGGCGGAAAGGTTCGCATCGGTCAGGATATGCCCGTTCAGCACGATCACATTATCGCCGATAATGCGCGATGAGACGCTACGAACCGCACCGGCGGTTCCGAGCGGCGCGATCTCGCGCTGATACCGAAGCGTTAAACCCAGCGTTTTACCGTCGCCGAACCGCCGCTCGAAAAGGTCGGGCATGGTCTGCAGGCACAGCACGGCCTCGCTCATGCCGTGGCGCTTCAGGAGTTCCAGCTGATACTGCACCAGCGGCTTGCCCGCGAGCGGGAGCATCGCGCGCGGTTGTCGCGCGGTCAAAGGGTAGAGCGTCGCCCCGCGTTCGCCCGCAAGAATAACGGCCTGCATAGATCCGGCTTCCTTTTCCAACTAAAACGATTTGCGGTTTTACGAATTCCAACTAAAACGATTTGCGGTTTTACGAAAGCAAGAACCGCGCCGCAGGTTCGCCCGCTTCACCGGACGCGGAAAGGTAAACGGCGAAGCGAGCGACGCGGAAACGCGCGCTTACGGCTTTGCGGGGCGGCGCGGGTCCACGATTAAACCGTTGAAAACGCCGTGCGATGACGACACGGTGACGCCCTCGCCGACCACGCAATTTTCCAGATGCGTTCCGGCCTTGACTATCGCCCCGTCCCACAAGATCGAGCCGATCACAGTTGCGCCGTGTTCTATCACGCAGTTCGCGCCGACAACGGTGTACGGCCCGACCACGCCCGCGATCTCGCAACCCGGCCCGATAACCACGGGGCCGTCCGTGCGGGGCGGGTTGTCGCCCCGCACATCATTCGCCACCCACGTTTGCGGGGCGACCAGGGGGGCGGGAAACTCGACCACGACTTTGCCGTCCATACAGTCGCGCTGGGCCTGCCGGTAGATGGCGAGGTTGCCGACATCTTTCCAGTACGCATCGGAGGCGACCGCGAGCATCGGCTCGTTTTTCTCCATCAACAGCGGGAAAACGTTGTTGCCAAAGCCGAAAAACGTCTCTTTGGGGATATAGTCGAAAACGCGCGTGTTGAAAACGTAGATACCCGTGTTCGCCAGGTTTGAGAACGCCTCGCCCGCTTTGGGCTTTTCCTGAAAGCGCGTGATGAAGTCTTTTTCCCCTTGAACGACAATACCGTACTCGGAGGGGTCGTCCACCGGCGTAACCGCGAGGGTCGCGAGCGCGCCGGAAACGCGGTGCCGGGCGACCACATGGCTGATATTGGTGTCGGTCAGATCATCGCCGCCGATCACGAGAAACGTGTCATCCTCGCCGCCCCGGAAAAAGTCCTCGACGCGCTTCACGCCGCCCGCGTCGCCGCACAACTCTTCCTCGCGCGAAAAATGAACCGGAATACCGTACTTGGTTCCGTCGCCGATGGTTTCCACAATCCGGTCGCCCAGATACTGGACATTGATCATAATCTCATCAACGCCATGCCGCTTGAGCAGGTCAATCAGATGCCCCATCACGGGCTTGCCCACCACGGGAACCAGCGGTTTGGGAAGCGAGCGGGTTAAGGGGTCGAGGCGCGAACCGATACCCGCGCCTAAAATCATGGCCTTCATAGGAAAACTCCTTTAAGCGAAAAACGCCCGCACATTTTCGGCGACATAGTCGCGTTGTTCGGGCGAAAGCTCCGGCATAACGGGAATGGACAACACCTCGGCGCACGCGCGCTCGGTTTCGGGAAAATCGCCGGTTTTGCAGGTCAATTTCTGATACGCCGGTTGCAGATGTAGCGCGGACGGATAAAAGATACCCGACGCAACGCCCTTTTCGGCCAAAAACGCCTTTAGCGCGTCGCGCCGATGGTTGGGGACGCGAAGCGTAAACTGATGATAGGTGTGAACGTTTTCGGGTCGCTCGTGCGGCAGGCAAATTCCGTCAACGTTTGCAAGCGCGGCGCGGTAAAAGGCGGCGTTCGCGCGGCGGGCGTCGTTCCAATCCGCAAGATGCGGCAATTTCACGCGCAAAATCGCGGCCTGCAAAGCGTCGAGGCGCGAGCAAACGCCGACGTACCGATACTCATACGCGCCGTTCGAGCCGTGGAAGCGCAGGTAGCGCAACTTCTCCGCCAGAGCGTCGTCGCTGGTTAGCACCATGCCGCCATCGCCCGCCGCGCCCAAATTTTTGGTCGGATAAAACGACAGCGTGGAAAGGTCGGACCATGCCGCGACCTTTTCGCCCGCGTGTTCGCTTCCGATAGCCTGCGCGGAATCCCCGATAACGGCGACGCCGTGCGCGCGGGCGAGGCGCGTGATCTCGGTCATGTCGGCGAGTTGCCCGAACAGGTGAACCGGCACAATGGCGCGCGTACGATCCGTGAGTTTCGCCGCGACATCAACGGGGTCCAGATTGAATGTCGCCGGGTCAATATCGGCGAAAACCGGGGTTGCGCCTAAGAGCGCGACGGTTTCCACGGTCGCGACAAACGTGAAGGACGGCGTGATGACCTCGTCGCCCGGCCCGATGCCAAGAGCCATCAGGGAAAGCAAAAGCGCATCGGTGCCGTTGCCCACGCCGATGCCGTGTTTCGCCCCGCAGACAGCGGCGATTTGTCGCTCCACATCGGCGACCGCCTCGCCCAGAATAAACGCCCCCGACGCCAAAACCTCGCCCACGGCCTCATCAAGGGGGCCTTTGAGCGCGCGGTACTGCGCGGGCAGGTCCGCCATCGGAACGCTTATCGCCATGAAACTATGCGCCAACTTTCCAAAATTTCTTCAAAAACGCTTACTCGGGCGTACCCGGCGCGATGCGCGTTCCTTTGGCGACCACGCTGCCCGATGCGAACACGCAGGGAACCGAGATAAGTACGCCCGGCTCGATTTGCACATTGTTGTCGCAGATCACACCATTTAAGCGTGCGCCGTCGCCGACCCGAACGCCTTCTTCTAAGATACAGTCTACCAGAGACGCGTTCGGGCCGACATTGCAGTTCGCGCCGATCACGGTTTTTCCGCTGATAGACGAGCCTTCGAGAACGCGCGCGTTTTTGCCGATATGAACGGTGGGCGCGATGTGGGCGGTGGGGTCCACCTCGGCCCCTTCTTCCGCCCAGTACCCGCCCACCGTCCACTCGCCCGGCACCTCGACCGCGATGTCGCGGCTCAAAATCGCCTCGGTCGCCTGCCGGTACTGCTCCGGGCGTCCGATGTCCAGCCAGAAACCGTCCATGCCGACCGCGTACACGGCCTTATCGTCTTTAAGGAGTTGCGGATAGGTTTCCCGCTCGATGGACACGGGCCGTCCGGTCGGAATCGCGTCAATCGCCTCGGGTTCCATGACGTAAATCCCGGCATTGATATAGTCCACGCCGGTCGGCTCCACATTCGGGTTGGCGGCAAGGGCTTTTTTCTGCGCTTCCGACGGCTCGCGGAACTCGCGCACACGCCCTTCGTCGTCGGTGATAATCACCCCGTACGGCGACGGCGACGGCGTTTCTTTCAGCGTCAGCGTCACCAGGGCGTTTTTCTCGCGGTGAAACCGGACCACGGCGGATAAATCGAAATCGGTCAACACGTCGCCGTTCAGCACCAAAACGGCGTCGCGGCCCGCTATCGTTTGCGCGTTTTTGATCGCGCCCGCCGTTCCGAGCGGCGTTTCCTCAATCGCATAGCGCATCGTTACGCCAAAAGCGGAGCCATCCCCAAAATGGTTTTGGATCTTGTCCGCCATATAGTTGGTGCAAAAAATAATCTCGTCAATGCCGTGACGCTTGAGAAGGGCGACCTGGTATTCCAGAAACGCGCGGTTGACCACCGGGATCAGCGGTTTCGGCCTGGTGTAGGTGAGCGGACGAAGCCGAGTTCCGGCCCCGCCCGCGATAATAATGCCCTTCATTTCCCGTTTATCCCCTCGTCCAAATGGCGCGGTTGCGTCGCCGGACGTTCCTCCGACAAGATAGTTTTTAAGTATTCGCGCAAGCCTGGCCCCTGCTCCTCGTCGGCGAGCGCAAAGGCGATAAACGCCTTGAAGTACGAATCCAAACCGCCAATATCGTGCCGCACTTCGTCCGGCCTAAGCGGAACCGCAACGCCCGGTAGCCCCGCTTCAAGGCGCGTTTTGATGGCGTCGGTGAGTTGAATTTCACCGCCTTTGCCGGGCGCGGTTTCGCGAAGCGTGTCGAAGATCGCCCAGGGCAGGGCATACCGCGCGGCGGCGGCGAACGGGGACGGGGCCTCGCGGGGCGCGGGTTTTTCTACGATACCGGATATTGCAAAAGCGGCGCCACCAAATTCGGAAACGTCCGCGCCGTCGGCGGGCTTGACCACGCCGTACCGGGAAATCCGCTCCGGCGCGACCCGCTGAACCACTAAACCCGTGTCCGCGCCCCGCGCCGCCACCGCATCCGCCAAACGGCTTGTCACGCCGCCCGCGTTCGGCTCCTCGAAAACAGCGTCGCCGAGCGCAACGATAAATGGCTCGCCGGGAGTCAGAAACGGCTCCGCGCACAAGATGGCGTCGCCCAAACCGCGCATCTCGGCTTGCACGGCGTACGCGAACGTGACGCCGTCGCCGGAGTCGCCGAACCGCGCGCGGATAAGGTTGAGTTTTGCGGGCGATAACACGAACACGATTCGTGTCATGCCCGCGTGTCGGAGTTCGGACACAATGCGCTCCAGCGCAAGGTAACGTCCGACCGGTAGCATTTCTTTGGGCAAAGCGTCGGTCAAGGGGCGCAGGCGCGTCCCAAACCCGGCGGCGGGGATAATGGCGACGCGGGCGCGCGGTTGCGAAGCGGAAACGGGGAAAACGTCGGCGTCGGGCAGGGCGTCGGCGGAAAAAGCGGGGGAAGCGTCCATAAATATTAAAAGCGGCAAAAAAAAGACGCCGCCAATCGTGGGGCTGCCATAGTCCACGGGCGCGTCCTGCTGCGTTCCAACCTCCGTGAACTTCAGATCACGCCACGCGCGTAAAAACGCACGCGGCGCCGTGGGCGCGGGAGGGATTTCGACATTCCGAGCGGCGGTTTACGGGGCGGCCTCGCCCTTCGCGCGCACGGGAACCGATTGTTGTTCTCGGTTCATCAACCTGTCCGAATTTACCACACTCGCCCCCGCCCTGTCAACCGACGCCGCTTCATCACATCCGCGAAAACCCGGTATTTCCTTAACATTTACTTAATGATTTTCGGAGGCAAATCAGGTATAGTGTTTCCATCGTGCGCATCGCTGGGGATGGGTGCGGCGTCGCACTGCGCCCCCGGTTCAAGCGACCTTCCTAACGGTACGAATTGCATTACGACATCACGGATAATCACCGCCGTTATATTGGTGCGCCTTTTTTTACGTGGCGCACCCGGAGCCATTTAGACTTGAACAAACTTTTCCGAACCGGCGCAACCCTCGGCGCAATCGCCGCCTGCGCCCTTCTGACTGGGGCCGCGCATGCTGAAACACTAGTTTGGAGTTTCGATAATGTTGCGGTCGGCAATCCTACGTCGGTCGCTCCAAGTAGCCCGACACCTTCATCATTAAATTATGTCGTCTCAGGTTTGTCACGCGGTAATAACTTAGGGAATGGTCAATCTGACAATCAATTCATAAATACTGTAGCGGCAAGTGGCACCGGGTTCAGCGGAGTTAACAATGCTTCGCAAAACGCCTTAGCGGGTGCTTTAAATTATGGGACTTCGGCGTTCTTTGGTTTTTCTGCCACTCCGAACGCAGGAGACTCAATTTCTTCGAGCGCTATAGTATTTGGTTCAAGAAGTAGCGGTACTGGACCAACAGACTATGTGTTTGCTGCGTCAACTAGTTCGGATTTTAGCAATCCGACATTGCTTGCCACCGGAAAAGTAAACGCTCCTGGTACTAGTAGTTATCGTCTAAACACTAGTACTGGTACGGCAGGTTCTAATCAATACAATTATCAAGCATCAGCGGGACAGACCGTTTACTTCCGCTTATATGGCTTTGGAGGCACAGGTTCAACGGGAGCAACCACGAGTAACTGGCGTATTGACGATCTACAAGTTAGCGTTCCCATTCCCGAACCCGGGACGTTCGCCCTCGCGCTTATGGGCGTAGGCCCGCTTGGCGTGATGGCGGTGCGGCGGCGGAAGGCGATGCGGAAGTAGCGACGACACGCGCATCTTTTTGAAGGAAAGGGCGGGCCATTATGGCCCGCCCTTTTTTTGTCTCGCCGGGTTCGCCTTACCTCTTGGTCACCCGCAGAGTTTTGTCCGCACTATGTTTGGGTCGGCCTTACCTCTTGTTGCAGGCGGCGATTGGCACACGAGTTGCAAAGCGCAAGGCAAGAAAGAAAGGGAGCCAATTGTCGTTTGTCCCTTTTTTTATTGCGCCGCGCTATCATATTCGCCCACGGTGCGCCGTTCTGATAGTGTTGCGCGCCGCCTCGCCGAAGAACTTGTCATATCGTTCAATTGGTCGCGCTTCTGCGATTTGCAACCACACAACCACAATAGCGGAACCTGGGATGTTCATCTGTTTTCAGAAACGTCTCGGGCGTCCGCGAAAGGCTTATTATGAGTAATCTTTTCCGAACCGGTGCGACCCTCAGCACACTCGCCGCCTGCGTCCTGCTGAACGGCGGCGCACATGCGCAGTCGAACATATCATTTATGTTTGATGGCGGACCTACGGCAACGCCAACTGCCGCCGCTCATCAAAGCGCAAGCACCCCAGGGACACCCAATTACACCGTCTCGGCTATTACCCGGGGGAATAACAATAGTAGCGGAGCAGGTAACGCTTTTATTACGAGCGGTAGCAGCACAGCGAGTTCAGGTTATGGAGGGGCGTCAGGCGAAAACTATTTCGCTGTAGCCACAGTTGCGGGAGGTCTTGATAGCGCTACATCGTCCTACCTTCAATTCACCCTTACTCCCACCGGTTCAAATGCGGTAACGGTAACAGGATTAGTCTTTGGCGCTCGTAGCACTACAGGCACTGGTCCCACGAATTACGCAGTAAGAAGCAGTAAGGATCAGTACGATTCAGATTTGGCTTTGGGAACGATGCAGACGGATAGCGTCTGGCGGAGCAAGGGCAATACCTTTAACCTTGTCGGAAACAATGGTTCTCCACTAACGATTCGCATTTATGCATTTGGAGCGACGGGGGTTGTTGCCAACTCCGCGAACTGGCGTGTTGATGATATTTTGGTGAACACTTCCATCGCGGTACCCGAACCCAGCACGTTCGCCCTCGCACTTTTGGGCATGGGACCTCTTGGCTTAGTTGTTGCGCGGCGGCGGAAGGCGATGCGGGATTAGCAAGAGGCGCGCGGTGCGCTCATAGAAACAAGCAAAAAAAGAGTAGGACCCGACGGGTCCTACTCTTTTTGTTTGCGATTTGCGCGCCGAAGCGGGCGGTTCGGGTTACCGAGAGCCGTTCGCGCCTGCGGTTGAGGGCGCCCCGTCGTGGTCGGCGGGCGCGGCGTGGACTTGCAGAAACTCGGTTTGAACGGGCGGACCAGCGGTCGCGCCGTTGCCGGACCCGACCGGGCGGTACGTTTCGCGCTGACGGCGCTCGTCGGCGTCCCGGGCGAGTTTTTGGCGTCCGCGCTGAATCGTGGACAGCGTTTGCCCGATACGGCCTTCGGTCTGCTCGATCACGTTCCCGATCTCGGTTTCGAGTTGGGCGAGAACATCCTGCGCGTAATCGTCCGCGCCCGCCCGGATCTCGTCGGCGGTGCGCTCGCTCTGGGCGACAATCTCGCGCGACTGCGCCTGCGCGATGCGGGCGATCTCGCTTTGGTCCACCAAGGCCTGCGCCTCGGCCCGCGCTTGCGCGAGGGCGCGGTGCGCGTTTGCCTGCGCCTCGGACTGCATGCGCTCCGACTCCTCGCGCGCGGCGGCAAGGATGCGCTCGGCTTGCCCGTGGGCGTCATCGAGCGTCCGCTCCGCCGCCGATTTTGCGGTTTCGATGGTGGACAACGCATCGGTTTGGGCGGTTTCGAGGATGCGCTCCGAGTTCTGCGCGATCTTGCCCGCTTTTCGCATATCCTCGGGGAGCGACGCGCGAATCTTATTCACGAGCGTAAAAAATTCTTCGTCGTTCAACCGGAACCAGCCGAGGAATTGCCGCGATTCCTCTACCAATGCCTCAAGCCGTTCCAGGTTCTTCAGGGTGTCTATGACTATCACTTCCTTTGTTGCAATATTGCAATCTCTACCGCGCCCTGATCGTGGTTTTTCTACAAGGACGCGCCCCACTTTTCGCGCAACCGCCCCGCAACCGATGCGGGAACAAACGCGGAAATATCCCCGCCGAGCCGCGCAATTTCTTTGACCAGCGACGACGACAAATACAGATGCGCCGCGCTCGTCATCATAAAAACCGTTTCAATATCCGGCGCCAACTGCCGGTTCGCCAGCGCCATTTGAAATTCATACTCGAAATCCGAGACGGCGCGCAGTCCTTTGACCAGGACTTGCGCGCCGCGCGCCCGAGCGAAATCCACCAGCAAAACGCCCTCGAACGTGGTCACATCCACATTGGGCCAGGCGGCGCAAACGTCGGCGAGCATTGCGACGCGTTCGTTCGCTTGGAACAACGGGGTTTTCGTCGAGTTGCGCGCGACGGCGACCGTGACCCGGTCAAAGGTGCGAGCGGACCGCTCAATTACATCCAAATGTCCGTTCGTGGGCGGATCGAACGAGCCAGGGTAAATCGCAGAAATCATATCATGCCTGCAAGGTTTTTTGTGCGCTTGTTGGATTAGTTTCCATAGATTTAATTTCCTTGTTCGCCACAACATACCCTTATTACTGCTTCGCGAGCGCGGCGGACGCGGCATAGGCCGTGTCCGGGTCGGCGGATTGCGCGAGCGATTCGAGCGCGGGTTTGGCGCGCGGATCAGCGATGTCGCCGAGCGTGATCGCGGCCCAGCGCGCGCCGGGACTTGCGGCCTGCGCGGCGGGAAGGATACCGTCCACAGCGGGCGCGCCGATATACGCGAGGGCCTGCGACGCGTAATAGGCGACCGTGTCGTTCGCGCCGCCGAGAAGCGCGACCAGTGGCGCGACCGCAGGTTGCCCGACCCGACCGAGCGCGCGGGCGGCGGTTCCAGCGACCGTTCCGTCCGAGTCGTTAAGCGCGGTCAACAAGGGCGCGACAGCGGCCCCGGAGGCGGTTTCGGCGAGCGGCGGACGCTTGGCTTCGGCGGCGAGAATGCTTACATCATTTAGCTTGGCGATGACATCCGTGAACGGTTTCTTCGCCTTGTCATCGGCGGCGGCGCTTGCCTGCGATTCCAGAACGCGAATCACGCTTTCACGAGCGCCTGCGGGCGCGCCGGGCCGTAGCGTCTCGTAAAGCGCGCCGCTGGTTTGCAGATTTTGTAGGGCTTTCGCCTGTTTCTCCGCCGTACTCCCGCTTGCAAGCCGCGTTAAATTCGCCCGCACATCGCCCGCTCGGGTCAGGATGTCGCCGAGCGATTCGGCGGCTTCGGCCCGAACGCCCGCGTCGGGGTCGGTTAACGCCCCGGTGGCGAGGGTTGTGGTGCGAAGGCCGCCCGATGCATCGGCGGCGAGCGCGCGAACGGCGGGGTCGGGATTTTTCAACGCCTCGGCGATAGCCTGGGCCGCAAGATCCCCGGCCCGGCGCAAGCCCGCGCCAGCGGCGACCGCGACGCTCCGGTCATAATCGGACAGGGCCTTCGCCATCGCCGCGTTCGCTTCCGGCGTGGCGATTCCGCCCAGCGCGCCTGCGGCGGCGGCGCGGGCCGATGCGTCCGTGTTCTGGTCCTGCAACGCTTCAATCAGAACCGCCCCGCCCACCGGGTCCGCGATATTGGCGAGCGATGTGACCACGGTTCGGCGAACATTCGGGTCGGCGTCGTCCTTGAACGGCATAAGGGGCGTTGCGGCGTCGGGCGCTTTGAACTTGCCCAGCGTTTCGATGAGTTGCACCTTCGCGCTCGCCAGATCGTCGGGCTTGTCGGCGAACTTGTCCAATTCGGTTTTGCCGAGATACGGAACGATCAGCGGGATGGTTTCCGGCCCGATGCTGGATAAAATATCGCCGAGCGGGGCGCGTAGCGCGCTGTCTCCCAATCGGGCCGCCATTTGCTTTTCGAGCGGCGCGCCGATCTGCTTCAAGGCCGCGCGCGACTGGTCGCGAATGTTGGCGTCGGCGTCTTTGGCGGCATCGAGCAGAATGTCCGGGTAGGCCGTCCCAACTTTGGCGACCGCGTCTTTGGCGGCATCGCGAACCGGGTGCGTTTTCGCCTCGGCGGATTCGGTGTCGGGGTCCTTTAGCATCTGGAGCAGTTCGCGAAACGCCTTATCGTTCTTGCCGCCTTCGGCAAGCCGTGCGAGCGTCGCGATAGCGGCAAGGCGAACCGGCGACGGCGCGCCGCCCTGTAGCGCATCGAACAAAACGCCGCGCGCCATCAGTTTGCGGACGCCCTCTTCCTGGGTGGCATCCTCTTTGCTCGCCACCATTCCGAGTTGCGACCGGGTTTGCACAGCGTTCACGGCGAAGTTACCCAGACCGAACACAACCATCAAAACAATAACAATCAGTAAAACTTTACGCGGATTCACAAAACGCTCCTCATCGAGAACACAAAATCAACAAACTAATGCCATGAACCACACCTAAAAACGAAATTCAACCGCCATATCTTTTTGGGCGCTATATAACGTCCAACCGCTATCCTCGACAAAATTAGACCAATGGGTTTTGTCATAGATCAGATGGCTACCAAACCAGCGGAGATATATTTGACGCACACCAAGAAATACGCCCAATTTTTGCCTGTTCCGCGCCGGATAGTTGACTATGAATGCGGCGGCGCGCTCAATAAGATCAAAGCGGCTCTTGTCGAACTCCGTTAACTTACTGAACTCTTCGGATAGGTTCATGTACTCGCCAACGTCAACACCTATCACCGTATGCACATCATCAGGGCGGAAGAACTCTTCTGACGCCACAGCCTGCAAACACTTCTGCATCAAGGCCAATTCTTCCTTGTCGAAAAAGTGTACAGTTATTGTATCGGGAGGCGTCGCGGGCGGGTTTTCTGGATGAGTCATACGGTGTTGGGTTCGTTGCGCTTCACCACATTTCATCTTCGAGGCGGGCGTTGTACTCGATGTTTGCGTCCCATTCGTCGCATATCCGGCGTAGTTTATCGGAGAACCAGCCGACGTAGAGCAAGCGAACGCCCAACAGCTTCTCCAACTTCTTACGTTCCGTGAAATGATTGGCGACGAACCAAACGGCCCCTTGCACGATCCGAAGATCGTCCTTGCCAATATGTTGAAGGCCGTCGAACTTTTGGAGGAACGCCGCGTAGTCTTCCGTTTTAGGGAATGACGCAACTTCCATAAACTCGCGGGAAACCAGATCGCCCTTAGCCATCGCCTTCAGGCATCTTCGCGCCAACTTCAACTCCCTTTTGCGGAAAAAGAAACGCAGGGTTATCGTGTCGCCGAGCGGCGCGGGTTCGTACATGAAGGCAATTTCTTACAGCAATGCGCGTGCGTAATAGGCGGCGGCGATTACGGCGGCGGCGAGCGTCACCCAGGCCCATGTACGCCAGCCCGACCGGGCCGTGGACGCTTCCACGAGTAGGACGAACAGCGGGAACACCGACGCGAGGCCGACGCGCACTAAGGCGTCCGTGTTTGGGTGCGCGCCAAGCGCGACCGAGGCGATTGCGCCCGCGGCGAGCAAGCCGAGCGCGACGGGAATCAGGCAGACGATACGGGCCATCGTCGGGATTTTCGCGCCGACTCCGACCAGGAGCAGCATCGCGGATAGAATTCCGGTTGCGGTCCACGCCTCGAAAATATCGTTGTAGCGGCCCATCGCGGCGGACGATCCGCCCACGGTTAGCCGGGCGTAGAGCGCAACGGTGGGCGGCGCGACGCACAGGGCGAGCAAGGGCCAAAACCACCAGCGCGCCGCATTTCCGCTCGCAACCGGCGCCTGAACCGTCGCGGCGACCACGGGCGGCGGCGCGCTTTTCGCGTCCCGGCGACGCGTACGTTCGGCTTCCCGTTCGGCGCGGCGATCCGGCGGCGGCGGGGCGACAACCGTCGGGGCAGGCGGCGCGACAAAGGGGCGAGGCGCGAGAATGGTTTGATCCATCGCGGGCGCGGCGGCGGCGGTCGAAGCGGGTTTATCGTAGATCGTCGCGCCGGACGGGACGCGGCGGCGGAACCGGTTCGCGCCGCTCTGCCCGGCCTCATTGATCGCGCGGCGGACGGATTGCCCTAAAGGAATGGTCCCCGGCTCCATCCCGGGGTCGTCGTCGCCAGCGGAACGGTCCAGAAATTCGCGCAACCGGCGGTCGTCCGATTCGTCCGTACGGCCCGCAAGTTCCTGGGCCAAATCGGCGATATACACCTCGCCGATTGCGCGCAGAAACAACGCAAATCGGCCATCGGCGAGCGCGCGGCGGGCCTCGTCCCAGTGTTTCGCGGACAGGGCGAGTAGTTCGTCCAGATCGCGCGCCTGCGCCCCGCCGTTCGCGAAGAAAAACGTCGGTTCACGCCCGTCTCGGGCGTCCGAGGCGTACGGCTTAACAAGAGGTATCGCCAGGGCGACGATGGGCGTTTGCGCGGCTTCTTCCGCCACGGTGACCGAAACGCGGCCCGCTGTCAAATCGGAAGCGTCGGCGCTTTGGCGGAACCGCGTGAACGCGGCCCGCAGGCTATCCGCAAAAATCGGCGCGGTCTGAAAGCGGTCGGTTTTCGACTTGGCGAGCGCGCGGGTTAAAACCTCGTCGAAAGTGGAAGACAAATCGGGGTTCGCGACCGACGCACGACCAGGCTCGTCCTGCTCGATAGCGCGTTTCCACGCGAACGGGTCTTTGGAGCGCGCGACCGCGAACGGGCGCCGTCCGGTCAACATCTCGTACAACACGACGCCGACCGCCCACAAGTCCGCGCGGTAATCGGAGGCGGCGTCCTCGGCGAAGTCTTCGGGCGCCATGTACGGATACGTTCCGCCGCCGCCCGCGACCGAATGCGACCCTAACGCCTCGGCAAGCCCGAAGTCAGTCAGTTTAACCACGCCGTTCTCGCCGATTAAGATATTGCCCGGCTTGATGTCGCGGTGGATAATGCGCTGTTGGTGCGCGTAGCCCAATGCGTCCAACACGTCGAGCGTGATGCGAACCGCCTCATCGGGCGGCATAGGCTCACCGCCGCGCTCCCGCAACACATCGGCGAGGTTGCGGCCCCGCACGAGTTCCATGTCAATTAGAACCGCGCCGCCCTCGCGGTCCACCGAATTAACACGAACGATATGCGGGTGACGTAGGCGATCCAGAACGCGCGCCTCGTCCAAAACCCGATCCATTTCCGGGCCAGCCGCGCGGATTTCTTTCAAGGCGACCTGGCGGCGAAGCAGGGTATCCCACGCGAGATAGACGACGCCCGACGCGCCATGCCCCAGCACGTCTAAGCGTTCGTATTTTCCTATCGTTCCGACCGCCATAAGATAAGGTGTCCGTTAGGCTCCGGGCCGGGGAGCGGCGGCGCTGACGGGTTTCGTCGCGCCGTTTCCCCTTGCGGGCTTTGTTCCGTCTGCGGGCTTGATTGCGGCGGGCTTATTGTCGCCGCTTCCGCTTGCGTCCGGCGCGGGGGCGTCGGGCAAGCGGGCGCGTAGGATTTTTATCTGGTTATAGTCTATGACGTACAGGTTGCCGTTTTCGTCCACGGCGATGGCTTCGGGCCGATCAAAGCCGCGAATGGTCGCCAAAAGGCGCCCATCGGCCCCGCGCTTCTCCACAATGCGCTTACCGGTGTACGAGACGTAAACGTTCCCTTGCGCGTCGCTTGTGATGAACTGGCGCGACGGCGGAACCGGGTTTGGCGGCGGCGGCGGCATATCCGGCAACTCGCCCACGGATTTCAGGGCGGCCCCGCTCCGCGACAAAAGCGCAATCTTGCCGGAATTGCCCGCGACGAAGTACAAGCCTTTGCTCGGCGCGTACGACAAAATATCCGCGCGGGCCAGGTAATCGCCGAAATCTTCCGCAGGCCCGTACGTCAGCTTTCGGTAGTCCACCGTCGGCCCCGCGCTTTTCACCGGCGTTTTCTGACCGGGCGTCGCCGCCTCGTCGCGCCCGCCGAGCAGTACGGCGGCGAATTGGGTGCGGAACGGCGGTACCGCGGCGAGAATCGCGCCGCCCAGCACGGTCGCAATTCCCAGCGTGGACAGCGCGGCGACCGCGAAGTTCGGGCCTTTACGACGGCGCTTGTCCCCCATTCCGTCGACATCCAGAACCGAACCGCTCCCAGACCGGGCGGATTTGGTCGCGCCATTTGCGGTTCCGGCGCGGGTCGCGGTTTTAGCGACAGTGGGCGGGGCGGCGAAAGTCCCGCTTGCGGTCCCGTCGCCGTGGACGCGCAGGATCATGACGGTCACGTTGTCGTGTCCGCCCTTTTTGTTGGCGGCGTCCACGAGAAGGGTAGCGGCCCGGTCGGGCGGCAGTTTCACCGATTGCGGCGCGCTCAAAAGGTCGGCGATCTCGTCGTCGTCCAGCATGGTGGTCAAGCCATCGGAGCAGGCGAGAACGGTATCGCCGGGCGCAAGCGATGTTTGCGACAAATCCGGCTGAACCGCGGCGTCAATTCCAATAGCGCGCGTGATCATGTTGCGGAACCGGGAGATGCGCGCTTCGGCCTCGGTCATGTCGCCCGCTTTGACCCGCTCGGCGACAAACGAATGATCGTCGGTGAGGCGCGACAAGCGCCCGTTTCGCAAAAGGTACGCCCGCGAGTCCCCGGCGTGCGCAAGATGGAGCGTGTTGTTCTTGACAATCCCGGCGACGCACGTGGTTCCCATCAGGGCGTTCGAGGCCGACGGCGCGCCGCTATTGCCGCCTTGTCGTTCGGTTTGCGCCTCGCCCGCCTCGGCGACCATCTGGGCGCGCTTGGCCTGCGTCATGCGGAAAACATCGTCGTTTGCGCGGCGCAGGGCTTCCAAAAGCGCGAGGTCCGGCGAAACTGGCGCAGGCATGTGATCCGGCGCGAGTTGCTCGCTTAAACTCGCCTCGACCGTTCGCACCGCGGTTCCGCTCGCAATATCGCCTGCGGCAAGGCCGCCCATGCCGTCCGCGACAATAAAAGCCGCGTCGGTTCCCGCGATTTGCGGCAGGGTGACGGCGTCCTCGTTCGCGCTCCGGCGCACGCCGACATCGGTCTGCGCGCCCATCGTGTACGTGAGCGCAGGCGCCGCGCCTCCCGAGGAGGTCGGAAGCGCGGCGGAGCCGGTCGGTAAAGGACTGGAAACAGTTGCATCACTCATAAATTAAACGTCGGGAACGAAGGAAAGCGAATTTTTCAAGAAGCGTCGGCGTCCCGGCGCAAAAGAAACAAAACCGTCAGCACGAACAAAAGGAGCGCGGCGGCGAACGCGATACGTAAAACAAGTAGCCAAACCCGCTCGTCCACTAACGATTATCCCCGCGTTCGCTCGACGCGAAGCAAAACATCGCCGAGGGCGATCTGATCGCCGTCGTAAATTGTAATCGCGTAACGCGGCGGAACGCGCTCGCCGTTGACAAACGTTCCGGTTTGGGAATCCAAATCTTCCAGCGTCAAGGCGTCGCCGCTCGGCGACACGCGCAGGCGCGCGTGCCGGTCGGACACGCCGCTCCCTAAGATATGCAGATCGCACGTCAGCGCGCGGCCCAGCGTCATATCGGACGCGAGCCGGAACATTTCGCCGTCGCCCGCGACCAATCGGTAGCCGCCCGTCACTTTGGCCGCCGCCGCTTGCGCCGCCGCGCCGTTGTTACTTTGCACCGGTTGCAGAACAAGCAACGTTTCCCCAACGCGCACCTCGTCGCCGTATGTGACCGAACGCCGCGCGCCGGGCGCCATCTGCGCCCCGTTCAAAAATGTGCCGTTGGTGGAGTTTTCGTCCTCGACCGCGAAAACGCCGTTTTCGTAAACAAACCGCGCGTGCCGCTTGGATACCATACCGTCGGCAAGGACCACATCGTTTCCGCTTTGCTTGCCGCGCCCGATGGCAAGGCCACGCGCCGTGAGCGGAACCGCGTCGCGCGTTTGCCCGTCCGCGCCGCGAACCAGAAGCGTTGCCAGCGGGACACCGCCCGCAAATGCGGGGATTGTGCCGAGTTCGTGGTCATCGTCCGGCGCGATTACCTGGGGCGAATAACGGGGCGGGGCGACCGGCGCAACGGCGGCTTCCGCTGGCGCTTTCTTCGGCGCGGCGACAGCGGCGGCTCCCGCCTTTGCTTCCTGCGGAATGGACGGATCGAATCGGCACACGATGCGGACGCGCTCATGGCTTTCGTTCAGCGTATCAGGCGCGGCGGACTCCTCGATAGCGAAGCGCAAACCGCCTTTGGTTCGGTAGCCGTGCTGATCCATCGTGCGGCGCACGGCGGCGCCGAGTTCGGCGGCGTCTAAAAAGGTCAGCAGATACTGCCGTTCCTCGTCGCCATTGACGGCGATATGGAGCGCATAATCGTTTGGCACGTAAACCTGCCCGTCGAGGCCTTCGCGCCGTCCGTCCTCCATTGCAATCAAAATGCGCCGCAGAATATCTTTCGGGCGCAGTTCGCCGTCCGATCCGCTCGCGCCGCCGATGATGCGCTCATACGCCCCGCCGAAGCGCCGGTTTAATCGTTCCAGAAAATCCATAAGGGTGTGCAGGCGGAATAGCCTGGGAGGAAAGGACTACGTCGGCGGCGCGAACGGTTGCCGGGGGCGCATCGAGCAGGTATAATAGCGACGTTTTGACAGGCGATTTGGTCGGGCGCGGCGTCTCATTTCGCCGCCCGTGTGACGTGCATTATACGTCGTGCGGCGGGTCGCCGTCAAATACGACGTTTGTAGTTTAGTGCGGGCGACGATGCAGACGCGACGCGCGGCGGCGCGCGGTTTTCGGGAACGCCGGTTCCCGTTTCAAAATCACGGAAGCGAAAATCGTATCATGCCCACTTTAGCCGTAGATTTCGACGGCACCATCGCACAGTACAAAGGCTACGTCGGTCGCGGCGTTTTCCTCGATCCCAACCCCGGCGCCGCCGACGCGCTCCGCGCCTTGAAGGCGAAGGGCTGGGATATTATCGTTTTCACCTGCCGAACCGAGGAGGACGATCTGCGCGCCTACCTCGACGCCCACGGTATTCCCCACGACGCGATTAATGTCGGCCTGGATAAATCGTTCGAGAGTTCCGGCAAGGTGTACGCCGACATTTACCTTGATGACCGCGCCGTCACCTTCCGCGATTGGCCCGGAGCCGAAGCGTCGGTGGAAGCCCGCTACGACGAGCTTGCGTCCCACGGCTCGCTTGACAATCACCATCCCAATGTTCCCGTCTATAACGGCGACGCCGGTAATGATACGCCCGCCCCAACCCCGTCAGGAGTTTTAGATTGAAGCGATTTATGTTGCGCCGCCGCGCCTTTTTAACCGCGACGGCATTTGTTTTGTCCGCCGCTCCACTCGCGTTTCTCGCCGCCGGTTGTAACAGCGGCAGTGGCGGCGGCGGCGGTACGACCGGCAACGCTTCGGCGACGACCACAGGCGGAGCCAGCGGCGGCGGAAACGCCAAGCCCGAGAAGTTGGTTTTCGGTTTTGTGCCGTCGCTCGAAGCGGACAAAATCGCCGCGACCGCGAAACCGATGGCGGACTTTATCGCCAAAGAGGTTGGCATTCCCGTGGAAACGTACACATCCACGGACTATACCGGCTTGATCGAGGCGATGGGAAGCGGCAAAGTGGATATTGGCGCGCTCGCCCCGCTCGCGTTCGTTCTCGCCGAAGACCAGAACGGGACCAAAGTCTTACTTAAATCGTCCCGGCACGGCGCGCTCACGTACCACGCCATCTTCATCACGCGCGCCGACAGCGGCATCAAAAGCATTGAAGACGCGAAGGGCAAGCGCATGGCTTGGGTGGACGCCGCCTCCGCGTCCGGCTACCTGTTCCCCGCCGCGTACCTGAAAAACAAAAACCTGGACCCGGACACGTTTTTCAGCAACACGGTTTTCTCGGGAAGCCATGACAACGCCATCCGCGCCGTCTACAACGGCGACGCCGATGTGGCGAGCGTGTACGACGATGCGCGCACCAAAGTCGAAAAGGTGTTGCCGGATGTCAAGCAAAAAGTGGTTATCATCGGAAAAACCGACGAGATCCCGAACGACACGTTCAGCGTCCGCAAGGATTTAGACCCGGAACTCGCCGAGAAGATCAAACAGGCGATGCTCAAATACGCCGCGACGCCCGAAGGGAAGAAAACGCTGTTGGACACGTACGAGATCGACGGTCTCGCGGAGGCCAAAAGCGAGGACTACGATGTGGTGCGGAAAACCGCGAAGTCTATGGGCGTTGACCTTTCGTATATAGACAAGCCCAAAGCCCCCGCCGCGTCCCCCGCCGCCGCCGCAAGCGCGTCGCCGTCCCCCGTCGCGACCGCCAAGCCGTAATACGCCCGCGCCCGACAAGCCTTCTTCTATGACGAATCAAACTGATATGAGCGCGCCCATCGTCACATTCGAGAACGTGACCAAGCAGTTCCCGAACGGACACCGCGCCCTCCGCAACGTGTCGCTGTCGTTCCGGCCCGGCGAGTTCGTCGTGATTGTCGGTTTGTCCGGCGCGGGAAAATCCACGCTGATCCGGTGCGTCAACCGTTTGGTAGACCCGACCGAGGGCCGCGTGGTCGTCAACGGCGAGGACATCACCCATATAGGCGACGCCGCCTTGCGCCGCGCGCGCGCCCGCATCGGTATGATCTTTCAAAGCCACAATCTGGTGCGCCGCTCGTCGGTTCTTCGCAACGTGCTAAACGGGCGGCTCGCGGAAACCCCGTTCTGGCGCTCGCTGACGGGCCTCGCCGCGCCGTCCGAAACCAAACTTGCGCTGGATTGTCTGGGGCGCGTCGGCATCCCGGAGAAAGCGTATCAGCGCGCGGACACGCTATCCGGCGGTCAGCAGCAACGCGTCGCGATCGCCCGCGCCCTCGCCCAAAGGCCCACCATTCTGCTCGCCGATGAACCTGTCGCGAGTTTGGACCCGCCCACCGCCCATCAGGTCATGCGCGATTTGAAACGGTTATCCCGCGAGGAGAATTTGCTCACGCTGGTCAACTTGCACTTTATTGATATGGCGCAGGAATACGCGGATCGCGTGGTCGGACTTCGCGCGGGCGAGGTGGTTTTCGATGGCCCCGCAACCGGCATGACCGAGGAAACGTTCGAGCGCATCTACAACCGCCGTATCCGCCCCGACGATCTGCGCGGCGCGCTCGATGAAGATGCCACCGCGCCAACCGCCGCGAGCGCAAGCGACCGCCCTACCCCGGCGTTGGTCGCGCCGGAAGCCCACGAAAAGGCGCGATCCGTTGTCGGTCGCTAACCTGCCCGCCTCTCCCATGCTCCCCGCCCGCCCGCCGGTTCCGTGGCGCGGTTGGCTTATCACGGCTATCGTGTTCGCCTTTTTGTACTGGTCCGCGCTGGGAACCGGCTTCAGCATCGGCGAACTCGTCAAGGGCCTGCCGCAAATACAGTTGTACTTTGCGCGCCTGCTCCCGTCCCAGGCCAAGCCGTGGCCGTGGGACTATCTGCCAACGCTGTCGGGTGCGCTCTTGGAAACGCTTCGTATGTCGTTTCTCGCGAGCGTCTACGGCTCCGCCCTCGCGCTTCCGTTCATGCTTCTTGCGACCCGGAACCTTGCGTCCCCGCCCGTGTACGCCGTGGGCCGCGCGTTCCTCAACTTCATGCGAACCGTGCCGGAAATCATCTGGGGCGTACTTCTGGTCGCCGCGTTCGGCATCGGCGCGTTTCCGGGCGTGGTCGCGCTCACGATCTTTACGTTCGGTATTGTCGCTAAACTTCTGGGCGA
Organism: uncultured Armatimonadaceae bacterium; assembly: GCA_964252165.1. Lineage (GTDB taxonomy): Bacteria > Armatimonadota > Armatimonadia > Armatimonadales > Armatimonadaceae > CAXUMS01. The sequence continues at coordinate 30,275 of CAXUMS010000038.1, forward strand.
CACGATCGAAACCGTGGATGCCGGGCCGAAAGAGGCGGTCGAAGCGGCGGGCGGAACCCGCTTTCAGCAAGCCCGCTTCAGCGTGTTTCCGCAAATCGCGCCGGACTATACCGCCTACGCCCTGTACGCCTTCGAGATAAACGTTCGTGCTTCGGTCGTGTTAGGTCTCGTTGGCGCGGGCGGTATCGGCAACCTTTTGAAAACGTCGTTGACCTTTTTTCAATACGGGCGCGTCAGTTTGTTTATCAGCCTGATTTTCGTCACGGTACTGGTAATTGACACTTTATCTACCTATTTGCGGAGCAAACTGGTATGACCGTGTCCGCCCAAACCGACGCAACCGCCGCCGCCCGCCGCGCTCGCTCCAAGCCTGCCGCAACGCTCATCTACTCCGTCGTTGCGGTCATCGCCGTTATTTGGGTCGCAAAAGGTATCAGCGTAGACCCGGCGCGGGTCGTGAAACGGCTTCCGCAGGCGCAGGCGATTATCGCGGCTATGTTCGGCCCGCCGGACTTTTCCCCGTCCGCGAGTCTATCATCACTGGCCTGCGTCAAAGCATTCAAATTTCCGCATTGGGAACCTTTATCGCCGCCGTTCTCGCGCTTCCGTTCGGCGCGCTCGCCGCTCGCAACCTGACCCGCCTCGCCGCGCTCCCCTATGTCGGCAAAACCATCCTAAACCTCATCCGCGCGTTCCCCGACATCGTTCTCGCCTTGATGTTCGTCCGGGCTTTAGGCCCCGGCCCGTTCGCGGGCGTTCTCGCGGTCGGTATCCATTCTATCGGTATGATGGGCAAACTCTACGCCGAACGCATCGAAACCACGGACAAAGGCGCGCGTGAAGCCCTGCTCGCCGGGGGCGCGACCCCATTCCAGGCATTCCGCCTGGGCGTGGTCCCGGAAGTTCTCCCGGACTTCCTTTCCTTCACCCTGTACCGATTCGACCTGAACGTCCGCGCGGCGACGATCTTAGGTATCGTGGGCGCGGGCGGTATCGGGCAACCCCTGATCCTCAACCAGAGCGGCGGCAACTGGCCCGCCGTCGGCGCCATCGTGATCTGCATCATCGCAACCGTCGGCCTCGTAGACTACCTGTCCGGCAAACTCCGCGCCCGTCTCACCTGACGCGGTGTTGTGTTGTCGTTTGCGTCTGCGTTGTCGTGAGACTAAAT
>CAXUMS010000039.1:0-31081 GCA_964252165.1 uncultured Armatimonadaceae bacterium
ACAGACGTGGGTTTTAACCCGCGTCCTACAACCCGCGTTGTACAACCCGCGTTTTGCGTTGACATAAAAGGCGTTTTGGTGTTACTGTGTAGCCGTCCCGCTGTTCTTGTGCGCTGTCCGCGCGCCGCTTGCAGCCGGTCCAGTGGGTAGAAAGCGAGTTTTTCCGTCTCATGTATTCCTTTTCTCGTTTCGCCACGCCGCTCGCCGTCACCACTCTCGTCGTCACCGCGTTTGCGCTCCCCGCCGCGCACGCGCAAACCGTTTTTTCCGCCAAAGACCCCGGTGCAAATAACCTTGCCCAAAGCCCCAACAGCGTTGCGGCGTCGGCGGCTTTCAACGCCGCCGTACCGGGAACCACACTCCTGACCTTCGAGAGCGGCACGGCGACCCAGACCAACAACGGCAACAACAACTACACCGTCGTAAGCGGCGGCGCGACCTTCACCTTTACCAACCAAAGTACGAGTTTTCCGCCCCTTGATTCTGCGAGTGATGCAGGCGCTTCGGTCGGCTTCAACACCACGCCGGGCGGCAACGTCCGTCTTTCTTCGACGGTCACTACTTTATAACGCGACGCGCACGGTCACGGTAACGTTCGCAAGTCCGGTAAACTCTTTTGGGACGTACATTAGCGGTTTGGGTAGCAGTAGCGGCTCGTTGAACCTGACCTACAACGACGGTATGGCGCGCTCATTCAACCTGACCAATTAGGTAGGTAATGCGACCGGTGGCAACGGCTTCTTCGGCGTGACGGGCGGCGGTAGTTTCACGTCGCTGACGTTCACGCTCGCGCCGCAGGACGGGAATGCCAGTGACGCTTTCGCCTTTGACGACTTCCGGTTCCGAACCGCGTCCGTGGCGGACCCGGTCCCAGAGCCGTCAGCGGTCGCGTTCGGAACCGTGTTCGGAATGGGGACGCTGGGCCTGATCGTCCGCAAGCGTCGCCGCCCGGTTGTTGGCGGCGAATAACCCCGCCGCGTAACGCTTCCCCGCCCCGCTCGCCAACGCCCCGCCGCGCTTTTATCGCGCGACCGGGCGTTCTGCTGGCACGGACTCGGCTTCTCCCTTCCGTAAAACGCCCTTTCCTCTTTGTGTCCTTTGCGCCTTCGGTTAAAAATCTGTATCGCCTCCCGGGTACGATGACGGCATGACCAACGAGGCTACTACTCATATTGACGCCGCTGACGTTGACGCCGCCATCATTGCGCCTTCCCCGCGCCGCATTCGGCTGGTGATCGCCGAGGATGAAACGATGACGCGCGAGATGCTCGCCCGGTTTCTCGCGCTCGAAGACGATATTGACGTGGTCGGGACCGCGTCCGACGGCGCGAAAGCCCTTGCGGTCGTGCGGCATCAAAAGCCCGATGTTCTCCTCACCGATATCGGAATGCCGCAGATCAGCGGGATCGGCGTGACCGAAACCCTGCGGCGCGAGATGCCCGATGTGGGCGTGGTGATCCTGACGATCTACAACGACGATGACCGGGTCTTCGCGGCGATCAAGGCGGGCGCGCGGGGCTATGTGCTGAAAGATTCGCCGCCCGAGGAAACGCTCGCCGCTGTGCGCGCGGTGGGCCGGGGCGAGGCCCTGTTGCATCCGTCGCTGGTGGCGCGCGTGCTGGGCGAGTTCGGAAGATTATCCGTGCAAAAGGCCGCCGACAATGCGGTTTTCGCCGACCTGACCGATCGGGAGCGCGGCGTTCTCGCCGAGGTAGGCAAGGGCAAGCGTAACCGGGAAATCGCGGACACGCTTTTCATCAGCGAGAAAACCGTGAAAAACCACATTTCCAATATCTTCGCCAAGTTGGAGGTGAATACGCGCGCCGAGGCCGCGCTTCTCGCCGCCCGCCAGGGGTTGGTGTAAAAAAACGCTCGAAAAACGTAACATAACACGCAGAACCGGTATTTATAGCAGTTAGAAACTGACATGAAGGACGTTTTGGTGTTACTGTGTAGCCGTCCCGCCGTTCTTTGTGCGCTGTCCGTGCGCAAATTACAAGCAGATCAGGTAGGTTGAAAGCGAGTTTTCTCCGCCTCATGCATTCCTTCCCTCGTTTCGCCACGACGCTCGTCGCCGCTCTCGCCATCACCGCCTTTGCGCTTCCCGCCGCGCACGCGCAGACTGTTTTCTCCGGCAAAGACCCCGGCGCAAACAACCTTGCCCAAAGCCCCAACAGCGCGGCGATGTCGTCGGTCTTCAACGCCGCCGCTCCGGGAACCACGCTTCTGAACTTCGAGCCTGGTACGGCGACCCAGACCAACAACGGCGGCGCCAACTTCACCGTCGCAAGCGGCGGCGCGACCTTCACCTTCACCAACCAGAGTACGACTTTTCCGCCCCTAGATTCCACTGATCAGGGGGCCGCGAACGGCTTCAACACCACGCCAGGCGGCAACGTTCGCCTTAATTCGTCAGCCGCTAATTTTGGCGCGCCGCGCTCGGTCACGGTCACGTTTGCAAGCCCGGTAAACTCCTTCGGGACGTTTATCAGCGGTTTGGGCAACAGTACGGGTTCCTTGAACCTGACGTACAACGATGGCGCGGTGCGCTCGTTCAACCTGACCAATCTGGTTGGCGATGCTCAGGGCGGCAACGGTTTCTTCGGCGTGACCGGCGGCGGCAGTTTCACGTCGCTGACATTCACGCTCGCGCCACAGAACGGGGAATTCGGAGACGCTTTTTCCTTTGACGACTTTCGGTTCCGAACCGCGTCCGTGGCGGACCCGGTCCCGGAGCCGTCAGCGGTCGCGTTCGGAGCCGTGTTCGGCATGGGAACGCTGGGCTTGATCGTCCGCAAGCGCCGCCGCCCGGCATCGGCGGCAAGTAACAGCCCCGCCGCGTAAATTGCGGACGCGGGTTAAAACCCACGTGTGGAGGCGCTTCGCGCCGGGCGTCCTACCGGACGCGGGAACCGACCAACGACCAAACGAAAACGGCCCGCGGACTTCCCTTTCTGCGTCCGGTAGGACGCCCGGCGCGAAGCGCCCCCACACGTGGGTTTTAACCCGCGTTCCACAACCTCTAACCCACGTGGGTTGGGGGCCTTGTTCGCCTTTTTATCCTCGTTTGTTCCCTGCAAGCGTCGTTTTCCATTGGAACGCATGCGCGCTTGCCGATGTACCTCGGATATAATCCCTGCAACCAAGCAAGGCGAAAACTGTAAGGACTTCTTAGAAATGGCAAACAGCGACATTACCGGCGGCGACAACGACGCCACGGGCAAAATCGCCCTTATCACCGGCGCGAACAAGGGAATCGGCAAGGAAATCGCGCGACAACTCGGCGCGTCCGGGATCACTGTCTTAATCGGGGCGAGGGATGCGGAGCGCGGCGAGCAGGCGGCGAGCGAACTGCGCGCGGACGGCGCGAACGCGTTTGCCATTCTGATAGACATAACCGATGAAGCGTCCATTGATGCCGCCGCATCGAAGATCGAAGCCGACTACGGGCGGCTCGACATTCTCGTAAACAACGCGGGAATCGCGCTCGACACCACGCCGCCGTCGCAGACCACGCTGGAAACGCTGCGCCGAACGTACGACACCAATGTGTTCGGCTTGTTCGCCGTCACGCGCGCCCTGCTTCCGCTTCTGCGAAAATCCCCCTCAGGCCGGATCGTAAACCTGTCCAGCGGGCTGGGATCGCTCACCCAGAACAGCGACCCCTCGTGGGCGTTCGCCGGGGTCAAGCCGCTCGCGTACAACTCGTCGAAGGCCGCCGTGAATATGATAACCGTGGTTCTCGCATCGGAACTCGCGGACACCCCGATCAAGGTGAACGCCGCCGATCCGGGCTATGTGGCGACCGACTTGAACCAGCACAGCGGCCCGCGCACGGTCGCCCAGGGCGCGACCGAGGCTGTCCGCCTCGCCACCCTGCCCCCCGATGGCCCGACCGGCGGCTACTTCGACGAAGACGGCCCGGTCGCGTGGTAGCGTGACGAAAAAAGGGCGGGATTTGTTCAATCCCGCCCCACATCAAGGATCCCCTGATGACGTGTCACCGATAGCGGCGACGCCTATTTGTTCGTCTTGTCCGCTACGCGCTCGCTAACAACGCCGCTTTGCTTCGGCGACGACCGCGCACGACAAGGCCCGTCAAACCGAGACCGCTCACCGCCCCGAACGCCATCGCGCCCGGCTCCGGGACCGGCGTGGCGTTGAAACTGCCGCGCTGAACGCCGAAACTGCCCATGCCGTTCAGCGCCGACAGTTGAATTTCGTCAAACTGGGCGCCGAAGTTGATGGCGAAAGCGCTGTTGGTAAACGACCCTACCGTCCCCGTCGCCGAACCGACCGAAACGCCGTTGCTGAAGCCCTCGACGCGGAACTGATCGCTCGCGCTCGCCCCGGTTGTCAGCACAAGACCGCCGTCCCGGAAGGTAAGGAACGAAAGCGAACTTGCGGTTCCTTTCTTGATACTGAGAATCTCCGTGCCGTTGATCAGCGTATTGGCGCCCACGCCTAACCCGCTGTTTCCTTTTGAGGCCGTGTCGGTGCCTAACACGCCTCCGCTCGCCGCCGCCGTGAACGTCAGCAGATCAACGCCGCTTTGCCCAAGCGGCGCGCCATTGGCGTAGTTTTCGATTTGTTGCGGTGATCCGAACGTCGCCCGGTTGGAACCGGTAAAGGCGAAGTTGAGCGGCCCCTGCGCGGCGGCGGGGATTGCGGACACGAATAGGACCGCGACCACGGCGACGCCGCTAAACAGGGCCGCCTTTCCACTTTCCCCGATAGTCATTGGTGAAACATTCCCTCTTACGTCAAGTGGTGTAGTGCAACGCCGAAGCGGGCGTCGTGGCAAGATTTGACGCGGTCTTCCCGATAGCCTCACTTAGCAGGAGCCATGCCAAAGCGCGCCCCCTTTCCGAATAAAGGGGCGAAAAACCGCTTCCGCCTGTTAATATCGGTGAAAAACCGTATTTTTGCGGAGAAAGAAAACGGAACGGGGCTTCTGGTTAACGGGTTAGAAGGAGCCTACGAAGCCCCTGAACCCCCTCGTTGGGAGGTTAGGGATTTGGGGTTTGGGGAGCCTTCCAAGTCTCAGGTCTCACATCTCAGGTCTTTTCTTTCCCAGAGGCGAGCGGGAAACGGTGAAGCGCGGTTTCGCGCTCGGGTTCGTCGTTGATTTGAAGCGCAAAGCCATGGGCGGGCGACACGCCGCCCGCAAAATCGGGTAAAGCGCGAACGCGCCAGTCGTTGCGGCTCCGAAGCGATTGACGAACCGCGTCGAAAAACGCGTCGTCGAAGCCGAACACGAGCGGCGCGGACCCCGCGGAAGCCTCGAATGCGGACGCGCCGTGTTTGGTTTGGGTGTGGCTTTCGCGGGGCGTGTGCGGAAGAAAGGCGCGAGCGTAACCTGCGGCCTCGGCGCGGGTTGGCTTGACCACAACGATCCGGGCGGCGGGGTTGGCGGCGATTATACACGCAAGGCGTCGTGGCTCGATTGCGCCGCAGTCAATCCACAGGCGAACCGGGTGGGGCAGGTCGGGTTCGGTCGCGACCAAATCCGGCTTGTGTCGCTGTCCCACGCCCTGCTCGACCCGGAGCGGCAGGCCGCCCGTGCGGTCACGAAACAAAACGTACGCGAGCGCTTTCAGCGCGATATGCCGGTCAGACTCGCCCGCCCGCGACTCCAAAATCAGTTTTTCGCGCCGCGCCGCGTGGCTGTCGCCATCCGCGCCCGCAGGTCCCGCAATCGTAGGTCCCGCAATCGTAAACGTGTACTTCACGCTTTTGGGTGTACCCCGCAAAGAAGATTGCTCCTTAACCGCCTACCCAAATGCTGCAGGCGTTCATGATGCGGGGCGCGAAAAGAATGGTAGCCCCCGCGCCCGTTGTATACTGATATTAGTTCCTATGCTTGTCGTTTGTTCCCATTGCCGCCGCACCCATCGTACGCTTTTGTCGCCTCGCGACGGGGGCGATTATATTTGCGCCGAGTGCCGCCGCAACTCCCCCGCGCAACCAGGAGCGACGTCAGCAACGCCGAAAACTACGCCGGAAGCCGTGACGGAGCCGCGCCGGGCCGCGTCCCGTGCGGTTCGCGTTCTGGTCGGTCTCGTCACCATAGCGAACATTCTGTGCCTCGTTCCCGCTCTCGCAATCGCCGCGCTCGATTTCGCCGGGCCGGAGCGTTGGTGGCTGACCGGATTTCTTTTGTATCTGCCGCGCTGGCCATGGGCCGTTCTTGCCGCTTTTCCCCTCCCGCTCGCCTTGCTACTCGCGCGAACCCGGTTGATCCGGCGGACGCAACCCATCGTTATCGCCTTGGTTTCGCTTTGGGCGGTAGGGCCGCTGATGGGATTGCGCGCGAACCTGCCTGCGCGCGGGCCGCAATCCGGCGCGATCCGACTACGGGTTTTGACGTACAACATCAAGTGGAGCCGCCGCGACGCCAACGCCATCGCAAGCGCAATCACAAGCGCGAACCCGGACTTGGTTCAATTCCAAGACGCGGACGGCGGTATCGGCGGCGTGGTCGCGGACGCCCTATCACCCCGCCGGGGCTGGACCGTGCGCCAAAGCGGGCAGTATATTGTTGCGAGCCGCTGGAAACTCTCGCCGCTCACATCGATTGATATTTCGTTCCCCAACTCGAACCACCATGCGGTCCGCGCAACCTTGACGCCGCCTCGGGGCGGCCCGCCCATCACGGTTTACAATACGCACCTTTTATCCGCCCGCTACGGCCTGGTGTCGGTGCGCTCGCGCAATATCGCGTATTTGAAGCAGAACCTGAGCGACCGCCAAATCGAGGCGCGCCTTCTCGCAACCGCGATCAAAACCGCTCCGCCCGGACCCGCTTTGCTGACCGGCGACCTGAACGCGCCGCCATCGTCGCTGGTCAAGCGAACGTTCAAAAGCGCGGGCCTATATGATGCGTTTGAGGCCGCCGGAACCGGCTACGGCTACACGTACGGCGCAACCACCAAAGCGTACCGCCCCTATGTCCGTATAGACTGCGTGATGCCCAACCGCTATTTCCAAACCGAAGCCGTGCGCGTCGGCAACGACCGCGGCTCCGACCACTGCCCCGTTATCACCGACCTCTACCTACCACCGCCGTAACGCTACGCTTCCGTTTGCTGTGTTGTGTTGGCGGGGGCGTCTACTTGGCGTTTGACTAAATCGCTCAAGCTGCGCGGCTCCCTCTTCCAGGGGGTGTCACACAAGTGTGACCGTGGAGGTCCAATCTTACGCTGTGCCGGGTTCGACAATCGTACGGGGGTGTCACACAAGTGTGACCGTGGAGGACCAGCCACACGCTGGACCGGGCATTTGGTAAACGCAAAGTGGCTCAGTTTTACGCGATGTCGCGTAAAACTGAGCCACTTTGCGTTTTCTGAAATGATCGATCCAACGTTAGGTTGGGGCCGCCCCTGGCCTGAAGGGGTGCCGCGCGGCATGAGCGATTTAGTCAAACGCCAAGTAGACGCCCCCGCCAACACAGCAAACTTGACACAAAGACCGTAGCGGGTTTACCGTGGGGGTATGGCGTTGAATTCGGAGAGCGGCGTGGTGGTGGTGTGCGGGCTGGGGCGCTTCGGCGTTCGGGTGGCGGAGTTGTTGCGCGCGGAGGGTGTGGATGTGGTCGCGCTGTCCGACGAGAAAACGCGTCCGGATCGGGTGCGTCGCGCCCGGGAGGCGGGGGCGCGGGTGGAGTTTGGGGATTTCACGTTGCCGGAGGCGCGCGAACGGGCGGGTGTCGGCGCGGCCCACGCGGTCATACTCGCCGCCGCCGATGACACGGCGAATTTGGAAGCGGCCCTCGATATTCGCCGCGACGCCCCCCAGGTTCGGGTCGTGATGCGCCTGGACAGCGACAATGCGGACCGGCTCGCCCCGCGCCTCGAAGCCGATTTCGGTATTGGCGCGGTTTTATCGCCGCCGCTTCTCGCCGCGCCCGCGTTCGCCGACGCCGCTTTGGCGGAAGGGCGGGAAAGCCAGCAAAGCGCGAGCGTCGCGCCCGCGCCCATCGGTCGCTTGCGCCACGTTCGCTTGCCGCTGAAACAGTGGCTGGGGCGTCGCCGCAACAAAGCGACTGATTCGCTTGGCGTTGTCGCGTTGTTTTTGGCGGCTTTGTTTTTGGGGGGCGTCGCGGTGTTTCGGCAAACGCTGGGCTTGTCGTGGACCGATGCCGCCTATTTTGCCGCCACCATTATTACCACGACCGGCTTCGGCGATTACAATCTGCGCGACGCGGCGGGCGGCGTCAAGTTGTTCGGGGCGGGCTTGATGTTCGCGGGCGTGGTTCTTATCGCGCTGTTATCGTCGTACCTGACGAGTTTTTTCGCGTCCGGCGCGGCGGAAACGTTGCACGCCGAGCGGCGGGCGGGGCGGATGCGCGGGCATATCATCGTGTGCGGGCTGGGCGGCGTGGGCGTCGAGGTCGCGCAAGCGCTTGCGTCGCGCGGGTTTCGCCGCATTGTCGCCGTGGACCGCGACCGGGACCGAAGCCGCGACGGGCGCGGGCTACCGCCCGCCGCCGCGCTGATTATCGGCGATGCGACCTTGCCGGATACCCTACTCCGCGCGGGCCTGCCCCGCGCCCGCGCCCTGATCGCGGTAACCGCATCGGATGCGACCAATCTGGAGATCGCCCTGATCGCGCAAACCCTGCGCGGCGACAAGGCGCAAACCGGCGACGGTGAAGCGCCGCGCCTAATCCTGCGCTGTTTCGACCCGGACCTCGCCCGCCGTATCCACGCCGTTTCGCGCTCGTACGCCGTGCTGTCGTCGGCGGAAATCGCCGCCCCATTCTTCGTCCGCGCCGCGCTCGGGGAAGGGGAAGAAAAGGATGAAGGATGAAGGATGAAAAGGGGGAAAGGAGAGGCCCCCTAACCCCCAATAAGGGGGGGACAAGAAAAGCCCTGCGGCGACGCCTTCACCTTCCGGCCTCATGGTTGATCTTTGGCGACAGGTTCTGGTCCCCCCCTTATTGGGGGTTAGGGGGCCTCTCCTTTCCCCCTTTTCATCCTTCATCCTTCATCCTTCATCCTTTTCTTCCCGTCGTCAAGGGAAATCCGCGCGCACGGCGAACTTAACCGCATGAACCAACTCGCTTTTTCCACGCTGGGTTGTCCCGCCTGGGACTTGGACCGGATTATCCACGCCGCGCTCGACTACGGCTACGACGCTTTGGAATGGCGCGGCTACCTCGCCGATGTGGACTTGACGCAGGCCGAGCCATTTTTAGTCGGCAATTTGGCCGAAACGCGGCGACGTTTGGACGAGGCGGGCCTTAAGTCGGCGTGCGTGTCGTCGTCGGGCGTGGTCGCAAAGGGCAATACGGACCATGTCAAGAGCCATGTAGAGATAGCGCGCGCGCTCGATTGCCCGTTTGTGCGCGTGTTCGGCGGGGCGGCGGCGGACGGCGAAACGCGAGCGGACGCCTCGCCGCGCTTCGCTGAGAATTTACGGGTTTTCGCGGACGCGGCCCAGGACGCGGGCGTTCAGATCGTGCTGGAAACCCACGATGATTTTTCCACCGGCGTGCATGTCGCCGAACTGCTCGCCTTAACCGACCATCCCGCCGCGCGCTCACTGTGGGACTTGCACCATCCGTTTCGTCAGGGCGAAGCGCCCGAAGGTACCCTGCGCGCTCTTGCGCCCACTCTCGCGTATGTTCATGTCAAGGACGGCTTGCCGCCGGATTCGTACACGCTGATGGGGAGCGGCGACATTCCCATCCCCGCTATGCTCGCCCTGCTCCGCGCGCACGGCTACGCCGGTCCCGTTTCGGTCGAGTGGGAAACGCGCTGGAAACCCGAGATCGCCGCGCCCGAGATCGCCCTGCCGCAGTACGCAACCGCGCTCCGCAGAGTTTTGGCGGAAGTGAAAGGCTCCTTGGATTTTCGTTAGGGCTTTAGGTGACCATTCGTTCCCGGCGCCGCTCGGCGATACGGCGGCGACTTTTTTTGCCGTCGCTGTTACCCTGTACCGCCCGTATTTACCGTGGATTCGTCCCGTGCGGGATCGGATTCGGCGGGCGGGGCGGTGTCGCCGTTCTCTTTTTGCCGGGGCGCGGACTCCGCCCCGTCGTTTTCCGGCGCGAGGGGTTCCTCCAAATCCGCCTGATCTTCAGCAAGAACCACGGGCGCCTCCGGCGCTTCGTCCCCATTGGAAATATAAACCGTGATTGGCTTATTTAAAGGCCATTTTCCCTCGCGCGGTCTTTGCCCGCAGACAATCCCTTTGGCGTAAAGGGCGTTGGGAACTTGCTTCACCTCCAGTCTCAGCCCTTTTAATTGCGCGGCTTGTCGAACTGCGGCGATATCTTGTTGTACAAAGTCAGGCGCCATCACATACTGTGTTGCGGCGACCCTGCCGATTCGTCGGCCTTGACGCGCGCCCTTGTTGCGCGCCGCCGCCGCCGCTGGCTTCGCCGTTTTTCGTTGTTCCAGCCGCCCCGCTTTTTTAACCGCAAAGGAAGAGGATACTGACGCGAACGTGCTTGCGCCTTGTGAGAACGCGCCGAATCCGGCTAACAAAGCCGTTACGCCGAGGACCGCAAAAGCGATCCATACATAGCGATGAGGTAGGGGAGAAACGCCTGCCGCCATTTTCTCGTCTTGTCGGAACCAGAACACTTGCCGTGGCGTGACCTCATTTCCGATCAAGCGGCGATTGCCATACAAGCCGTGAAGTGAGAAAATCTGCATCACCACGCCATGCTTGACGCGGCAACTGCCCCGGCTATGAACCAGGTAGCGCCACTCCGCGCAACCGTGGGCGACAGCCGCCGCCGACGCTGACAGCAGGATATGTCTTTCGTCCCCTGCATCCATCACGCGACGAGCCGTGTCCACCCCCTCGCCCACCACCTCGGAATCAGGCAAATCAGGATCGAGCAAACGAACAGAGCCGTAGTGGATTCCCATCCGCAAATCGAAAGGTTGGTCGCGTCGCAAAGCGTCGCTGATTTGCGCCGCGGCGTGAAGCGCGGGAAGCGCGCCCTCAGAAAAGATGAGCAGTTTGCCGTCGCCGCGCGGATGAATGCGAACCCGGCCTTGCGCAAGGGCGGCGGAAACCGCCTCGGCTGACGCGATAACACGATCCAGGCGGCGCAAGGCTTGAGCCTGCTTTTCCTCGGTCATGCGCGAGTAGCGAACGATATCCAGGAAAAGGACCCCTGACAGAACGTTTGTCAAAACAACGGTTTCCTTTGACGCGGCTTGAGGCGGCGCAGGCGCTTACTTATGCGCAAGCCGCAGTAATTTATCCCGGTCCACAATCACCAGCGTACGCCCTTCCCGGCGCATTACCCCGGTTTTCCGCAAACTTGCAATACGACGGTTCACCGTTTCGCGCGTAAGGCCGGTTCGTTGTGCGATTTTTTCATCGGAAAAACGGGGCAGAAAAACGAGACCGTTTTCATCGGCGACGCCGTCTTCCTGAATCGCGGCGAGCAACGCATCCGCGATCTTGCCTAAAGCGTCTGCGGTTTCGGTTTGAACCAGCCGGCTTGACGCTTCGCGAAGGCGCGACGAAAGCGTTTTGATCAATTGCCACGCCATCTCCGGGTGGTCAAAAACAAAACGTTTGATATCAACGCGGTCCAACATCAGCAATTGGCATTCGGTGTCCGTGACGGCGTCGGCGGAGCGCGGTCGCTCATCCAAAACCGCCAGTTCCCCAATCACCTCACCTGGCCCGCGCCGCGCGATATGCACGGTTTCCCAACCTTTGGTTTGCTGGATGTTCACGTACCCGGCCACGATGATGAACAAGGTTTGCGAGGTGTCGCCTTCATGAAAAATGTCGGTATTCGCTTTGTACGTTCGCCGCCGACAGTAGGCCGCTAACTCCTGCAGCGCGGCGCTGTCCAGAAGGCCGAATATAGTGGCTTTTTGCAGCAGTTCTTCCGTGGTTCCGGTAGCGACCATACAGCAAATATAACACAGATCACACAAAAATTGTGATGAAAGTCACAAAAAATCCTTGCGACGAATCGCATTCCGGTTGTGACAAACATCGCGGAGATTTACCGGGAAGCGGCGGACAATAAACACATCGAACACATCGGCGACAATGCCGAACCGCAACCTCGGAAACGAAAGGGTTTGAACGATGCAACGCATGATTTTGGGAACCAGCGGACTTTCTTCCTCGCGCCGCGCCATTTTCGCCACAGCGGCTTTCGTCAGCGTTTTCTCCGCCGCGACTCTGACAGCGGCCCCGTGCTTAGCGCAAGAATACGCGCCGAACCCGCCGCTTGTGTACAGCAACCCCGTCGGGGCGGCTCCGGTAGCTCCCGCCCCCGTGGTTGTCCCGGAGCGCACCGAGGTAAAGTTGATTTTGAAGCAAAGGCTGAAATCCGGCGAAACCAAAAAGAACGCGGAAGTCGTCTTCGCGGTGGCGCAGGACGTGTACAGCGCCGAACGCGCCCTGCTGATCACGGCGGGAACGCCCGCCTACGGAACGGTCACCGAGTCCAAGCGGCGTGGAATGCTGGGCAAAGGCGGCAAGCTCGGCTTCACGTGCGACTATGTTCGCTTGCCGGACGGAACAAAAATTCCGTTGCGCGGCGACAGTGTCGGCGTCGCCGGTAAAAACAACCAGAACGGCGTTCTGGGGGCCGCAATCCTGGTCACGCCGTTCGCCGTGTTCATCAACGGTCGTGATGTGACCGTGGACGAGGGCAAGGAGTTCACGATGATCGTCGCCCAGGACACTGCGATCCGAACGCCGCTCGCCACCAAAACCCTGCTTGTCGCGCCCGCCCCGCAACTCGTGCCGTACCCGACCGCGCCGCAGCAGCCGCAACAATCGTACGCGCCCGCGTCGCCGTTCGACGCCCGCGCCGCCGCGCGCCCCGCCGTCAACTATGCACGGGGCGGGGAAGAAGTCGCGCCGCGCTACCTTGCGCCCGCGCCGCAACCCGAAGAAGCGCCCGCGCCCCCCCGAAAACCCGCCACGCGGTTCTTGTTCGAGCTGAAAAAAGGCCCCAGCGTCGTGGGTTCCATTGTCGACGTGGACGGCGGCGACTTCATCATCCAAACCCGCAAGGGCGTGGTTCGCATCAAGGCCGCAAACATCAAGCGCCGCGAAGTGTTGTAGAAACCAAAAACGACAAGCCGCGCGGTGGCTGAACCCCGCGCGGCTCGTCCAAACCCGTGACACCATTGCGCCGGGGACGAACCCGCTTCCCGACGTTTCGGAACCATCCCGACATACCAATCCCGCTAGGAGCCGCGCCATGAATCTTTCTACTTTTTCCCCTATGTCGCCCCGCACATCGCTTCGCATTCGCCTCATTTCGGGTCTTGTTTTACTCGCCTTCTGCGGCGGCGCAACCGCCGCCCATGCCCAAGACGGTGACTATGGCCCGTCCGCAATTAAGCGCGACGGCGACCGGATGGAGCTGGAAGCGGAGGCCGCCAAGCGCCGATTGGAGGCGCAGCGTGCGGAGCAGGAGCGAGTGGAGGCTCTAGCGCGCTTTCACGCCGTCAGTCAACCCCCCTATAACGCCAACCGACCGTCCTACGCTTCCCCCTCATCCCGTGAGACGGTTCACCGCTACCGCCAAGAGCGTCCCGCTTCCCCCGCAGACAACTCGGCGATATGGGGCTTTCTGATAGGCATCGTGGCTTTGGGAGCCTGGCTCGGGTCGAAAAAAGAAAACGCTTAACGCCGCTTCAGGGGGTGACGCAAGCGAGCGCGCTACCCCCACAGCCTGCAGACCGGATGACGGGAACAAGGAGTTTGAAGTGAAAAAGTTTTGCTTGTTTTTGTTGGTTTGTTTTTTGTGCGTCGCGACGGCGAACGCGCGCCCTTTGAGCAAAGGGATGACCGGCGAGGATGTTCGGCGGTGGCAGGTTTTTCTAATCGGGCAAGGCCTGATGAATCCGCCCGCCCTGGGGAATTTCAGCGACCGCACGTTGAAAGCGACCATCGCGTTTCAGCGGCGACAGGGTCTTCAAGGCTTGGGCATGGTGGGTGACAAAACGCTTGCCGCCGCGCGACGATTGGGCTTCGGTTCGGGAGGCGCTTCCCCTTCCTCGCCCTTTCCCCGACCGGCGTCCCCCGCGTCGGCGGACGATCCCGAATTTGTCAAACCCGACGCCATTCCTGTAACGCGTACTTATGCGGGGCGAGTGGATACGGTTCGCTGGGTTACCGCCTTCGCCGCGCAAAACGATCAGTTGGGCAAAGCGCACCGCTACCACCGCGCGGCGGGACACCGCCGCTGGTGCGCGGGGTATCAAATCTATATGGCGGGGCGTGACCGATTGTTGCGACAGTGGAGGGCGGAGATTGACTCCACAGGAGATACGTTGGATTTTATACACCAAACGCAACGCTTGAACCCCTGACTATTGCGTAACTACTCCGGCGTTGCTTACCTGACGGATAGTGTGAGCAATGTCGGCGTTTGTTTCTGTCGCAACGCTTACTGTATTCGCGGGTTCTCGTTTTGCGTGAGCGGCAGGGTAACCGTGAAAACGGCTCCCTGGTTTTCGCCCGCGCTTTGGGCGACAATGGTTCCCCGGTGACGCTCGGCGATGCGGCGGCAGATCGCGAGGCCCATGCCGGTTCCCTCGAAATCCGAGCGGGCGTGCAAACGCTCGAAAACCTCGAAGATGCGCTCGGCATGGCTCGCCTCGAAGCCGATTCCGTTGTCGGAAACCGTGAGAACGCACCGCTCCTCGTCAACCCGGGCGTTCAAGCCGATCACGGGCGGCGCGGCGTCGGCGTCGGTTCGGCGGAACTTGATCGCGTTGCCCAGCAGATTTTGTAGCAGTTGGCGCAGTTGGTGCGGGTCGCCGTCCACGACAGGCATGCCGGTGGACATTTCCACCGTTACATTCGCCCCGCGCAACCGTCCCTCCATATCGGCGAGAATGGCCTGCGCGATTTCGCCCAAATCGGCCTTACGGAACGGTTGGGCGCGGGACGTGACGCGCGAGTAGGCGAGCAGATCGTTCAAAAGGTCCTGCATCCGGTTCGAGGCGGACAGCATCCGGTGAAGATAATCGCGGGCGTCCGAAGGCAACGCATCGCCCGCTTTGGCCTCCAAACGCCCGCCGAACATCAGGATTTTGCGAAGCGGCTCCTGCAAATCGTGCGAGGCGACCGATGCGAAATCCTGAAGCGACTGATTGGACCGGCGCAACGCGAGCGCGAGCGCGCGCAAACGCTCGTCCTGTTCTTTGCGAAGCGTAATATCCGTGTTCGTGGACAGCGTACCGACAATCTCGCCCGTATGCGCATCCCGGAACGGCGTTGCATGAATTTCGGCCCAGAAACGCGACCTGTCCTTGCGTAAAATCTCGGTTTCGTAGTTCGCGGCTTGCCCGCTCATACGCTCTGTATTGTGGGCGCGCATCTTGTCCCACTCGCTCGGAGGCAAAAACAACTCGTACCCGGGACGCCCCAGCATCTCCTCCAATGTATAGCCGGTCATCTGTGACAAACGCGGGCTGGCGTACAAGATCACGTCGTTTCCGTCCGTTATCAGCAAGCCTTCGCTTAAGCCTTCGACCACCGCGCGGAACTTCGCCTCGCTTTCGCGAAGCGCTTTGCTTTCCGCAACCCGCTCGGTGATATCCTCGGCGAACCCCAGGATTTGCGTGGGCTTGCCAGTTTCATCGCGCGTGAAAACCGTCACGCGGGTATGGAGCGTACGCCATTCCCCGGACGCGTGACGCACCCGAAACTCCGACTCATCGAACGCATCATCGGGAAGCGTTAAAAGGCGCGCGGTCCGTTCGGGGTGACGCGCCCCATCATCGGGATGAAGCAGAGCAGGCATTACGCCGCTTCCCATCGCCTGCACCTCGCTTGCGCTGTAGCCGAGAACGCGGGCGATCTCGCGGTTGCAAAAGCGGTTTCGCTGTTCCGCTAAATCATACACGTAGATAATCAGCGGGGCGGCATTCGCGATACGCTCCACGAATTTTGCGGTTTCCACCGCTTCGTTTTGTTTTTTCCGCGCGAGAACGGTTTGCGCCTCGGAGTCAAGCAAGGCGCGCCGCAACTCGATCTCGGTGACAACCGCAGCGGCGAGATCGCGTAGCGCGTTCTCATCGTCCACGCTCCACGGGCGCGGGGTAATATCCATAACGCAAAGCGCGCCCAGCGTAAAGCAGTCGCTTGTGGTCAGCGGCATCCCGAGGTACGCAGCGACGCCGATATCCGGCACGGCGCGGTTGTCTTGACCGGCAGGATGGAGCGCGGCGTTGGGGACAACGAGCGCGTCGCCGGTTTCTGCGACATAACGGCAGAACGAGTAGGTAAGCGGCGTTTCGCGCCCGCTCGCCCCGGTTTCCGGCAAGCCGTACTGTGACTTGAAGAACTGCCGCCGATCATCTACCAGCGATATCAACGCGACCGGCGCGCGGAGCAGGCGCGACGCGAGCCGCGTCAATCGGTCGAAGGCGGGTTCCGGGGCGGTGTCCATCAAGGGAACGCGCGCGAGCGCGGCAAGGCGCGCGGGATCGGCAAGCCCGCGCGCCTTGCCGCGCTCGCGCTCCGCTAGGGCCGCTCCCAAGCGATCCACGCGCCCTGCTTCCTGGTTTTTCACCGAATTTTTCGTGGGCGCCGACACAGAATTCCTTTTTCCAAATCAAACGCGGACGCGGTTCGGGCGGAGCGCGACGCGGCGCAGGGCCGGAAACGCTCGTAAATTGTCCCAAAGAACGATCCCGAACGCCCGCTTCGTTCCGCATGTCACGGAACGCATTTTTACCCTTTACCCCGCTTGAAGTATCGGACGCGCGCGTTAAATTCACGTTAAACCGGTTTCACCCGCGCGCGCAGGGTCACCTTTATCGCCAAAAATCGGCGGTCACGTGACTGCGCCAGTTTTGGGGATCGGTTTGCGTAAGCCGCCCGATACGCTCGGCGCGGTCGGCGGCGTCGGTTAGGCCCGCGTCGCGCTCCATGGTTTCCACAAGGCGCATCGCAAAGAACGCGATCCTGTCCAGTGACGACGCCCCGCCTTTGTCGCCGCTCGTTCCCGGAGCGTCCGCTTCGCTACAACACAACTCTATGCATTCGCGCAGGGCGGAGCGGGCCGCCGAGCGTGTCACCGCGGCGGACGCGGCAAGCGCGGCGACCGGTAGCAACGCGAGCGCGAGCGGCGCGTTCCCTTCCGCGCCGCTTCTTGCCCGCGCTTCCCGGCGCAGGCTCGCCCCCGACGCGAACGCGGTCCGGGCCGCCTCCGTATCGTTTTGCCGCCACGCCGCCATGCCGAACGCGGTCGCCGCTAAAACCGTTCCGTCAACCTCGCCGCCGTCGGTGATCTCGGTGATCGCCGAAACGCCGCCTGAACGGGGCGGGGGCGGCGCCCCGGCCCCGACGGCTTGAAACGCGGAAACGCTGTCGGCGAACAAACCGCGCGCGGCGGGCAGATCGCCCTGTCCCTGCGCGATATAACCCAGGCGCAAAAACGACGAGGCGATATCGTGGTCGCCGCCAAGCGCATCCAGAACCATCTCGCTTCCGGCCCGAAGCAGTTCCGCCTCGTCGACGGGCGCCGATATGGAAGCGTCGTTCTCCAAAGCCTGGGCGAGCAAAAGGCGCGCTTCCGCCGCGCCCCATCGGTCGCACAGCAAGTCGCGCAGTTCGGCGGCGTCGCGCAGAAACGCTATGGCCGCGCTTGCCGCCCCGGCGGCAAGCGCCGCCTCGCCCGCCTCGATGAGCAAAGCCGCGATGGTCCACAGATCAAACGGGGCCGCGCGCCGGGTCGCCTCAAGCGCGTCCGCCATCGCCCGCTGGGCAAGCGGGGCGTCGCCGCGCTCGCGGGCCACGCTTCCCAGATTCATCGCGGCGACCGCGATCTTGGCGTCGTCGCCGACCGCGCGGAACGCGCCCAGCGCTTCTTCCAAAAACCCGCACGCTTCCAGGATGTCGCCGCGCCGGGCCGCGAGACGCCCCGCGCCCAAAAGCGCTTCCCCCCGCAGGGCCAGCGCGGTCCCTGTGTCGCGTAGCTCGCGGTTTTTATGCGGGGTCGGGGGAACAGCGAGCAGGGCGCGCATCAGCCAGCGGCTTCCCTCATCCCCTTGCCCGCGCGCGTACCAGAACCGCCAGAGCGACGCCGCGAGCCGCAGTCCCATCTCGGTATCCGGCGCGAAAGGGGCGTTATCGCTCTCAGTGTCCCCGTTTGCTTCGGCGCTTGGGGAACCGTCCGCCCCGTCGTCGCCGCTGGGGGGCGCGGGGCGCAGCGTCCATTGGAGGGCGGCGCGCAGGTTGTCCTGTTCGCGATCCAGCGCGGCGAGACAGTTGTCCGCCAGCGGCCCGACAAGACCGGCGGCATTGACACGGGCGAGTTGCGCAAAAAACTGGGCATGGGCGTTCGCGCGAGCGCAGAACGCATCCCCGGTGAGTTTGGTCGCCGCGTATTCGCGCACGGTTTCCAAAAGCGAGAAACGCAGATCGTCGTTTGCGCGGTCTTCTTCCGTCCGAACCAGGGAATGCTGGCTCAAAAGGCGCATCCATTCCAGCGTTTGCATATCATTGCGCGGAACGCCGCTCGCCTCGGCGACGTTGTCGTTGTCGGCGGCGGCGGCGCGCGCCGCGCCGCCGCTGTTATTCAGCACAGCGGCGGCGGCGCGCGCGGTCCAGCCGCCCCGGAAAACCGACAAACCGGCGAACGCTTGTTGCGCGGGTGGCGAGAGAAGCCGGTAACTTTCGTCCATCACGGTTCGGAGCGACCGGTGCCGCTCCGGCAAAACGCGTTTATCCGAGGTCAGCAACGTTTCGCTCGCCTCGCCCTCAGCCCCCAAACGATCCAGCATTTGCGCGGGCGTCAGCAAGCGCGCCCAGGCGGCGGCAAGTTCCAGCGCGAGCGGTAAACCGTCGAGGCGTCGGCACAACTCCGCAATCGCGCCCGCGTTGCGAGCCGTGATTTGAAAGTCCGGGCGCAGGCTTTGCGCCCGGTCCACAAACAAGCGAACGCTCGGGTAACGGCTCAGCGCGTCGGGGGCGCGTTCGCTTCGGGGCGGAAGCGGAAGCGGCGCGACCGCGAACTCGTACTCGCCGCTCAGGTCAAGTTGCTGACGACTGGTCACCAGGCAAACCAGGCGGGGAACGCGAACGAGCAAAATCCGCACCAGGCGCGCGACGCTCGCGGCGATCTGCTCGGCATTGTCCAGAATTAGAAGAACCGGCGGGCCGTCGTCCGCGTCACCGTTCAATGCCCTAACCACGGAATCGAGCGGGGAAGCCGATTCGCCGGGCGGCGGCGGCGGCACGCGCAGGGCGTCGGCGAGCGCGCGTCCCAAAAGTTGCGGGTCGGTCACCGAAGCGAGCGGCGCGAACCACACATTGTTTCCGTAGTCGGGGCGTAGCCGCGCGCCGAGTTCGGCGGCGAGGCGCGTTTTCCCGGTTCCGCCCGGCCCGGTCAGCGTTACCAGCCGCGTTCGCGGATCGCCCGCGACAAATAGGGCGTCGCCGACCGGCGCGCGACGCGCTTCCTCCGCTTCCGCATCGGAGACGGGGCGGAGCAGGGGCGCAAGCGCGGTCATTTCCGCCTCGCGCCCCCACAAGCGCGTAAACTGAAGCGGAAGACCGCCGCCGCCGCCGCTACCGCCTGCGGCGGGAACGGATAAGGGATAAGGGATAAGGGATAAAGGGGAATCGGACGATGCAAGCGTCGGTTGCGCTTCGCGCTCGGACGTTTCTTTGGCATCCGCCTTTCTATCCTTTATCCTTTCGCCTTTATCATTTTCCGGTTGCGGCGGGGCTACGACATTGAGGTGCAATTGATCGGCAAGATCGCGGCTCGCCTGCGACGGGGTAACGCCGAGTTGGTTGCGCAGGGCGGACTCCAGCGTGCGCCACTGCGCGCGGGCTTCATCCAAGCGCCCGCGCGCCATATGAAGCCGCATCAGCGTTCGGTGCGCTTCCTCGTCGAGCGGGTCCATCTGCGTGATTTGCCGGGCGTAAAACAACGCGCGCTCGTTGTCCCGGCGCGCAATAAGAACGCGCACCAGGCGGCGCAAAACGGTTGCGAGCGATACCGCAAGGCGCGCTTGCTCGGCGTCGATCCACTCGTCGTACCAGCCGGACAAAAGCGGGCCGCGATACAACGCCACCGCCCGAAGCAGAAGCGCCAACCGCTCGTCGCCGTGGCCGCCGGACGTATCCGCTTCCAGGCGACGCTCGGCTTTTACGATTTCCTCGAACTCGGCGACATCGGTCGTAAACGCGTTTGCGGCGAGCCTGACCGTGTTGCGGTCGGCGACAAGAATAGCCCCGGACGGCACGCCGGGCGGCTCCAGTTGTCGCCGCAATGAGGCAAGCGCGACGCGCAAGCTGTTACGGGCGTCCGACGGGTCGGCATCGGGCCAGAACTGATCGGCCAGCAGATCGCGTGTGATAATCCGCCCCCGGTGAAACGCCAGGTACGCCAGAAGCGAGGCGGTTTTGCGCGTTTGGAACCGCTCCACCGCCGCCGCGTCATCGCCCGCGATCAAGCGCAAACTGCCGAACAGCTCGATCCGCCAAAGAAAATGTATCAACTGAAGCGCTTCTCCCCTGGTAACTGCCGCGAAACAAACGCGCGAACGGTTTACGGGCGAAAAGCGCGGGCGTTCCTCGGCCCCGCTTCCACCCCAAACCGACTACCATTAAATTTCGCCCGTACACCCGTATTATACGGGGCGTCGGCCCCATTTTCTTAGGTCGTTCACGCGAAAATCGGCTTGCAATGCGAAATGACGGCGATAAACTACCATCAGACGGCGGCGGCGATAAGCGGTTGCGGTCACCAAATTGTATAAGCGACACGCGCTGGCGATCAAGACGAAACGTACGCTCCGAAACTCGCGATAAAAACGAGGGCGGGGGCGGACGGGGCGTAGGGAAGGCCGGGGCCGACAGGCGAAGACGAGGTTTAACCTCGCCTTTTCGCCTGTCGGTTCCGGCCTTTTTTTGCGCTGGCCCCGCCGCTTTCGCCGGAAGGAAAGTAAAACAGGATGTTTTTGCCAAGCGCGCTTCAGTACGCGGTCTTTTTGCTGATCGTTCTTTTGCTGGTCAAACCCGCAGGCGGTTACCTCGCGCGCGTTTTCGGAAACGAGAAAACGCTTCTTGACCCCGTTCTGCGTCCGATAGAGAACCGTTTGTACCGCTTGTTCGGCGTTCGCCCCAAAGAGGATATGTCCTGGGAAACCTACGCCGGGGCGTTTCTTCTTTTTAGCTTGTTCGGAACCGCGCTGTTGTACGGGGTTTTGCGCCTGCAGAACTTTCTTCCCGGCGGGCCAAACCTCCAATCGCTACCCACCCCGATGACGCCGGACCTCGCGATGAACACGGCGGTCAGTTTCAGCACCACGACCACCTGGCAGGCGTACGGCGGCGAAACCACGATGCGCTACGCCACGCAAATGATCGGTCTCGCGGCGCAAAACTTTTTGGCGGGCGCGAGCGGTCTTGCGGTCGGTATCGCGTTTGCGCGCGGGTTCGCGCGGGAGAAAAGCGCTGGTCTTGGCAACTTCTATGTGGATGTCACCCGCGCCCTTTTGTACGTGCTGATCCCGCTCTCCCTTATCGGGTCGGTCGCCCTTGTCGCCCTCGGCGTCCCGATGAACTGGGCGCCGTACGCCGTCGTTACCACGATGGAAGGGGCGTCGCAAACCATTCCGGGCGGGCCGGTCGCCGCGCTCGAATTTATCAAAAACCTCGGAACCAACGGCGGCGGCTTTTTCAATGTCAACGGCGCGCACCCGTTTGAATGCCCCAATCCGCTCGCAAACCTTGTCGAAATGCTCGCGATTGCGGCTCTTCCCGCCTCGCTGACCTACACGTTCGGCAAGATGCTGGGGCGTCCGCGCCTCGGCGGCATGCTGCTCGCCGTGATGACCCTTTTGTTCGTGGGCGGCTTGCTCGTTTGCGGCGTCGCCGAACAAACCGGTAATCCGCAGATGCACGCGCTGGGCGTCACGGGCGGCAACTATGAGGGCAAGGAAACCCGGTTCGGCATCGGCGGGTCGGCTCTTGCGGCGATTGTGACCTCGAACGGCGCGACCGGCTCGTACAACTCGATGTACGATTCGTACACCCCGCTCGGCGGCGGCGTTTTGCTAGTCAATATGCTGCTCGGCGAGATTGTCTACGGTGGCCTGGGAACCGGGTTGTACAGCATCGTGATGATCGCGCTGGTCGGCTTGTTTCTGGGCGGCCTGATGATCGGGCGAACGCCGGAGTTTGTCGGCAAAACGCTCGGCCCGCAGGAAACCAAACTCATTCTGCTGTACACGCTCGCAACGCCTATCGCCGTGCTGCTCCTTACCGCAGTCGCCGTGGTGTCAGAAGGCGGTCTTGCAGGCCTGACCACCAACGACGGCCCGCACGGGTTCTCGGAAATTCTCTACGCCTACGCGTCCGCAACCACGAACAACGGTCAGAATATGGCCGGCCTGTCGGCGAACACGCCGTTTTACAACATCACCACGGCGATTGCGATGATGGCGGGGCGTTTCGGCCTCGCGATCCCCGCGCTCGCCCTTGCCGGGCGTTTCGCCGCGCAGGGCCGCCGCCCGACCACGACCGGCACGCTCCCTACCGACACCGTTTTGTTCGCCATCGTCCTGATCGGCACTGCGCTGATTGTCGGCGCGCTGACCTTCCTGCCCGCCCTCGCGCTCGGCCCCCTCGTCGAGCATTTCCAGATGACGGGAAAGTAAACCGGGAAACAAACGAAAATCGCGTGACGGAGGCCGAAGAACCTTTTCGGCTTCCGTCACGCGCAGGCGGGACGGTTAGACTACGAAGTTAGACTACGAAGGTTGAATAGGCGCGGCGTCCGGCGCGGCGGGCGGCGCGGGATTTATGAGCGCGTCAACTTGCGCGACAAAATTTGCAAAGCCCGGATTGTACGGGCTGATTTCCAACACCGCCTTCCGCTTTAACTTCTTAATTTTGTCGTTCCGTAGTAGGGCGACATAGCCTTTTCCCTTGCTCTTTTCGTCAATGGAGAAACCAAGCGGAGAAAGTTTCTGGTTGAGCAGGGCCAGGCAATTGTCGCGACGGTTACGCTGGCTGTCGCGGTCGTAGAACAACGGCAGGAGCCAACATTCGATGGAATGCACCGCGATAGCGAAGATGATTTGCGATTGGCGGCGTTCGTAATAGCCGGGCGCGTTCCGGTTGATCTCCGCAATTAAACGTTGCCGTACCTGTTCGATAAGGGCGTCCGCCGCGACCTCTCCGGCTTCCGTAGCGCGGCGAATCGGCGGCGTGAAGCTCTCGCAAACATCGGTGTCCACATGAACCACGGCGAAATCAATGTTTTGAAACGCGCCCCGGAAACGCTCGGACGCGACATACTTAAAGACTTGGTCCCAGTTCCCCGGAGTTTGCGGGGTCGGCGGTTGAAGAAAGTTAACAACAGGTTTGTCGTCGCCGCACAAGGCAAGCAGAAAACGCTCTAAAACTTGCTGGTCGGTCACGCCTTCCGCGACGACTCCGATTGTAGGCATGAAATCGCGTCCTAAAAGTTCTTGGGAAGGCCGCCGATATAGCCGCGCAAAAACGCCTCGGAAAGGGGCGTCTCCTCCTCGTGTTTTTCGGGAGGGCGCGGGGCCGGAACGCGCCGCGCGCCGGTTCGCCCGTCCAAATCCCGCTCGACCACATACAAACGCTGGTTGTCGTCGCGGAGGTTCAGGCCATCGAGAACGGCGGGGTTGTGCGTGGTCAAAATCACCTGCTTGTCGTACTTTTCCGCAAGTTCGGTGAGTTGACGGAGCAGTTCGGCGCAGAGTTTCGGGTTCAGCGATGCGTCTATGTTGTCAATGGCGAAAAAGCGCGGCGTTTCTTTGGCGACAAACAGCGTGAAGTAGAACAAAAGGAACAAAAAGCCCTCGTTTGCGCTTCGCTGGGTGAAGTAGGCCAAATCGCCATCAAGGTACTGGTCGCGAATTTTGAGCGTCCGCTCGCCCAGCGCAGTATTGCCGCCGATCTGAAAGTCGCCGAACCAATCGAGAAGCCCTAACCGCTCCTGAATCTCGGCCAAGCGGGTCTTGTCCTTGCCTTCTTCCGGTTCGGTTTCCCGCGCCAGCACGGTCAGCAGTTTAAACAACCCTTCTCCGCGAATACCAAGCGGACGTATTTGGCCTTCCTCTTCAAAGCGGCGCAATGCGGAATACTCTGAACTATATATCAAAAAGTGAGTTAATCCTACTGCGTAGGAGAAAATCATTCCTTTACCAATCACAGCCTGTTTGTTAAAATCTAAAATCAGGTTAAAGTTTGTGTTTGGCAACTGTAACATGTTTTTGGAGATGTAATCTTCCATCAGGAGTTTGGCATCCGTTTGAGTCGTGAGATTTTCCCACTCGGCGTAAGAGTCACCTTTGGGGCCTTCAGGTATTAATTCACATTGGTAAGATGACATCTCAAAGAGGGCATTATTCGAGTCTATAGAAGCGGCGACCTTTATAGGCTTGTCAACATTGGTGCGATCAAACGCGGCTCGCATATGCCGAGCGTCCTCAGAAACACGGATACCGCGCGCGAACAAAAATTCGTTGTCCAGTTTGTTTGCCGCCGCCGCCGAACAAAGGGCGACCGCCTCTAAAATGTTGCTTTTGCCCGACCCGTTCGCGCCGATTAAAACCGTCACCCGGCCCAGGTCGAGCGTCAGGTTTTCGATGGATTTGTAGTTCTCAATTACGATACGTCCGATCATAACGGCTTCCTGGCCCCTTTTGTTTGCGTCACCGTATCGTACCCCCGGAACGTCGCGCGTCGCAAAACCGCGAAAAAAACGCCTGTCACGCCCACGCAGAAGTCAGATAGAATTAACGGTAAATACCGCGCGCTCGCGGCATCGAAGCCGAACGCGCCGCCGAGGAAATTTTCAAACTATGTCCGATGTCACTACGCCCGCAACTCCCGACGCCCCCGTGCGCGTGGTCGTTATCGGAAGCGGCTCGATCTGCCGCTTCCGCCATGCCCCCGAATACCACGCGAACCCCGACGCCCAAATTGTCGCCTTTGTGGACCCGGTTCTGGCGCGGGCCGACTGGTGCGCCGCCAAGTGGGGCGGGCAAGCGTTCGATAAGTGGGAAGACGCGATCGCGCTCAATGGTGTGAATGCGGTGTCGGTTTGCACGCCCAACTACCTCCACGCCCCGCTGACAATCGCCGCGCTCAAAGCGGGCAAGCACGTTTTGTGCGAAAAGCCGATGGCGACATCCGACGACGAAGCGCGGGCGATGGTGGACGCATCGGCGGCGGCGGGCAAGTTCCTGATGATCGGACACAATCAGCGGCTCGCCCCGCTTCATATCAAGGCGCGCGAGATTGTGGCGTCGGGCGTGCTGGGCAAAATCATCTCGTTCCGCACGTCGTTCGCCCACGGCGGCCCGGAAAACTGGAGTATCGAGCGCGACCAAAGCTGGTTCTTCCATAAGGACAAGGCGTTTATCGGCGCGATGGGCGATTTGGGCGTCCATAAAACCGATCTGCTCCGCTACCTGCTGGGCGAGGAGATTGTCGAGGCGTCCGCGTTTGTCGAGCATCTGGAAAAGGCCAACAGCGATGTGGACGATACCGCCGTATGCCTGCTCCGCACCCAGTCCGGCGCGGTCGGAACCCTGACTGCGACCTGGACGCATCACCCCGGCGAGGACAACGCGACCGTTATCTACGGCGAAAACGGCACGCTTCGCATGGGTGACAGCAAGGAGTTCGGCGTGACCGTCCGCCTCCTGTCCGGCGAAAACCAGTTCTACCAGGTGGGCGCGCTGCAAACCAACGACGGCGGCGGACAAAACGATTCCGGCGTGGTCGGCGCGTTTGTACAGTCCATCAAAACCGACACGCCGCCGGTTATCAGCGGCGATGAAGGCCGAAAAGCCCTCGCGGTGATTTTGGCGTGTTTGGAATCGGCCCAAACCAAGCGGCATGTGATGGTGAAGGGGTAGGGGCTTTGCCCAACTCGCGCTAAAATAAGTTGTGATAAACCGAAACCTTGCGGGCGATGACGCCCGTCCCGACCGGCATGGCGCGCCGGATAATGCGGCCCCGACGCGCGCCGCTTCTCCTTTTGCTCGGCGTCGCACGTTTGCCGCCGCCACAACGGTGACCTGCGCGCTTTTGGGCGCGGCGGCGACCCGACTGACAGGCGCGCAAACCGCCGCGCCCGCCCCCTCGTTGTCCGCCCCGCCGCAAAGCCAGGCCACGCCCGCCGTTCCTGCCGGGATGTATGTGAACCCGGTCAGCGACCGCGATAGGCCCGACCCGGACGTTCTTCGGGCGGACAACGCCTACTGGATGACCCACACGACCGGCGGCCCCCATGTCGGCTGGCCGCTGTATAAGTCAAACGACCTGGTCCACTGGACGTTTGTCAAGCATCTGCTCCGCGACGCGGACGGACCGGACGGACCGGCGAACAAGCCCGCGTGGATGACCGATAGTTTCTGGGCCACGGAAATCCACCAGATCCGCCCCCGGCAGTTTGTTCTGACATTCACATCGTGGAGCGCGCAATACAAGCGCTTGTGCGTCGGGATCGCGACCGCGACCAAAATCACCGGGCCGTACACGGTCCAAAACATGCCCCTGGTCACCGACACGGTGTCCACCCTGGACTCCCATATCTTCATAAACGACAACGGGGGAATCTACTTTTACTGGAAGCGCGATTCCGATACCGGCAAAGGCGTGGGCGGAACCATTCAGGTTCGCAAAATGAACCGCGATGCGACCGGCTGGGCCGCAGGCTCCGCCGCCGTCGTCACGTTATCCGGCGACGCCGCCGCAACCGACCCCGCCGCTATCTGGGAAAAAGGGCTGGTCGAGGCGCCGTGGACGCTGAAACGCGGCAAGTTCTACTACCTTTTCTACAGCGGCGCGTTTATTGATACAACCTACGCGCTCGGCGTGGCCCGCTCCGCTTCGCCCACCGGCCCGTTCACCCGTTGCCCCGGCAACCCACTCCTGCGCTCGAACGCCGCCTGGGGCGGCCCGGGCCACGGTGCGTTCGTGCGCGATAAACACGGCGATTACTTCCACCTCTATCACGCGCGCCGCCAAGCAAACCCCAAAGCGGGACGCCTCCAACTCCTCGATCGCCTCTACTGGAACGACGATTGGCCCGCCTTCGGCGACGGCGGCACGCCGTCCACGACCCCGCAACGCGTCCCCGCCTTGTGACGTTTGTGTTGTGTTGTGTTGTCGTTAGCGTCTACGTGGCGATTGACTAAATCGCTCAAGCCGCGCGGCACCCCCTCAGGCCGGGGGCGGCCCCAACCTCACGTTGGATCGTTCCTTTCAGAAAACGAAAGGTTTGCCAGTTTTTCCGCGCTGATGCGGAAAAACCGGCAAACCTTTCGTTTAAGAATGCACGGTCCAGCGTCCGGCTGGCGCTCCCCCGCGCAGGGGGTGCCGCGCGGCATGAGCGATTTAGTCAATCGCCACGTAGACGCTAACGACAACACAACACAAACGACATTACGATTGCGAGGTGGTGGCGTTCCAGCCGTAGGGTTGGTAGCGGTAGGTGAGATCGTCGCCTCGCACGGTGAGGACGCCGAAGCCTTCGGGGTGGACGCCGAGGCGTGGGCCGCGCCACCACTCGCCGCAGACCGCGCCGCCCGTGATGTACTGGGTTCCCCGGTACGCGCAGTTTTCCACCACATGGGTGTGTCCTTGCAGGACCGCCTTGACGTTGTGGTTTTGGATCAGGTCGAAGAACGACTTGCCGTTTTTGACCGCGAGGCCGCCGGACAGGGGCGCCGTGGTTCCTTCCGTGTACTGCGCGAACAGCGTCATTACCGGGATGTGGGTCAGGAAAACGAGCGGCGTGGTGCGCGGCGTTTGTCGGAGCAGGTCATCTAAGAACGTGATCTGTTCGGGACTGAACGACCCTTCCCAGCCGCTTCCGGATGCGCCCGGCGTCAGCGCGCCCGGCGTCAGCGCGACCGAATCCAGAGTGACAAAGCGCCAGCCCTCGTGGTCGAACGAGCCGAACGTGCGTGTGAGATTCAAGCGTTTCATCCACAAGCGCTTGCCGTAGTCCGGGTCGCCCGTTTTGGCGTTTGCGCCGTCCTTGCCGATTGCGTACAGGTCGTGGTTGCCCACGCTGTAGTAGAGCGGCAGTTTCAAATCGGCGGCGGCGGCTTGCCACAGGTCGTAGACCTCGTCGGCGCGTTTGCGGTCCACATAGGCGGCGTCCATCACCAAATCGCCGCCGATCAGCGCGAAGGCGGGTTTTTCTTTGAGCGACTTCACGGCGGCGAACGCGCGCGCGACGCCCTTCGCCGCGCCGAGTTCTGTTTGGATATGCAGATCGGTGATATGAACGAACGAGAAGTTTTTGGGCTTGGCGAGCGCGGACGCGGCGGGGAGGGCGGTGGCGGAGGCAAGGCCGAGGGCGCCGCCGAGAAGCTGGCGTCGCGAGAATGCGGGCGAGGCGAGAGCGGTGTCAGGAAGCGAATCGGCGTTTTTCATAACGTACCATTCGCCGCCCGCGCCGCCCCGCCCTGCGCCCGGCGCGCGTCACGAACGACTATTTAACCGTCGTTCGCCATCAAAGGTATAATTGGGCATGGGGTTCGAGTGGGACAATTCCAAAGCGAAAGCGAACCTGGAGAAGCACGGCGTTTCGTTTGCGGAAGCGGCGACGGTTCTCAACGACCCGCTTGGCGCTGTTTTCCCGGATGTGTTTCACTCCGGCGACGAAGACCGCTATATCGCGAATGAATAACAGCGAAGACGAGATGTTGCCGGAGTACGATTTGAAAGGTCTGGGTCCCCATAAAATGGGCAAAGGACGCAAATCCTGGTACGGCGTACCGAACCCTGACTACGATAAAGGTTTCGCCCTTGCAATTTCCGAAATCGCGCTCGCAACGACGAACGACGACGACGGAACCGAACGTGCGCCGCGCGCCGCAACCGAGTCAACCGTGACGCTCGACACCGATGTCGCTTTCCATTTCAAAGACGCGGCGGCAGTCAACGACGCCCTCCGGTACGTGATCAAAATCGCGAACGAGAACCCGCTTGCGGCGCGGCCCGCGAAAGTGGCTTAGCGGCGCACGGCTCCAAACGTTGCGCGGCGACGCCAAAAAGGGTGAAAAGAAAAACGTTTTTCTTTTCACCCTTTTTGGCATGTGACCTTTTGACGCGTCCGGAATAAACCGTCAACACCCAGCGCCACTGCTGTTTCTACCGCACCTCGTACTCGTCGGATTCGCCGTCGCCGTTCAGCGTCCACGTTCCGGTCGCGGCGGCGGAGTTCGCGGTCATCACGACATTGATTAGTTTGTACTTCAACTGTCGCCCGCGAATGGACACGATTTGGATCGCCCCGCTTTGTGCGCTCCAGGTGCGAACGCTGGTGGACGTTCCGCCGTACTGATCGAAATTCAGCGTCGCCTGCGCGCCCGGGCCGAGCGTGTACTGCGTTCCGTCCACCGGTCCTGGCGGCACGCCCGCAGGGGAGTTATTGACGGCGATAACGAGATTGCGCGAGATCGTGGAACCGGTATAGCGATGTTCGATGCCCAGGGCGCGCGGCCCGGATGCGAACGGCAGGAAATTGTACGAGTTCGCGCCGTTAATATCGAAGCCGCCGCCCTGATACTCGACATTCGCGCTCGCCGCGTCGGTGACCTGCCCGGCGAAGAAACCCTGCCCATACGCGGCGGGCGACGGGGACGGGCTGGGCGACGGGGAGGGCGAAGGCGACGCGCTTGGGGAGGGCGACGGTGAGGGGGACGGGCCGACCGGCGCGGCGAACGTTGTCGTGTAGGAAACGCCGTTCACGGTCAGCGTGACCGAGCCGCCCGTGACGCTGGGCGGAACCGGCAAGTTCCCCGTGATGCTGATGTTGAACGTTTCGCCATTCACGACGTACGACCCGGACAGGTTGATCGCCCCGGTTTGCGGATTGAATGTGCCGGAGATAGACGGCGTGCTGACAACAAGGCGGCTCGCTTTCCGGGTCGGGTCGTCAATCGTCGCCGTGCCGGACGCGGTTCCATCGGTTTTCGTGGTGAACGTGACCGATGCGGTTTGCCCGTTTCGCAGGGTAACGGTTTGCGCCGTGTAGGTGCGATTCACAAACGTCGCGGGCGACGGACTTGCGGCAGGGCTTGGGGTAACGCCATTGTTGAACGGCGTGGCGTCGTCGCCGCCGCTCCCGCACCCGGTCAGCGCGACCGTGGAACCGGCGATGAGAATGGTGAACGCGGCGGCGGGCGCGGCGATAGCGCTGAAGCGCCGCCGCCGGGAAGACGAAGTAAAAAACATAGGAAAACTCTCCGTTTTGCAAAAAGAAATCGTGATAAAAAGCGGGTTGCGCGACGCGGCGGGGTCAAACCCCGTCGCGCGATGCAGGGTTCAGGCTACCTTATACTCGCCGTGCGCGTGGCGAATACGCCGTTTAGGGTGAACGAGCCGGAAGCGCTGTTCCCTTCCGCGACAAACACGACATTATCGAAGCGCAACACGAGTTCCGTGCCGGACGCGGTAACAACCGTGACCGTGCCGGACGACGCTATGTAGCGGGCGCGCGGCCCCGCCGTGTTCTCCTCGGTTATGGTCTCCTGATAAAACGTGGTCGTTCCGCCCGAACCGGGCAGGGGCGATGTCGCGCCCGCCGACGAACCGGGGCGGATAATCTGAAAACCGCGCCGAACGCTGCCCACGGCGGTTTGGAACGGGTCTTCCACAAGCGCGGCAAGGTAGCCGCTTTGCAGTTGGGGCAGATACACGGTCCCCTGGATCGTGAATGGGCCGGAGGTGATACGGGTCGCGTTACCCGTGTTCACGATGGTCCCGGTGAACGTTTCGTACACGACATTGCCCGGACTTGCCGCAGGCGACGGCGACGCACTGGGGGACGGCTATGGCGACGGCGTGATCGCGCCGCCAAAGGTTGTGGTGTACGATTCCCCGTTCACGGTCAATGTGACCGAACCGCCCGTGGCGGACGGCGGAACCGGGAGCGTACCCACAATCGAGATAGTGAACGTTTCGCCATTCACGACGTACGAGCCGGTCAGGTTGATCGCCCCGGTTTGCGGATTGATCGTACCGGAGATAACCGGCGTGCTGATAACAAGTCGGCTCGCTTTCCGGGTCGGGTCGTCAATCGTCGCCGTGCCGGACGCGGTTCCAT
>CAXUMS010000040.1:0-30646 GCA_964252165.1 uncultured Armatimonadaceae bacterium
CAGCGGGATTGTGGCGCGCTTCGCGCCGCTTAGCGAGAGGGCTTGAGCCACTCGTAAGGGAACCAAGCGAAACTCAGCAACCCAACCCTGCCAAATCCACGGTAACCTAAAGAAGGCGCGCGGCCAACGCGACGCCTTCTTTTTTGCGTGGCAAGGAGCGGGAATGGCACGAAGCGAACGGTTTGGGGCGATAAGCGGACGGCGAGGGATTGCGGCGGGCGCTGCGGCGGCGGCGGCGTTCGCGCTTTTGACAACGACAACGGCGGGGGCGTTTAGCGGCGGGCATAGCGGCGCGGCGAAACCGCCTGCGGCGAAAGCGGTCGCGGTCCCGTTCACGCAGGCGCAGCGCGCGACGGCGGACAGCGTGAACCGGGCGCAGCTTCGCAATTATCTGACGTTTATCGCGTCCGATGAACTCGAAGGGCGCGATACGCCGTCGCGGGGCCTGGACACCGCCGCCAAGTTTATCGCGTTCAATCTCGCCCGGTGGGGCCTGACGCCGATGGGCGACAACGGCACCTTCTTTCAAACCATTCGGCTCCGGCGCACATCGGTGGACGTAGGGAAAAGCGCGGCGACGTTGAACAATGCGCCGCTTCGGGCGGGCGCGGATTTCGTGGCGCGCAGTGGGAACGGCGTAGTTGCGGATGCGCCGCTCGTCTACGTGGGCAACGGCTACCAGTTCCCGGCGAAGGGGATTGACCCGTACAAGGGCGTGGATGTCAAGGGCAAAATCCTCATCGTGAGCGGCGACAGCGCGCGTCCGTTCGGCATCCCGGCGGGCGTGGGCTTCGAGGACTTCCGTGGCAAAACCGACGGCAAAGACTACTTCTCGCCGCAGGCGTACGCCCAGAAGAACGGCGCGCTCGCGGTTGTCACGGTCACGCGCGCAAGCCCGAGCGACGCTCTGTGGCGGCAGGTCGCGGATGGGGCCGAGCGCGCCCGCGCCCAGACGGTGGTGGTCGGGTTGGATGACGAGGAAAACAAGCCGGGCGCGGGCGATAGCATCCCAACCATCGCCGTTTCGCCCGCGTTTGCCCGGACGCTGTTCGCGGGCGAAAAGGCGGACGGCGACGCGGTTCTCGCCGCCGTCGAGACCGGCGCGGCCCCGGCGGGCGGGGCGGCGTTTGATCTGTCGGCGGGCAAGCGCATGGGTGTCACGGTCGCCGAGGCCGTACAGAATTTGACCACGCAAAACGTGGTAGCCGCTTTGCCGGGCGGCGATGCCCGGCTCAAGTCGCAATATATCGCGTTCGGCGCGCACTACGACCATCTGGGCGTAGCGTCGCGGCCCGATGCCGACGGTGACCGCATCTACAACGGCGCGGACGATGACGGCTCCGGGACGACGGCGCTTTTAGGGATGGCGGAGGCCGTGGGCCGGGCCGCGCAGGGGGCGAATGGCGCGAAGTCGGTCCGTCCCAAACGGTCCCTGTTGTTCGTGTGGCACGCGGGCGAGGAAAAAGGCTTATGGGGTTCCGGCTACTTTACCAGCCACCCCACCGTGCCGCTAAAGCAAATCGTCACCCAGCTCAACATTGACATGATTGGGCGTAGCAAAACCAACCCGAGCGACGCCAACCCGCGCAACACAACCCTGTCCGCCCCGCGCGAGATCTACGTGATCGGCGCGCGAATGCTCTCCGATCAGTTGGGCGATACGAGCGACCGGGTGAACAATGCGTTCCTGAAACTCGCGTTCAACGCGCGCTACGACGACCCCAAAGACCCGAACCGGTTTTACTACCGGAGCGACCATTACAACTACGCCAAGCGCGGCATCCCGATTATCTTCTACTTCGACGGCGTCCACGAGGACTATCACCGCTTGAACGACGAGGTGGACAAGATTGATTTCGTCAAGATGGAAGCCGTCACCCGCACGGTTCTTTTAACCGGTCTAACCCTCGCCGACGCCCCGCAACCGCCGCTTGTCAATAAGAAGTCGGATCGGTAGAAAACATTAAGCTACTAGTTGAGATGGCCCCCTAACCCCCAATAATGGGGGGAGCAGATAAAGATTGCGGCGACGCCTTTACCTCGTGGCTCAACGTTCGGCCTTTGGCAGTAGGTTCTTGTCCTCCCCTTGTTGGGGGTCAGGGAGCTATCTTAAACAGAAGCCAACAGCCGGGAACCTAATGTCGCAACCTTTTTAAGATCCGCTTTAAGTGTGCGATCACTTTGCAAATAGCCACGGCAGTTTTTTTAATATGAACAAATTCCTCCTGTGAAACGTCCACTATTCAAGAATAAGCGGCCTGATTAGGGACGCATCGGCGCAGGCGCGCGTCGGTTAGGGTAAAATGAGCAAATTAGTATGATCAAGTTCACACATCAATCCTTGTCCGCGACCCTTGCCGCCGCCGCCGTGCCGGTCGGGGCGATGCTTCTTGCCGCTGTCGCGTTTCCTGCGCCGCCCGCGAAGAAAACGTACTCGCCGTCCGGGCATGGAACCGGCTCCGCGCCGCCCGCCCTCACCCCGAAACTTGTCGGGGCGGGCGCGTTCGAGCGGGACGCGAAACCCTTAGTGCAAAAGTTCTGCGTGTCGTGCCACAGCGGGAATGAGCCTGCGGCGGGTATCACGCTCGGCGAATACAAAACCGGCGCGCAGGTGTTGCAGGCGCGCGAGTTGTGGGAGCGGGTCGCGGATAATGTGACGTCGAAGCACATGCCGCCCGCCGGGATGCCGCAACCGACACAGGCCGACCGCGACAAACTCGCCGCATGGGTCGAGACCGCGATCTCGAACGCCGACTGCGAACTCAAAGATCCGGGGCGGGTGACCATGCGCCGCTTGAACCGGGCTGAGTACGACAACACCGTGCGCGATCTTTTAGGCGTGTCGTTCCATCCCGCCGACGATTTTCCCGCCGATGATGTGGGCTACGGCTTCGATAACATCGGCGATGTACTATCCCTGTCGCCGCTCCTGATGGAGAAATACCTGAACGCGGCGGAGAAGATTACCCGCGCCGCGATTGTCACCCCGGAAGACCGGGCGGCGCGGTACCGGCCCGTGGTTCTGGGCGGGGCGAAACTCTCCGGCGGAACCGGCAATAGCGCGTCGCCGGACGACGCTATCCTTTTGGGCGTCACCGGGGCCGAAAACGGGATCGAGTACGATTTCCCCCAATCCGGCGCGTATCAGTTCAAGGTCGCCGCGTTCGAGGAGCGGGCCGGGCCGCCGGGCGAACACGCGCAGATGCGCTTGGCTTTAGACGGCGGCGAAATCGAAACGTTTAGCGTAACCCAAACCAAAGGCCACGCCGGGGATTACGCGGCGGCGAGCGTGGTTGAGGCGGGGAAACATCGCGTTAGTTTCACGTACCTGAACAACTACAACGATCAGAAAAACCCCGACCCCAAACTGCGCGGCGACCGCAACCTTTTTATCCAGTCGCTCACCATCACGCCGGTCGGGGACGCCGCGCCGCCCGCCTCGAACAACCGCTTCCTTATCGCCTACCCCAAAGCCAATACCGAAGCCGCTAAAAACGCCGCATCACGACAGGTTATGGGCGCGTTCGCCCGCCGCGCGTACCGCCGCCCCGTCACCGCCGCCGAGGTGGACCGGTTGGTGCGCTGCGCCGCGTTCGGGCGCAAAAATGGCGGCTCGTACGAAAAAGGCATCCAGATCGCGATGCAGGCCGCGCTGGTATCGCCGTACTTTTTGTTTCGCGTGGAAACCGACCCCAAGCCGGGCGACCCGACCGCGAAGCACACGCTCAGCGACTATGAACTGGCGACGCGCCTGTCCTATTTTTTGTGGAGCAGTACGCCCGACAATGAACTGATGACGCTCGCCGCCCAGAACAAACTGCACAAGCCCGATGTTCTGGAAGCGCAAACGCGCCGGATGCTCCGAAGCCCCAAAGCCGCGTCGCTCAGCGATAACTTCGCCGCGCAGTGGCTTCAACTCCGGAAACTCGCCGTGGTCACGCCCGATCCGGCGACGTTCAAAACGTTCAACGAACCGCTCCGAAACGCGATGCGGCGCGAAACCGATCTGTACTTCCAAACCATCGTGTCCGAGGACCGAAGCGTTTTGGAGTTTATTGATTCCGATTGGACATGGATGAACGGTCCGCTCGCCCGGCACTACGGCATGAGTAACATCACGGGCGACAAGTTCCGGCGCGTCCATCTCGAAAACGGGCAACGCGGCGGCGTGATTACGCAGGCGAGCGTTTTGACCGTGACCTCGAACGCCGCGCGCACATCGCCGGTGAAGCGCGGTAAATGGGCGATGGAAAACCTGCTTGGCACGCCGATCCCGCCCGCGCCCCCGAATGTTGGGCAGCTCCCCGACGATGAGCATAAGGGGAAACTGGTCGGTACGCTCCGTCAGCGTCTCGAACAGCACCGATCTAACCCGGCCTGCGCGTCGTGCCATCAGCGCATGGACCCTATCGGTTTCGGTCTGGAAAACTACAACGCGATTGGCGCGTGGCGTCTCACCGATGGCGGCTTGCCCGTGGACTCGTCGGGAACCCTGCCGTCCGGTAAATCGTTCAAAGGGCCGAAGCAGTTAAAAACCGCGCTGATGGCGCAAAAAGGGCAGTTTGTCCGCAACCTGACGGAAAAACTACTGACGTACGCCCTCGGGCGCGGCGTGGAGCGCGCGGACCGGTGCAACATAGACGAGATGGCGAAAAGCGTGGCGAGCCAAAAGTACAAATTTTCATCTCTGGTAATGGCGGTCGTGACCAGCGAGCCGTTCCAGATGCGGCGCGGCGATGCCGGAATCCCCGCCGAACCCAAGCCCGCGAAAACGGCGAAGCCGATTAAGGAAGCGAAGTTATAATGTCTAACACCCTGTTTGGCGCGCCCAAAGTGAGCCGTCGCACCCTTTTGCGTGGAACCGGCGCGCTTCTCGCCCTGCCGTATCTGGAGGCGATGCTTCCCGCATCCGCGCTTGCCGCACCGGCGGCGAAAGCCGCGAAGCCGCTCCGGGCCGCGTTTTTGTTTGTGCCGAACGGCGTGAACATGGCGGACTGGACGCCCGCCGCCCAGGGCGCGAACTTCGAGTTGCCGTATACTCTGGAGCCGCTCAAAAACGTCAAGGACCGCTTGACGGTTTTAACCGGTCTGACCCAGCACAATGCGTTCGCGCTCGGCGATGGCGGCGGCGACCATGCCCGGAGCGCGTCGGCGTGGCTTACCGGCTGTCACCCGGTCAAAACATCGGGCGCGAATATCAAGGTCGGCATCTCCGCCGACCAGATTATCGCCCGCAGACTCGCCAGTAAAACCCGGTTCGCGTCGCTCGAACTCGGGTGTGAGCGTGGCCAACTCGCCGGGGAATGCGACAGCGGGTATTCGTGCGCGTACTCGTCCGCGATCTCATGGCGCTCGGAAAACCTGCCGGTCGCCAAAGAAATCAACCCGCGCGATGTGTTCGAGCGTTTGTTCGGAAGCGGCGACAGCGGCGATGACCCCACCGCCCGCGCCCAGCGTCAGGCCGAGCATAAGTCCATTCTGGACTTTGTTTTAGAAGACGCGAACCAACTGAAAAAACAGTTGGGCGCGCACGACCGGCAAAAACTGGACGAGTACTTTACCGGCGTTCGCGAGATCGAACAGCGAATCGCATTCACGGAAAACGCGAACCGGGAAGGCGGCCCCAAAGTCGCCGGGGCCGGGGGGATGGCGGTTCCCACCGGCGTTCCCGCCGAGTACGCCGACCATGTGCGCTTGATGGGCGACATGATGGTACTCGCGTTCCAGGCCGACCTCACCCGCGTTTGCACGTTCATGTTCGCAAACGAGGGTAGCGGTCACTCGTACAAGAATTTAGGTATCGCGGACGGACACCACGAACTATCGCACCACGGCAGGGACCCGGAAAAACTCGCGAAAATCCGCCAGATCAACCGGTTCCATGTCGAGCAACTCGCGTACGTGCTGGAGAAGATGAAGTCCATCAAAGAAGGCGACTCCACGCTTCTCGATAACACGATGCTGGTCTATGGCGGCGGTATCAGCGATGGCAACCGGCACAACCATGACGACCTGCCGATCCTGGTCGCGGGCGGCGCGGGCGGCGCGATAACATCGGGGCGGCATATCGTGTACCCGAACGAAACCCCGATGAGCAACCTGTTCCTTTCGATGTTCGACCGCATGGGCATTCCCGCCGAAACCGTCGGCTCCATCGGCGACAGCACGGGACGCTTGCAACAGGTTTTGTAAAAACGGAGCGTTTGGAGCGCGCGCATGTATAAGGCCCGTTTTCTAAGGAGATAAATCCCCGGAAACGGGCCTTGCGTTTCCCTCTATCCCCGCGCGCCATCAAAGGATTTTCTATGATGAAAATGAAAACGACGCCACGCGGTTTTGCGCTCGCGGCGCTGTGTTGCAGAGCGGTCGCGGCCTCGCTGTCGCTTGCGCCGCGCCCGGCGACCGCGCAGGCTCCTCCCGCCCCCAAAGCGGTTCGGCAACCTGACGAAAAACCGATCCCGCGCCCCGCGCGCGTTTTCGCGTCCGATAGTTTCTGGTATCGCGCCCTCCCGCGCGACGCCCCCCTGCACCCCAACTCGGCGAACTTTGTGCAGGATTTCTTGCGGCAGAAAAAAACCTATTACGGGACCGTCTCGATAAACACCTCCTCCTTCGCCTGCCCGATCTATGTGGTCGGGCCAAACGTGAAGCCCGTGGAGGTGACCGAGTGGGACGGTCAGGGTAAAGGTTTGAAGAACCCCGGTCTCGCCGAGCAATGGCGCGCGGTTCCGATCCCGGAGTACGCCGCGCCCGCCGACGGAACCGATAGGGAAATGTCTATTTACCAGCCCGCGACCGATTCGCTGTGGGAATTCTGGCTGACGCGCAAGGTGGACGGCAAGTGGCAGGCGTGCTGGGGCGGCGGCATGAAAAACGTGTCCAAAAACCGGGGCGTTTGGGAGAACCACTACGGAACCACGGCGACCAGTCTCCCGTTTATCGGGGGGCAAATCACGCCTGATGAACTGCGGCGCGGCGCGATTGAACACGTGATGGGCATTTCGCTGGTTGATCTGGAAAAGTCCAGCGTGGTTTCGTGGCCCGCATCCCGCTCGGACGGTTTAAATCCCAAAAACGAGCCGAACCGCATCCCCGAAGGTTTGCGCTTCCGGCTTGATCCCCGCGTGGATGTCGAAGCGTTGAGCCTGTCGCGAGCGGGGAAGATCATCGCGCGGGCCGCCCAGAAATACGGTTTTGTTGTTTGGGATACCGCAGGCGCAATCACGCTCCGGGCCGATAATCCCAAGTCGTACACCCTGCGCGGCGAAAAAGATCCGTATCCCGAACTGTTTGATGGCAAACCGGCGTGGGCGGTTTTGCAGGAATTGCCGGGGGAAAAGCTACAATTTCTTCCTATGGATTACGGCAAGCCCAAGTGAACGCGTACATCGCGCCGAAAAGGCGGCGCCGTCATCCGGTGAGACTAATGAGACTAGTGAGACGGGTAAAGCCGTAAAAGGATTTTCGATGATGACAAAAATGACGGAACAACGCCTTCTCGCGCCGATAACAATGGGCGTCGCGGTCGCCGCAGGGCTTGCGGTTTGGACACTGCAACCTGCGGCGACCGCGCAAACGGCGTCCGTATCCGCGCCCGCGCCCATAGTCGCGATTGCGTTGCCGGAACAAGCGCCCAAAGGGGCGATAGTTCTTTTCGGCGGCAAGGCCGACCAACTGAAAACGAACTGGTACCAGCGTTACACCAAGAACCCGGCGGCATGGACCGTGGACAGCGCGGGCGCGACCGTCACGAACAACGTGGACATTACCAGTCGCCAAGAGTTTGGCGATTGTTTGCTCCATGCCGAGTTCCGCACCCCAACTAACCCCAAGAACGGCGGCAACGCCGGTATCGGGATGCAAGGGCGCTACGAAATTCAAATTCTCGGCGATTACGGTCAGAAGCCCGAATCGCACGGCGCGGGCGCGTTGTACAGCCAGAAGCCGCCGCTTGTCAATGTATCGAAACGCGCGGGCGAGTGGCAACGCTTCGATATTATCTTTCGCGCGCCGCGCTTCGATGCCGCCGGACAGGTGACGGAGCAGGCCCGCGCAACCGTGTTCCAGAATGGCGTTCTGGTACAGAACAACGAAGCGTTCACGGGCATGACCGGAATCCAGTACGGCGAATACAAGGAAATGACGAAAACCGGGCCGGTTGTCCTGCAAGGCGACCACGATACGGTTCAGTTCCGTAACGTCTGGATCGCGCCGATGTAGCGCGGCGGGCGCGGGTTAATCGGCAAAGCGCGACGGAACGGTTCGGGACGGGGAGCGTATTATCTATGTACCGCGCGGAACCGTTCCGCCGTGCCGCTCTGCAAGGAGAACCCAGCCGATCATGCCCTCCAATCAAACCGACATCGCACCCACCCCAATCTCGTTTTCTATTCTCGATCTGTCGCCGATCAGGGCGGGCGAAACCGCCGCGTCCGCGTTTCACAATACGCTGGACCTCGCCCGGTACGCCGAAAAATGGGGTTACCGCCGCTTCTGGCTCGCCGAGCATCACAACATGACGGGCGTCGCGTCGGCTGCGACGTCGGTGGTTATCGGCTATGTCGCGGGCGGCACCTCAACCATTCGTGTCGGCGCGGGCGGCGTGATGCTCCCGAACCACGCCCCGCTCGTGATCGCCGAGCAGTTCGGCACACTGGAATCGCTATATCCGGGACGCATTGACCTGGGTCTGGGGCGCGCGCCCGGCTCCGACCAAAACACGATGCACGCCCTGCGCCGCAACTTCGCGCCGGACAAAGACGATTCGTTCCCGCACGATGTGCAGGAGTTGCAGTCCTACTTCCAGAAGGCCGCGCCCGGTCAGCGCGTACGCGCGGTGCCGGGCGAGGGCTTGCAGGTTCCGCTGTGGCTCTTAGGCTCCAGCCTGTACAGCGCGCAACTCGCCGCCGCACTCGGTCTGCCGTTCGCGTT
This sequence comes from uncultured Armatimonadaceae bacterium, assembly GCA_964252165.1. Lineage (GTDB taxonomy): Bacteria > Armatimonadota > Armatimonadia > Armatimonadales > Armatimonadaceae > CAXUMS01. The sequence goes on from CAXUMS010000040.1 coordinate 8,932, forward strand.
CGCGTCGCACTTCGCGCCGGATTATCTTTTGCCTGCCCTCGACATTTACCGCAACCGCTTCCAACCGTCCCACGCGCACCCGACGCCCCATGCGATGCTTGCCGTGAACGTGTTCGCCGCCGACACGGATGCCGAAGCGCATCGTTTGTTCACGTCGGTGCAAAATCAGTTCATCAACCTGCGACGCGGTAATCCCGGCCCGCTCCAACCGCCCATAGATGACCCCCAAACCGCATGGACACCTGCCGAACAGGCTGGGGCGGACCATGCCCTCGCCTGCTCGGTGATCGGCTCGCCCCAAACGGTCCAACAAGGCCTCGAAGCGTTCATCGCGAACACGGGCGCCGATGAACTCCTCATCACGGCCCAAATCTTCGACCATGACGCGCGTCTCCACTCCTTCAAAATCGCCGCCGACGCACGCGACTATTTGTATTCGTAGGCGTCTACTTGGTCGGGAGACTAAATCGCTCAAGCCGCGCGGCTCCCCCTCTGGCCGGGGGCGGCCCCAACCTAACGTTGGATCGGTTGTTTTAAGAAACGAAAGGTCCGCTTATTTTGCCTACGCAAAATAAGCGGACCTTTCGTTTGCCTAATGCCCGGTCCAGCGTGTGGCTGGTCCTCCCTGGAAGAGGGAGCCGCGCGGCTTGAGCGATTTAGTCTCCCGACCAAGTAGACGCCTACGCCAAGCGCAAGCGCTAATCGTCGTAGCGGCCTGATTCGGCGCCTTGTGCGGCGGGGGTCTTGATTAGGTGAACATCGCGGTTGAAGCGGGCGCGGTAGCCGGTGGTTAGCGCATTGGACAGGCTTTCGGTCACCTCCGGCGCGTGGATGATCACGGCGCAGCCGCCCCAGCCGCCGCCCGTCAGTTTCGCGCCGTAGACGCCGTCGTGGGTCTGCGCGATCTCGACAAGCGCATCCACCTCGTCGGACGAGTTCTCGAAAAAGCGGCGGCAGGACTCGTGCGTGTTGTTCATGGTTTCGCCAAAACCCGCGAGGTTCCCGCTTTCCAGAGCGGATGCGCCCATCTGGACCCGCACGTTTTCGTAGACGATATGCCGGGCGCGTTTTTGCAGAACCGGGTCCATGCGGTCCGCGTATTCTTCCAAAAGGGCCGGGGTCACATCGCGCAGGGTCTTGATATTTTTGTCGCCGGTTTGCGCGGCGAACCACGCGGCGGCGGCCTCGCACTGGGCGCGGCGCTCCGAATAGCCGCCGCCGGACGCGAGCGCGTGCTTGACGCCGGTATCGGCGATCAGAATGCGGGCGCGGCTGGATGGCAGGGCGACCCGCTTCCATTGCAGCGTTCGGCAGTCCAGAAACAGCGCGTGGCCCATCTCGCCGAAGACGGACGAGAACATATCTAAAATGCCGACCGGCGCGCCCACAAACTCATTTTCCGCGCGGCGGCACAGCTTGGCGATACCCATCGGGTCAATCGAAAGCGTGTGCGGGTACAGGGCGAGCATTAAGCGAGCCGTGGACACTTCGAGGGCCGCCGACGACGAAACGCCCGCCCCGCTCGGCACATCGGAGGCGATCTGCGCATCAAAGCCGCCCACGGTCGCCCCGGCTTTGTTCAGTTGGTCCACCACGCCCTTGACGTAGTCGCTCCAGCGCGCATCGGGGTCTTTTTGGGGGTTCGCCGGGTCGAACGCGGCGACGCCGGACTGCTCGGTCGAGGCGACTCGCGCCCGGGGAACCTCGCGCGCGCATCCGGCGATAGCGACGCCCCGGTCAATTGCCGCCGTGAGGACAAAGCCCTCGTTATAGTCGGTATGGTTGCCCAGCAGTTCAACACGTCCCGGCGCGATTCCGACCGCCTCCGGCTCATGGCTGAACTGGGCGACAAACGCGGCGCGCGCTTCTTCAATTAATGCGGTACGACTCATGGGAACTCCTTCGGAGCTGGCAAGAGAGTTTGTAGCGGTAAAGCAAGAAAGTAAGAGTGTTACCCATTTACGTTACTACAAGGAGATAAATCTCCTCGCTATGGGGCGCGCGGCGCGCCAGTCGTCCTGCGGACGGAATGGACGAAGGTATTAATGGGTTGCGACATAAACGTGGGGTAACTGCGGCTACCTCCACAGCAAAACGATTTTGCACAAGCCCTATTTAAATTATTCGTCCACTCCGTCCGTTAGGACGACCGGCGCGAAGCGCCATGCAGCGAGGAGATTTATCTCCTTGTCACAACGGAAACGAACAACCGCCTCCCACTTTCTTGCTTTCCCGCTATCAACTCTCTTGCTTGTCTTTACGACGGCAACGGTTTGTTGCGGTGGCAGTTTTTGTATTTTTTGCCGGACCCGCACGGACACGGATCGTTCGGGCCGATCTTGGACGGCGCCACGCCGGAAGTTTGCGCGGACTGCGCGACCGCCGACAGAAGCGCGGTTTGGCCGACATCGGGGACCATCTGCGGGTAGCCCGCCCCGGACCCGTTCATGCCGTTCATTCCATTGCCCCGGAGCGCGGCCTCGATCAGGGCGTTTTCGTCCACATCGTCCGGCCCGAACTCGCCCAGGATATTAAAAATGTTATCGTCCTGGGGCATTTGTTCGTTATAATCTACCTGCGCCATGAACAAGTTACGTAGCACGTCGCCTTGAATGGCGTGTTGCATTTCCTCGAACAACTCCAGGGCTTCCTTCTTATAGGCGACCAGCGGGTCCACTTGGGCGTAGCCGCGAAGGCCGATCCCTTCTCGTAGGTATTCCATATTCGCCAAATGGTAGACCCATGCCTGGTCTATTTGGCGGAGCATGATGTGCCGCTCGATCTCGCGCATCAGGTCCGGGCCGAACTCGGCTTCCTTATCGTCGTACGCTTGGTCGGCGATCTCGCGGAGTTTGTCGGCGAGGGTGCGGCGGTCGAGGGACGTGAATTCGTCTTCCTCGATGTAGTGGGACAGGGGGAACAGGGCGTTCAGGTTCTCGTGGAGGCCGTTGCGGTCCCATTCCTCGGGGGTGACGCTTTCGGGCAGGTACAGGTTCAGGGCCTGCTCGACGGCGGTATGGAGGTAGCCGTGCAGGGTGTCGCGCAACTCCGCCCCTTCAAGCACCTTGCGGCGCTCGCGGTAGATCACCTCGCGCTGAACGTTCATCACGTCGTCGTATTCCAAAACGTGCTTACGGGAATCGAAGTTGAACTGCTCCACCTTCTTCTGGGCGCGCTCGATCATGGACGACAGGAACGGCATGTCCACGGCCTGATCTTCTTCCCACTGCTTCATCAGGAGCGAGTTGGACCGGTCGCCGAACACGCGCCACAGGTAGTCTTCTAAGGACACGTGGAAGCGCGACGCGCCCGGGTCGCCTTGACGACCGGCGCGCCCGCGCAACTGGTTGTCAATGCGGCGGGATTCGTGGCGCTCGGTGCCGAGGATATACAAACCGCCCAAAGCGCGCACTTCCTCGCGCTCGGCGGCGACATCGTGCTGGGCCTCGACAATGGTTCCGGCCCCGGCGGGACCTAAGGCGTCCGGGTCCGCGATCTCGTCGCCCTTGCCGACCGTGTGCGCGATTGCACGCGGCCCGCGCGATGTTTTGCCGCCGCGCCGGTAGGACATATCCACGAGTTCCGTGTTGTCCGGCCCGGCCTCGCCATCGCCCTTGTAGTGCGTACCGCCCAAGAGAATGTCCACGCCGCGTCCAGCCATGTTGGTCGCAATCGTCACCGCGCCCTTGCGTCCGGCCTCGGCGATAATGCGCGCTTCCTGCTCGTGGTACTTGGCGTTCAGGATGTTGTGCGGGATACCGTGCATCAGGCAGTCGGCGAGACGTTCGCGATTGGCCTCCTCGACGCCCAGAATATCCGCGACTTTGGCGACGCTTGCGGCGTCCAGCATCTTCAGCGATACCGAAAGTTCACGGGCGGCGGGGGCGAGTTTCGGGATGGACAGGTCGTCGAGAGGCGTGTTCAAAAGGGCGGATAGCTCACCGACCTTCGCGCCCAATTCCTTGCGCTTGTTTTCCAGCTCGCTTCGCAGGAGGTGAACGGCGCACAGGGTTTCGAGCGCGCTGAACGTGAGCCGCGACGAAACCCGCTCACTCATGTCGATCGAGCGCGTTCCGACCAGAACCGGTTCCAGGCGGCAGTGGATCTGCAAAAGCTCGGTGACGATACCGCGCAGTTTCTGCTCTTCGCTCTTGTAGATAATATCGGCGAGGTCCTGGCGTTGAAGCGGCTTGTTGGTCGGCACCTGCACGACATCGAGGGCGTAAATTTTGCGGAACTCGTCTTCCTCGGTTTTGGCGGTTCCGGTCATTCCCGCGAGTTTATGGTACAGGCGGAAGTAGTTTTGAATGGTGATGGTTGCGAGCGTTTGCTGCTCGTTCTCGATCACCAAGCCTTCTTTCGCCTCAATCGCCTGATGCAGACCGTCCGACCAGCGCCGCCCGAACATCAGGCGACCGGTGAACTCGTCCACGATCACGATCTCGGGCTTGCCTTCCTTGCCCTCGCGCACCACATAGTCTTTGTCTTTGGTAAAAACGGCATGGGCTTTCAGGGCGGCGGTCGCATACTGCATCTCCTCGATGGCGTTCATGTCGGAAATGTCCTCGATACCCAGGAACTGCTCCATCTTCTCCAAGCCTTTTTCCGTGAAGGTCGCCGATTTGGCTTTTTCGTCCACGGTGAAGTCTTTTTCGTCCGCTTCCTCGTCGTACTTATCTTTCTTCGCCGTTCCCCGTTCGAGGTTGGGGATAATGGCGTTCAGCTTGTAGTACAAATCCGACGACTTTTCCGCCGTGCCGGAGATAATCAGCGGCGTGCGGGCCTCGTCAATCAGGTTCGAGTCGCACTCATCCACGATGGCGAAGTTGTGACCGCGCACCTGCGAGATCATCTCAACCGACGGCGCCATATTGTCGCGCAAATAGTCAAATCCGAACTCGGACGACGTGCCATAGGTCAGATCGCACTGGTACGCTTCCGACCGGACATTGGTGGGGCGGGCGTGCTTGAAGCGCGGGTCCGGGTCGTCGTAGTCGGGGTCGTAGATAAATGTCCCGCCGCCCTCGCCGGATTCGGGCGACGCGCCCTGCAAGATGCCGATGGACAGGCCCAGGGTATGGAAAAGGGGGCCCATCCAAACAGCGTCGCGCTTGACCAGGTAATCGTTTGCGGTGACCAGATGAACGCCCTTGCCGCCCAGCGCATTCAGGTACGCGGCGAGCGTGGACATGAGCGTTTTGCCCTCGCCGGTTTTGAGTTCCGAGATGCGCCCGTCGTGCTGGACCATGCCGCCGATGAGTTGCACATTGAAGTGGCGCATCCCGAGGGTTCGGCGCGACGCCTCGCGGCACACGGCGAACGCGTCGGGCAGAATCTCATCGAGCGCGAAGTTGACGGCGGTGTGTAGCTCTTTCGGGTCGCGGCCTTCTTCGTCGCCGACTTTGGCCTTGATCTGGGCGCGGAACTCTTCGGTTTTGGCGCGAAGCTGCTCGTCGCTCATCTTCTCGTACTTGGGTTCGAGCGCATTTATGGCGTCCACAATTTTGTTGTAGCGCTTGATGTCGCGGTCGTTGCGGTCCGGAAAAAGTTTTTGTAAAAATCCCATGGGTTTGTTTTCGCTTTATGGTTAATAACTCTCATCCCCTAACCCCTTTCCTCGCCTTGCGAGAGGCGCCTCTCGCAAGCGAAAGAAGGGGAACCAGAAGGAGAGTAGGAGGCGTGATGCAGAATGTCACGACGCGGCGTTGCCAAACGACAGCCCATTGTATTGGACGGGCGCAGGCTCAACGGCGGTCAGCGCGTCGCGGACGTGTTTTACGCGGCGAAAACAAGGGGTGGGGCGCGGGGCGGGAGGGCGGCGCGCACATCGAGGGCGCGGGACAGAACGGGCGCGCGGTCGCCGAACGGGGCGGGCGGCGCGGGCAAGAAAGCGGGAACGACCGGAGCAAGTCGGGTCTGCGCCTGAGCGGCGGCGAGCAGAGCGGCGTGGGCGAGTGATACGAGCGCGTGGGCGCGTCGGTTCCTAACCGTTGCGGTCGCGACAGCGCGGGGGGCGGTTTCGGCGTCCGGATCGGCGTCGAGATGCGGGTCGCGGCGGTCGTCCTCGCGAACAACGGCGAGCGCGTGTTCGTCGTCTTCGGCGCGGCGCGGGGTTTGCGCGGCCTCGGTGGGCGGCGGCGCGGTTCGGTTTTGCTGGGACGACGCCGAGGTGGGCGCGACCTCACGGAGCAGGGCGGACAGGAACGTGCGCGCCGCGATTGTCGGGGACAATAACAGCGCGGACAGGACGACCGCTCCCCAGCCGTGATAGCCGTGGAAGATAGGTTGTTGGCGCCGCGATTTGCTCATACGTGGTTTGCGAAAGTTCCGCTTATTTTACCACGCGGCGCGCGGGGAAGTTCCACGAGAGGGCGTGAGTTTGGTTGTTGGCGTCGTTTAGCCGTAGCCGTGTTTCCTTCGGACTCTCACTCCCCAACCCTCTTCCTCGCCTTGCGAGAGGCGCCTCTCGCAAGCGAACGAGGGGGAACCGGAGAAGAGGTTGAATTTAGAGGCGGTATGAAGGGCGAGAAGACAGACGACAGTGAGCGGGACGCGCCGCGCGGACGCGGTTATCCGGGGCGACAAATGAGCGAGTGGGCAAAAGAGTTGCGGCGCGACCAAACCCCTGCCGAAGCGCGCGTTTGGGAAGTTGTACGTGGTAGACGATGCGGCGGGCGGCGGTTTTACCGGCAGGTACTCGTGGGTCAGTACATTCTCGACTTCTACTGCCCGCAAGCGAGATTCGCCCTTGAAGTGGATGGAAGCGTTCACGACCTGCCCGATGTGCGCGAGCATGACATCGCGCGACAACAAGCGTTGGAAGAAGAAACTGGCCTTGTCGTCCTACGCTTAAGCAACCACAAAGTTTTGACAAGCGAGTCACATGTCCTCGCCGCTCTTATTGCCCACGCCACTGAAGCCGCTGCCCTTGTCGCCCCAAATTGGGCCGCCCGTCCGTCCCGCCGCCGCTGACGTTAAACCTTACTTCCTCCCCCTCGTTCGCTTGCGAGAGGCGCCTCTCGCAAGGCGAGGAAGGGGGTAGGGGGGTGAGAGTCCGAAGGAAACACGCAAGCGGTTGAAGGTTAAAGTCCAAAAAGGACGCGCTTGAGGGCGAAAATTTGTTGGTGCGGAAATCCAACAACTGTCATTCTAAGGCTTCTGCGGAGGGGCGGACGCCTGCGGTTGCGCCGGTGACGTAGGCGGGTCGGCCCCGGGCGACGAGCATCGCGCGAACGGTTGCGGCGCGATTGCCGCCAAAGGAGCGGCGGGCGTGGTCGTCGAGAAGGGCGAGGGTGGGCGCGTCTATGGGAAAGGTGACGGCAAGCGCGCCGTGCATGAACAGGCGGCCTCTTCGGGCCGGGCAGCGCTCGTTTTGGAACGATTGGATAACAGCGCGGATCAGGCGGCTGACCCCGAACGCGGCGGCGAGCGGGGCGGCGCTGGGGCGTTCGCGGCGGAAGCGTTGACGCTTGCGGGCGAGAAGCGTGTCGAGGCAGGCGAAACTTTCCCGGTCGAGGCGCACGGTGACGGTTTTGACGGCGGCGATACGCGGGGCGGCGCCCCCCATAGGAAGGGGACCGCTAAGGATGCCGTTTTTGCGGCGTTCGCGCTCGCGCAGGGCGCGGTTCGCGGCGCGGTGGGTTTGGGCGCAGGCCGGGCAACGAGTGGCGGTGGCGCGCGCGGGGTTGACGGGGCGAAGATTGGCGGGGGCGGCGGAGGGGCGTGGTTTGCCGCAGTCCACACATTTCCCCTCAGCGATGCGGGCTTGTCGCCATTCGCGGCTTCCTCCCATTGGCGGCGTTCTCCTTTTGTGGCGCTCGCGGGTTTCGTCTGCGTTTATTATACGGGAGGCGTGGGTGTGGCAAGGGGGAAATGTTTTTTAGCGTTACCGGCGTCGGACAGACAGGCGTCTTTTTCACCTTCTTAGATTTTTGTCGTTGCATTCCGCCGCCATTTCGTTTCGGTACGTAGTCTCCGTCGCACGATGTTCAGTTTTAAGCCGTCGCCGCGTTTATTAAAGGTAGAATTGAGCGTTATGAAGCGGGACAAAATAGGCTCAGGCAAAGGAACCGAAATGACGTATTCAAAAAGGCGCAGGGGGCGGGCGGCGTTCTCCGCTACGGTGATCGCATTGACGCTGACTTTTGTAGGGGGCGGCGGCGGTGTCGCGAGCGCGCAGGCTCCTGTCACCGGCGCGGCGGCCCCGGAGGCGTTGTTTACGAGCCGGGATCCGAAGTTGCACGCCAACAAGCAGGCGGTTCTGCATATCGTGCGCGACCTGCTCGAAGCGGGTCACTGGAGCGACGCGCCCAAATATCTCACGGCCCGCTATATCCAGCACAACCCGAATGTGGCGTCGGGGCGGGAGCCGGTGATGCGCTTTTTTGCGGGAAGTCTGCAAAAGCCGCTTCCGTCTCCGACCAACTGGCGAACCCAGGTGGTGTCCGTGGTCGCCGAGGGCGACCTGGTCGTGGTCGCGACCGTGCGCACGTTGCCGGTTCCAAATTCGAGGGGCGACGCTTCAAAAACGTACACGACGACCTGGTTTGATATGTGGCGTATAAAGGACGGCAAGGCGGACGAACACTGGGACGGCGCGACGCTTCCCGCCCCGCCCGCCGCTGTCGCCGCCCCGTCCGCAAGGCAGTCGGAATAAACGATACCGGCGTGGCAGGAAAATTGCACTGGCAAGCAGGAAGAAAGATAAAGCGAGCGTTGTATTCGCCTTCGCGCTTTAATGGTTTTTGTTGCGATTGTCGCCGCCCGGCGGGGAAACGTCAACCGCGATAAAACCAGGCCCGCCCCTGCACGCGATCGGTCCGCATTTTACTGTCGAAAGGGACTTTATGTTTTGCCACTCGTTGGTTCGCTCCTCCGGCGTTATCGCCGCCGTTCTGCTTGCGGGCGCTGTCGCCCACGCGCAAACGCCGTCGCACGTTTACGATTTGAACGGCTCGCTCGCCGATGCGTTGGGCGGTCCGGCGATCACCAACAATTCCGGCGGCGTTTTGGGCGCGAACGGCGTTTCTTTCGGGATCAATCAGGGGCTAAGTTTATCCGGCGTTCTGACGTCGGCGACCTACTCGGTCGAAACGCAGTTCCGTTTGACGGACACCGCAGGTTACCGCAAACTGATTGACTTTTTGAACCGCACGTCGGATAGCGGCCTTTACAATTTTGGCGGCGCGATGACGTTTTATCCCGGCTTAGGGAACGGTTTTGCGAACTCGATTACGCCGAACACGTCAACCCATCTTGTTATCACCCGAGACGGCGTCACGAACGCGTTCACCGGATATGTCAACGGCGTTTCGCAGTTTTCGTTTATTGATAACACGGGAGCGAGTCTCTTCAGCGGGCCGAACAACATCGCCTATTTTTTCATTGATGATGTCACCAACGGCGGGGAAGCGTCGGCGGGCTTTGTTGACTATGTTCGCACGTACAATACCCCGCTCACGCAGGCGGAGGTGAGCAATCGGTTCGCAAACCGGGATGTCACCTTCGTGGCCGTCCCGGAGCCGGGAAGCGTCGCTCTGCTCGTCAGCGCCGCCCCGCTTCCCCTTGCGATTTTGGCGCGTCGCCGTCGCAAACAAGGCTCATCATTAGACCGGAAAGGCTAAATGTTGAGAGCAATGCCCATTCCCGCGCGCCGTCCGGTTTAGGTCACCATAAAGATCCTGCCTTCCAGGCAGATAACGAGGGTCATGCAGGGTGCGCCCGACCAGCGATGCTACTCGTTGCGGCGGCGTGTCGTCAATCCGGCGGGCAAGCAAGCGCGAGCCAGTACCGTCGGGCGAACCAAAACGAAGCGTGGAAATCAGGCGATAATTTCAAGCCCCTTGTTCTTCACAAGGGACAGGAGTTTCAGCGACGCGCCCGACGGCGATTTTTCGCCGCGTTCCCATTGACTGACAACGCCCGCCGAGACGTTGAGGTAGCGCGCGAGAACCGCCTGACTGACATGGGCCTCGGCGCGGATGCTTTTGATTTCGTCGGGCGAGAGTGCGGGAACGGGCGTCAAACATAGCGTATCGAAACGCCGCAGAGTGCGTTTATCTACAAGCCCCGCATCGCTCAGATCAGACGCCGTTTCATGGATCGCCGCAAGAATATCGGTTTTATACGTTTTCGTTGTTCTGCTCATTGCATATCACCGGGATAAGAACGCCCTTGTCCAGCGCCGTTTGAAGTTGTTGGTCGTTGTAGGCGAGCAAAACGCCCGCTAATAATTTGAAGGCTTTGAGTTCATCCTCGCGGATATTATCCCGCCCGCTCTTGGGAAAGCCGTAAACGAAAAAAGCGCAACGCTCGGTTTGGAACAAAATGATGCTGCGAAAGCCGCCGGATTTACCTTCGTTGGGGCGCGCGATCCGTTGCTTGATAATCCCGCCTCCGAGGTCCGCATCAATAAGCCCACGCTTCGCTCGGGCGATGGCCTCGCACAACTCTTGGTCCTCGATCCGGTTTTGTCGGGCGAAGCGAGAGAACGGCTTGTTCTTGAAGATTCTAATGGAAAATCTCTTTTGCGCTGAATTTTTCACCTTTTATATTATCGCACTTAGTATTATAATCCCGACGTCTTGCATTACGCGAAAACGTTGATGGCGTTTGCGGATGCGTTTAATGCATATCGGCGGCGGGCGGCGCGGACTTGTCGCCTGCGGGGCGACGGTCGCGCAGGACGAACACGAGCGGCGAAACCAGCGCGACGGAAACGCCGATCAGCAGAAACGCGCTGTTGTAGCTCATCGTGGTCGCCTGACGCTGAACGGTTGCGGTGAGCGAAGCGAGCGCGGCCTGATGGGCCGTCACGATGTCGTAGCCGCGCGCGGCGAACGTTCCGGTGAGCAGGCCCATTCGCTCATCCGTATACGGGTTCCCGGCGTAGAGATGGGCCGCGACCGCGTTGTAGTGCGCGGCCCGGCTACGCGTGAGGTACGTGGACAAGATCGCGATGCCGAACGAGCCGCCGAGCTGGCGCATCAGGTTGAGCATGCTGGCCCCCTGCGCGATTTCGACCCCTTTGAGGCTGGAAAACGCGGCAAGGTTGATCGGCGTGAACAGCATTCCCAAACCCGCCCCGCGCAGGATCAGCGCGATCCGGGTGTCCGGCTGTCCCGACTGGGTCGTCATGTGCGCCAGATCCCACATGGATGAGATGAAGAGGGCCATTCCGACGATGATCAGAAGGCGCGGGCTGATAAGCGGCTTGGGCCGGTTGAGCAGTTGCCCGCAGATAATCGCCGTACAACCGGTCGCGATACCGCCGGGCATCAGGGTAAGGCCGGTCGCGGTCGGCGTAAAGCCTAAGATGTTCTGGGCGAATAAGGGGAAAATGAACGTTCCGCCGTACAAGCCGAAGCCGAGCGCGAGAAACAGCCCGAGCGCGGCGGACAGGTCGCGGTTTTTGAGAACGCGCAAATTCACGACCGGATGCTTGTTGCCGGGCCACAACTCCCACGCGATCAGCGACGTAAGCGCGACGGCGGCGACAACGCTGAGGAACGTGATTGCGGGGTCCGCAAACCAGTCTTTCTGGTTGCCTTCCTCTAAAACGTATTGGAACGCGCCCAAGCCGCACGCGAGCAAAACAATTCCCCAAATGTCCACCTGAACCGTGGCGACCTTGTGCTTGGAGTCGGTCAGGAACGCGATCACGATAGCGGCGGAGATTAAACCGATGGGAACATTGACGAAGAAAATCCACGGCCACGAATAGTTGTCGGTCAGGTAGCCGCCCAGCATCGGCCCGATGGTTGGCGCGACAATCACGCCCAGGACGTACAGCGATTGCACGGTTCCCTGCTGCTCTTTGGGGAAGATCTCGCGCAGGGTCGCCTGCGCGGTGGACAGAAGGGCCGCGCCGCCCGCGCCTTGCAGAATGCGCCAGAAAACCAGTTCGCCCAAACTGCGCGAGGTTCCGCACAGGAACGAGGTAATAATGAACAGGATAATCGAGCCGGACAGGTAGCGTTTGCGCCCGAACCGCGACGACAACCACGCGGTCATGGGAAGAACGATCACATTGCTCAGGATATAGCCGGTGGAAACCCACGCGATTTCCTCCTGCGTCGCGCCCAGGCTTCCCGCGATGGAGGGCAGGGCGACATTCACAATCGTGCTGTCCAGCACTTCGAGAATGGCGGCGGTGATAAGGCCGACCAGAATAATCCAGCGGAACGGGTTCAGTTCTTCTTCGACAGCAGGCGCGGAAGGACGCGGCGGGGCGGGGGAAGGGCGTTCCGCTTTGCGTATTTCTTCCTGGCCCGCAAGCGCCGCCGTGATCGGGGCGGGTTTGTTTTTCAAGAACGTCATCGCTTGATCTCGTCGCCGTGTGTTGCGGACGCCGCGAGGCCGCCCATCAGCAAGGCGATCAGGCCCCGTGCGCGGGATTCTACCTCGACGCGCTCCCCCAACTGCCGGGCGGTCAGACTGTACGGTAGCAAGGCGTTGGTTCCCAAAAGGAGCAAGCGCGCGGTTGCAAGAGGGTCCGCGAACGGGGCGAACTCGCCCTCTGCGACGCCGCCCTGGAGAACGCCCGCGAGAAGCGCGGCCTCGGTTTCGTGGAGGCGGTCGCGCTCGGCTAAAACGCGGGGGCGAAGGGCCGCGAGCAACTCGTCTATGCTTTCCGTGTACGGTTGCGCGCTGTCAAATCGGGTCAGGATGCGGGCGAGCAGAAAAGCCTCCGCGCGCTCGGTTGCGCTTTTGTTGTCATCGCGGATAAGGTCGCGCAGACCGGTTAGCCGCTCCTGATCGCGCTGTGCGATCCAGCCCAAAACCAGTTCTTCTTTGTTGGCGAAGTACAAATAGGCCGTGGCGCGGCTGACCCCGGCCTGACGCGCGATGTCTTCCACCGATGTTTTTCGGTAACCGTGGCGCTGGACAAGCGCGCCGGTCGCATCAAGCAGGGCGCGGCGCACTTCCGGGCGCGCCCCGGACGGCGTAGCGGCGTCGTCGCTCGCCGCAGAATGGGAAGGTAAACCGTCATTCAAGCAAACAGGAATGACGTGGTCTCTGTTATGCGCGATCCGGTTCGCCCGGTTCGACGATGACGTGTCCATTGCGCCGCTTTTGCCTCCTGCGATTAAACAAATAACGTTATTTGTTTAATTGTATATTCTCTGCACGGCATTGTCCAACCCGCCACGGCTACGTCCCTTATGTGTGAGAAGGAAAAAACAGTCCTGCCACGCGACAAGCCGATAAGCGTGAAAATATGAGGTAAAATTACCGGGTAGCCCCCGCCAAGATGCGAACGGGCGCAGGTGATTGTTGGGGAGATGATGGTAAGCGGACGCGCTTGGGCGTCGCTTGATAAACGTGAGCGGGATTTCGCGGAGTGAAACTTGAGGTCGTCGCAGGTAAAGTCGCCGCGTCGTTTTTGCGCCCCTAAGACCGCCGCCTCGCTCTAAAAAGCGTTTCCTCCTTTTTTTATAAGCCGCGCCTTTGATAGCGAAGCCGCTCCCAAGGCGACGAACCGCCGCCGCCCTTGATCGGTTCCTCCGCCTTCCGCGCCGGGCCTTATCGCCTGTTATCGCAAGCTACCGTTAACTGTTGTACTGTTGTAAGGATAGGTATAAAGTATGAACACTCAGAAAGATCAACAAAAACAGCAACTGGTCACCGTCGCTGTTACCGGGGTCACTGTCGCCGTCACCATCATTGGCTGCTTCACGTGGTTTATCAAAAACTCTGTCGGGCCGGGCGAGTCGCAAACAACGCCCGGACTACTTTCCGCGTCCCAGGACGCCCGTACCGCCGCGCCGCTTCCCCCTCCCCCGGTCCGCGTTTACAAGAAGCCGAGCGCATCACCGCACCCTGATGCCGCGCCGTCCCTGCTCGCCTCGTCCCGTCCGGCGCCCGCCCCGGTAACCGACACGCCCACTACTTTCACGTCGCCGCGACGCCATGACCCGGCGCCATCGTATTCCGACCGCGCCCCCGATCCGGTTTACGTCCCGCTGAAGCCGGAAACGACCCGGACCGTAACGCCTGCGCCGTCCCCGTCCAAGCCCGTGACGCCCGCGCCGTCCCGGAAACCGTCTCCGCGTTTGTCGCTCGCCCCGACGCCGTCCCGTCCCAAACCGGACCCGCTCGCGCCGCGCCGATCTCCCACCCGCGCCCCCGCGCCGCTCCTCGCGAAAGAAGACCCGCCCGCGCCGGACACGAACGAGACCGTCATAACGCCCTCCCCTGATGTTCCCGCCCCCACATCGTCGCCCTCGGAAGACACAACGACGATTGATGACCCCGCCGCCGCCGGGCTGGTCTGGGTGAACACCAAGTCCAACATTTACTGGAAGCCAGGAACCAAATACTACGGCAAAACCACGCGCGGCAAATACATGACCGAAGCCGACGCCGTCAAAGAAGGCTACCGCCCCTCCAAAACCCCATAATCGTTTTTTGTTGTTGGTTGTTAGCGTCTACTTAGCGTCTGACTAAATCGCTCGTGCCGCGCGGCACCCGCTCAAAGCCGGATGTCACGCAAGCGTGACCGGGCGGGCGGCTCAAGCCGAACGCTTGACCGTGTGTTTCTAAAGCGAAAGGTCCCCCGGTTTTTCGACACGTCGAAAAACCGGGGGACCTTTCGCTTTCTGAAATGAACGATCCAACGTGAGGTTGGGGCCTCCCCTGGCCTGAAGGGGTGCCGCGCGGCACGAGCGATTTAGTCAAACGCTAAGTAGACGCTAACAACCAACAACAAAAAACGATTATGGGGTTTCGTCCATGGCGTGGGGGATGGCGTTTTCGTAGGCGGCGCGTAGTGTGGGGAGGGGGAGGTCTATTAGCCCGGCGACATCGACGCGCTCGACTTTTTTGACTTGGCCGATGAAAATCGCCTCGATGTTTTCGGATTCCGCGAGGTCTAACAGGGCTTCTTGATTGGCTCCGGCCTGCACCGATACGATAATGCGCGAGGCCGCCTCGCCGAACAGGATCGCCGACCAGGGTTGCTCGCCGAAATCGGTCACCGCGAAGCGCACTTCCGCCCCCAGACCGTGCGCGGCGAGGCACGACTCCGCGATGCAAAGGAGCGCGCCGCCTTCGGAGCAATCGTGCGCGGATTGGAGCAGGTTCGCGGCGATTGCGGTTCGGGTCACGCGTTGGACGCGCGCTTCGGCGGCAAGGTCGAGGCGGGGCGGGCGTCCCTCCTCGCGTTTGTGGACCACGGACAGGTACTCGCTGCCGCCGATCCCGGTTTCGTTGTCCCAGCCGGGGGGACGTAGAAGGTAGATAAGGTCGCCGTCGGCTTTGAAATCAAGGGTGCAGGGCGTCACGTTCTCCTCGAACACGCCCACCATACCAACGGTGGGAGTGGGGTAGATCGCGCCTTGCGGCGTTTCGTTGTAGAACGACACATTACCCGAAATGACCGGCGCGTTGAACGCGTCGCACGCCTGGGCCATTCCCTCGACCGCGCGTCGGAACTGCCAGAAGCCTTCCGGTTTTTCCGGCGACGGAAAGTTCAAGCAGTCCGTGGTCGCGGCGGGGACGGCTCCCACGCACGACAGGTTGCGCGCGGCCTCGGCGACCGCAATTTGCGCGCCCGTGAATGGGTCCAAATAGCAATAGCGCGGATTGCAGTCGGTCGTGATTGCGATACGTCGCCCGTTCGCCTCGCGTAGCGACAGCACGGCGGCGTCGCCCCTGCCCGGCAGGACCTCGGTTTGGGTTTGCACCATCGTGTCGTACTGATCCCAAACCCAGCGTTTCGACGCGATAGTCGGCGAGGCGAGGAGGCGCAAGAGAGTGTCGTTATAGTCTTCCGGCTCGGGCAGATCGTCCACAGGGGCGTCTTGCACGCGGGCGATATACTCCGGCTCCTGCGCGTCCAGATAGTAAGTAGGGCAATCATCGGCGAGCGATTTCGCGGGAACATCTGCGACCACGCGCCCGTTGTCGCGCACGACCACGCGGCCCCCGTCGGTGATATGGCCGATAAACGCGGCCTGCAATCCCCATTTGCGGAACACGCTTGCCACCTCATCCTCGCGTCCCGCCTCCACCACGGCGAGCATTCGCTCCTGCGATTCGGACAGCATCACCTCGTAGGCCGTCATGTCGGACTCGCGGCGCGGGACCAGGGCGACATCAATGTCCATACCGAGCGAACCCTTCGCCGCCATCTCGCACGTTCCGCAGGTCAGGCCCGCCGCGCCCATGTCCTGAATGCCCACGATCCCGCCGGTCGCAAGGGCTTCCAATGTGGCCTCGATCAGCAATTTTTCCGTGAACGGATCGCCGACCTGCACGTTGGGTCGCTTAGCCTCGGATTCCTCGGTAAGTTCGACCGATGCGAACGTCGCCCCGTGGATACCATCGCGCCCGGTCGCCGAGCCGACATACAAAACCGGGTTGCCCACGCCGGATGCCCGCGCGGACGCGACGCCGTCGAGGCGCACCAGGCCGACCGATAAGGCGTTGACGAGCGGGTTACCGTTGTAGCACGGGTGAAAGTAGATTTCGCCGCCCACGGTCGGGACCCCGACGCAGTTGTGCGTCACGATGCCGCCCGTCGTGACGAAAAGGTGCGTTCCTTCTATTTCGATATCGTAAAGGTGACTATCCGGGGGAAGATTGACCGCTTCCACATCAACCACGGAAACCAGGGCGACATCGTCTTTGCGCTCACAACGCCAGGAAGAGGTAAGCGGCGGCGTGATGTACTTTTGTAAAGCCGCGCGTAATAAAGCGTCGCGCGCTTCCCCGAAAATACCGACGAGTTTTTGCAGGCCGTCTTGACTACATACTTCTAAATGGTAGGTACGGCGGCATTGAACGGTTCGCCTTTCGATTATGGCTTCGCCCCCCGCGCGATGATGTAGGGAGGGAACGATGCCTTGCGCGTGTAGAAGGGAGATGACCTGTTCAAAAAGCGTCTTGCTCGCTGTGGCGAACGCGATTTTTGCATGACACCCATTTGTTTTTGTGGTGAACGAACCGTCGCCGCGAAACAGGCCGGTCAACACTTGCCGTTGCACAGAAAGCGGGCGATCGAAAATAAAGCCGGGGATCGCCTTGTCGCCCGAACCGGCCCCGCACTTCCACACGTTTTTGAGTAAATGTCCGAGAAGCCACGAATTGACATAAACCGCGATGGTTGAGGCGCGTCGCTGGATACACGGGCGCAATCCCATTTGCTCAAACGCCCGCGCCACATCCTGAACGTACTCGTCTTCCGCATGGCTGAACGTGAGTACGACCGACCAGGTGTTTCCCTTCGCCGAAACGCACCCTTCCGCGAGATAGTAGCCGATGAAGCGCGCCAGAAGATCATCCGCAACCAGTATGGCGCGCATATAGTTCGCCTTGCCGCTCGGGCGATACAAGCGCAACTCTTCGCGTGGCAGGCCGATTTGTTCTTCAAGCGCAAGAAACGTTTGAAGCGGCATACGCCCTTTGCCGAGATACTCATACCGGTTGCAAGCCGACGGCTCTATCTTCAAAAGAGCGGCCCGTACTTCGGGCGTCGGCGTCCACGTATCAGGCAGACGGACATAAACGGACCGCGCGAGATCGTGGTCGGCTTTGACCATCTCCAGTAAATCCAGGGTGTGATTTGTCGCGCCTTCCGATTGTATAGCGTCGGTTAAAAGGGGAATCTTCGCGCCTTTTCCGATCTGTCCGGCAAATCGTATGCGCCAATCCTCGTTTTCCCAAACCAGCATGGGATGATCGGGGGAAACCGTAACGCTTCGGCCCATCGTGGTTCTTACGCGTAATGCCTCGGTTGCGGGCCTTTTGAAAACGCGGCGCACCGCCTGCCAGCGTCCGCTGCCGCTTTTCGGGTCGAACGACCACACAAGGACGCCATCGGCGATCTCGCTTGTTTGCCGTTTCCCGGTTAGCCGTTGTTCGACAAACGCGCCGATGGTGTCAAATTGGGGCGGGTTCTCCGTGTTTTTCCAAACAAGGAGTTCATCACCGGCAAGGCAGTTGCCGTATGAGCCAACGCCTGCGACAACGTGTTCAAACAGGTATTTGTTGCGCGGAACGGCGGGGTCATCGCCCGTGATCGGGCCGAAGCGAAGCGAGTTGAGGGACGCGACCGGACGCGCGCCCATCGTGAAAATATCGCGCAGGATTCCGCCCACGCCAGTCGCCGCGCCTTGATGCGGCTCGACCGCGGACGGGTGATTGTGCGACTCCATCTTAAAGACCACGCCCCAGCCCGTATCGCCTAAGGGAACCACTCCCGCGTTTTCGAGCGCGCCGGTTTCCTGGGCCTTTTTGTATTCGCCGAACAACTTCAAAACGGGCCGCGAGTACTTGTAGCCGCAATGCTCGCTCCACATCACGGCGTACATCCCGAGTTCCGTGTAGGTCGGTTCACGGCCCAGCGTTTGGGTGATTAAGGAAAACTCGTTATCGGTCAGGCCCATTTCCCGGTAGAGGGGGGCGTTTATCACAGGTTCGGTTCGCATCATTCATCCTTCGCATCGCGCGTCAGTTTCCTATGGTAGCACGAAGCGCCTCCTATCGGTCAAATCAGGCGGCGCGCTGTTGCGGCGCGGAGCATCCATAAAAAATGCCCCGCTTGCTTGTTTAAAAGAGCGCGTAATTAGGTAAATAAGGAAAGTAGATTAAACAACGTAATCCGGGTCATGTGAGCGGTCACACGACGCGAATTCGGCTTTTACACATCGGGAGCAAAACAAAATGAATTTTCTTTACTGGATTATCGTTGGGGCGATTGCGGGCGCGATTGGCAAGGCGATTATGCCGGGTGCATCTAAAGAGCCGGGCGGCTGGATTATGACGATCATTCTTGGGATTGTCGGCGCAGTCGTCGGCGGCTGGGCGGGCGGCTTGCTTGGTCTGAGTACGGGCGGTAGCTTTATTGGGACGCTCGTTACTGCAGTTGTTGGCGCGGTCATCGTGATTGCCGCTTTGCGCCTTTTGTCCGGTCGCAAAATCGCCTAACCGGCGAACAGGTTGTATAGGGTATTATCAAAGGCGGGGATAAATGCACGGGCGTTTTCCCCGCCTTTTTCGGATGTCGAAGCAGGCATTCGTACAAACTTTTCGCTTCAAGGAGCATTCGTCATTATGGTTACTAATAAATCGGCCCTTTTCGCCGCTGTTGTCGCGCTTGGTATGTTCGGGGTCGCGGGTTGCGGAGATAAAACCGCGAACAACGACGCGGGAACCACGGCGGGCGCGACCGCCGGGCAAGAAGGCGCGATGGAGAAGGCCGGTAAGACCGTCGACCAAGGCGGCGCCGCCGTTAAGGAAGGCGCCAAAGAAGCCGTGAAGCCGATTGGCGATGCGGCGGCGGCGGTCGGCGATGCGGCGGTGAAAACCGGACAAACCGTAAAGGAAGGCGTCAAGGAAACCGGTCAAGCCGTGGCGAAAACCGGCGAGATGGCGGGCGAAGCGGTCGGCGGCGTGGCTAAGGGCGTGGGCGACGCGGCGGTAAACGCGGACAATACCGTGAAACTGACAATGGGCGTTAAGAACGCCCTGATCGCAAGCAAAGTGGACGCTTCCACGGTTAACGTGGATACCGATGTTAAAACCAACACGGTAATGATTTCCGGCACGGTTCCGTCGGCGGGAATGCAGAAAACCGTCACCGACGTCGCGACCAAAGCGGTCAAGGACGCTGGTTCATCGTTCAAGGTCAAAAACAACACAACCGTTAAGAAGTAGAACGGGCGCCTGGGATTTTCCAGCGAAAGAGGGAAGGCCATTAGGTCTTCCCTCTTTTTGGTTTGCGGGCCGCCTGTGTCGCCGCTTGACAATCGTTCAAATATTCGATAAGACAAAGGCGACTGATTTTGTCGGCAATGATTTTTGCGAAGATGGTTTGCAACGATGTATCGTGTCGCAAAACGTTTTACTGTGTCTTGTTTTCGCTTTTGATAAGGGTTATCCGATGCTTTCCCGCAATTCCGCCGTTCGGGCGTTTCGCCGAAATCCATCTTTTAAGCGCACGCGTGGTAGACAAGAGCCGATTACGCTGGGCAAACGCGGTGCGTTTACGCTGATCGAACTGCTCGTCGTGATAGCGATCATCGCGATACTTGCGGCGATTTTGTTTCCCGTGTTCGCGCAGGCGCGTAGCAAGGCTCGGCAAACCGCGTGCTTGTCAAATTTGCGGCAGTGCGGAGTGGGAATGCGGATGTATATGGACGATTACGACGGTTTTCCACCGTCGCCCGGCGATTCCAAGGACCCCGGCTGTTTGTGGCGGTCCGGCTTTCGCGCCGCCGACGACGTTCACAGTTATCCCTTTTTGCTGAACCCGTATATCAAGTCGCGCGCCATCTGGACTTGCCCGGAGGCGATCTGGGGCCTCGATGAGTCGGATGAAAAGCGCAACACGTATGTCGGCGTTGTTTCGGCGTCGTTCTACGCCGACCCGGAAGTGGAAAAACCATCCGAGGCGTTTTTGTTCTACGACAACATTTTATACAAGTACTGGACCGCGACCGCCGACATCGGGCAACCGACATCGCGGTTCCCCAAAGTGAAGTACCCGCACACGGAGCGGTGGCGCAATGTTGTCTTTCTCGACGGTCACGCCAAGATCGCGGACAACAATTAGTAAACATCGGTCTTAAGTTTAGCGGAGGTGCGTTTTGAGTTATGGTTTAACAGGGCGGGAACGGCGACGCGGCGGCGGGGCGATCACGGCGGCCCTGGTTGCGACAACCTTATTTGCGGTGGCAGGTACGGCGCGAACCGCCCGGGCGCAGGCGTACTCGTTTACGTCGCTTGCGGATTTGACCACCACCGCGCCGGGCGGCGGAACCTTTACGGGCTTTTCCGCGCCGGTCATCTCGGGCGTGGGCGGTATTGTTTTCAAAGCGTCCACCGCGACCGGCTCGCCGGATGCGTACTACTACTACGCGCCCGGTAGCGCAACCGGAGCGCGCGTTGTGGCGCGCGGCGACGCCGCGCCGGGCGTCACATCTACGCCCGCCGCGACGCTGAACACGCTGAACGCCGCGCCGTTTCTTGACAACACGGGTAATCTGCTGTTCTCGTCGAGCTTGACCGGCCCTTCAACCGTCAACGACACCGGTTTGTATCAGATTAATGTCCAAACGCCACAAACGCTGACGACGGTCGCTATCGAAGGGCAACCTGCAGTCGGCGGTGGCGTTTACGGCACATCGTTTGGTTTTCGCGGCGGCGCGCCGACGGGCGGCAACATCACGTTCACGTCGGTGACCGGCACGACGATTAATGTTCTCTACGGCGGCATGGCGGCAAACCCCGTTCGCGTTCTTGGTATGGGCGACGCGGCGCCGGGAGGCGGCACGTTCTCGACCTTCGCCAACCCCGGCGCGGACACCACCGGGCGAATCACTTTTTCGGGAACGACGACCGGTAACCCGACCAGCAACTTCGGTATTTTCGCGACGGGCGGCGGGCAACCAACCGTGCGTCTTGCCGGAAGCGGAGACGCGGTCACGGTTCCGAGCCTGAGCAACGCATCTCTGGTTAACCCGGTAGTTTTGCCCTATTCAAATTTGAGCGGTTTGACGGTGTTTCGTAGCAATGTCGTTGGAACGCCATCGGGGGGCGGAACCGCAACGCTGACCGGGATTTTCACGCTCGCGGGCGGCGCGAAAACCGTGATCGCTTTTGAAGGGCAACCCGCGCCAGGCGGCGGAACGTACAGCGGGGCGTTCACGCCGGTTCGCATCACCGAGAGCGGTCTTGTTGCATTTCGCGTCGGGCTTACCGGATCAACCGG
>CAXUMS010000041.1:0-14555 GCA_964252165.1 uncultured Armatimonadaceae bacterium
CGCACCTTAGGTATCCGCACCAACGCCGACACGCCCGCCGACACCAAACTCGCCATCGAACTTGGCGCGGAAGGCATCGGCTTGTGCCGGACGGAGCATATGTTCTTCGAGGGCGAGCGACGCCCGGTGGTTCAGCGCATGATCCTGGCCGACGACGAGACCGAGCGGCAGTCCGCTCTGGACGAGTTGCTTGTGTTCCAGCGCGAAGACTTCAAGGGCATCTTCGAGGCCCTGGGCGGTCGCCCGGCGACCATTCGCCTGATCGACCCGCCGCTCCATGAGTTCCTGCCGTCTTTGGAAACCCTGGTCGAGGAAACCGCGACCCTCAAAGCGCAAGGCAAGAGCGACCCGGAAAAAGACGAGTTGCTCGCCAAAGTCCGCGACCTCCACGAGATCAACCCGATGCTCGGCCTTCGCGGTTGCCGCCTGTCCATCGTATTCCCCGGTATTGTCGCGATGCAGACCCGGGCTATTCTGGAAGGGGCGGCCCTTGTCATCAAGGCAGGCGGGCAGGCTCACCCGGAAATTATGATTCCCTTGATCTCGCATGTCAACGAACTGATTGCGGTTCGCGGCGATCTGGAAAAAACGGCGAAGGCGGTTGTCGCCGAGCAGGGGATCAAGATTCCGTACTCGTTCGGAACCATGATCGAGATTCCGCGCGCGGCTCTGACCGCCGACGAGATCGCGCCGCACGCCGAGTTTTTCTCGTTCGGCACCAATGACCTGACGCAAACCGCGTTCGGTTTCTCGCGCGACGACTCGGACAAGTTCCTCCAGGTCTACAAGGAGCGGGGTATCCTGCCCGGCGACCCGTTCGAGAGCATTGACCAGACTGGCGTCGGCCAGTTGATGGAAATCTGCGTCGCCAAAGCCAAGAGCGTCCGACCTGACATCAAACTCGGCATCTGCGGCGAGCATGGCGGCGAACCGCGCTCGATCGCGTTCTGCCACAAGATCGGCCTGAACTACGTTTCCTGCTCCCCGTACCGTGTGCCTATCGCCCGCTTGGCGGCGGCGCAGGCCGCCCTCGGACGCGGCGTCAGCGACAAGTAGAACCGGTGGTGAACAACACCTAAGCAAAAAGGCAGGGGCAAACGCCTCTGCCTTTTTCGTTTTGTGAGCCACACATAAAATTACCCCACTTACCTGAACTTCTTGTATAATCTGAGATCAACAGTGTTTAATAAAACGACATTATCAGGCGCGGCCTGTTCGTATGTATTTTTACATAACGAGGAACTCAATGGCTAAAAGAGACGCGGAAAAAGTCGGTACTCAGGTCGGCGCAGTTAGTGGGGCCGTAATGGGCGCACAAATAGGCTCCTCGGTCGGCCTCGCTCTTGGTCCTGTTGGCGCCATAGCTGGAACAATCCCTGGCGCAATCGTCGGCAGTATTATTGGTGCGCTTTCCGGTAACAAAGTTGGTATCGAGATTGACCGAGCTACGGAAGGATTAGGTGAAAAAACTAACTTATCTCCTCAACAGCGTCCGGCAGATTTGTGGGAGTGCAAGAGGTGTCACTGGTTAAGCAATGCGAACATTGATACGACAAGATATTTTTGCCAGAAGTGCGGTGAAAAAGATGACCCTTCTTCCTTCCATACGTTCTGGAGGAAGTCACGGCCTTCTCTCTGCGCTTTCTCCGCTATAACTAAACTGATAAATCCACGCTTGACCCCTCTTACACCGCCGTTTGCAGTGCGTTTATCAGGGAGGGCTGGGTTAAACGAACAATCTTCTGACTGCGCGGGTTGGCAGGTGTAGACTTTTATCTGTGTGATTGGCGACAAAGCCATGTTTGTGGATTTTTTCTTTTCGGAAACCCACCACGCTGGCGGATGTGGAGGCTGATTTATGAGTGTAATAATTGACTTGGCGCCAGAGACCGAAAACCGCTTGGCGCAGAAGGCGGCGGCGGAAGGTCAGACACTGGCGGATTATTCACGCACGGTTGCAGAACGAGACGCCAGCGTAGCGCCAACCTCGTTCTCCCTCGACGCCGCTTTGTATCGCGCTATGAATCGCACGGACGAGGAAAAGCAAGCGGACCGCGACGCCATCTACGCTACAGCGCGACGCGCGGAACCGCTTCCGCCTGGCGAAACGCTGGAATCCTTGGTTGTTGGCAAGTGGCCTGGGGATGAAACGGATGAACAGATTGAGGTCGCGCTCGCGGACTTATCGTGATGAACGCGCCCCTTTACCTGCTGGATACCAACATACTAGTTCACGGCGTTTGTGGCGGGGCGAAGTGGGAAGAGATCAAAACGCAATACAATCCGCTTTTGCAAGAAACGCGACCTATCGTTAGCGTTGTTAGCGTTGGAGAACTTCAGTCGCTTGCGTATCAATGGGGTTGGAGGGATGACAAGACCGAACAACTCCGTTGGTTGCTCACGCAGTTCGACCAATTAGACATCAACAGCGCGCCGATGATAAACGCTTACGCGCTAATTGATACCGTAAGCCGCCGCGTCGGCGTTCGTATGGGCAAAAACGATGTATGGATTGCCGCGACAGCGTATGTCGCAAATGCTACATTGTTGACAACGGACGCGGACTTTTCCCATTTACCACCCGGTTTGGTCAACGTGGCATTGGTTTAGCTCATACCATGTACACATGGGTTACAACCTACGCAACGGCGAACTCGCCCATCTCGCGCACGGACGGCGGGTAAAAACCCAGTACAATCTCGCGCTTTTCCACGCCCTCACCGAGCGGCTCGGTCACGGGGCGGATTTTGCCGTTGTAAATTTCGAGGGGGCGAGCATGCTTGTCTGCAACGTCCGCTGTCGTTATCTATGTGGCAAACCGTTTACTCGCACCGATACGCAAAGACCAACGCCTTCCGGGAACAACATTTGTTGTTCCCGGAAGGCGTTGGTTTTCGCGAACTGATGCGGTTCGTTAGCCACGCGCGCCGCGCGCTTTAAGTTGCTTACGGACTTGGAGGCCAATGCTGATCAAAGACCACGCGCGCCCCAAATGCTTGGCGGCGGGCGGGATAAGCCCCAAACGCTCGGCAAGCGAAACATTCGCCTTACCGGGCGCGCCTTTGGGGCCGGGCGGAACCGTTTGCGCGGCGGACAGGCGGCGGAGCATACGCGCGCCTTTCAAGCCGCGCTGAACCGTGCGGTACGTTCCCCATGCGCCTTTGATCGTATGCCAGTTAATGGATGCGCCGGGAAGCGCATCGCCCGCTCCATCGCCGCGCGGCTTGACCGCATCCACAATCCCTTTGACCTCGGCGGCAAGCCCGGCAAAACGGTCTTTGTTTTGCAACGCTTCGCGCTTGCCGGTTTCCGCCAAAGTTTTGCCGCGCTCGGTGAGCGGGGCGATATGCCCTGTAATCGCCTTCACCGGCCCGTTCTTGATTTTTAACGCGATCAGGACAACCCAGACCAGAACGCCGATTTGCGCGAGGGCCGCCAAAATAATCAAAACATCCCAAACGTTCCACGTCATCTGTTAAAGCCGTCCTTATAAATGGGCGATGTATCGCGACACCGTTGACAAGCGCGAGGCGCAGGCAACATCTTATCTATAACTACACAAGTAAAGCGTTATAAAAACGCGCTGTCACGATGTTACCCAATTACCACGGTTGTTTCACGGGCGGGCGGAAGCGGCGGCGCCTTCGCGAAGCGTTTTCGCCTCGTCGTCATCCGGCGCCAGTTTCAAAGCGGCGTCCGCGTACGCTTGTATTTCTCGGGCATGCCCGCCGCGCGACAGGAGGCGGCGCGCGACATCGAGACGCAGGCGGTACGGGGCGTCCGTGTCCTGCGTCACTTTGGCGGACAGAAGCAGGGCGTCGAGGGCGTTTTTCTCGTCGCCCTGCGCGTAGTACAGCGACGCAAGCCCTTGATACAAAAGATGTTTCATCCGCTTGCCGCCCGCGTAGCCATTGGCGGCGTCCGCGCGGATTCCGGCATCAAAAGCGGCTTTCGCCAGAGCAAATCGGTTCGCCCGCGCGTACGCCTGCGCGGTTTTGAACTGCGCTTCAGCGTTGTTTCCGCCGCTCGTTATGATCTTCTTGTAGGCGATTGCGGCGGCGTCCGGCTCGCCTTTTTCGGCCTGCACATCGCCCATCAGTTCCCAGTACGCCGGATCGCGCGAGGTCACGGCGTCAAACCCCTTCAGCGCCTGCTCCGCCTCCAAGAGCGGCAGGTCTTTGGCGTTCTTGCTGGGCAGAGCGCGGGCGCGAAGCAGGCTGATACGCGCCCTGTTATAGCGCACGAACGCGCGCGACGCATCCGTGGTTTGCGTTTGCAAGGCGTCGTCGAGCGTCGCTATCAGGCTGGTGTACGTATTGGCGTCGTCGAGGGCGGGTGCGATAACATCAGTCAAATCAGCGGTCGCGTTCGCCTCAACCAGTGTGAGCAGTTCGGGACGCGCGGCGTTTTTGTCGCCGTCGAAGCGCGCAAGCGTCGCCGACGCTTCCTGCGCTTTAGCGACGACGCTCGGTGAGGGCTTGGGTTGCCCCTTTAATCCTGCGGCGGCGGGGCGCATCGTACCGTCTGTCACAAGAGCCAGCGCAACAAGAGAAACTAATTGTTTGATTCGTTTGGATTGCATGAATGGATTACCGCCTTTTCTGATATGTCCGCCTCGACTGGGGAGGGGCGTTCCTACTTTCAATTCTGGCATGCAAAAAACCGCACGCAACATCTATACGGATGTTTACCCCGAATGCGTCCCAAGTTGCGACCCGTATTCTAACCGCTCGAACAACGAACGCAGGTCAACGCGGTAATTGCGCGGAGGTTGGTTCAAGGCGTTTTACCATCTCGTCAAGTACCGCCACCTGCTCTTTGTGCAAGCCCACGCCGGGACGATGCGCTTTTATTTCGCTAATCGCCTCCTGCGCCGTCTGCGCTTTACCCGAAAGTAACAGGTGAGCCGCCACAAAAAGCGCACTTCGCCCATGCCCCAGCGCGCAGTGAACATAGACGGGACCGTGCGCGACTTTTTCGTGTATCCACTCCGCGCCGCTCACGAGTTGCGCCAAAGACGGGGCGCGCGTATCAAGAACGGGAATACAGCAGTAGCGCAACGCGCGGAGCGCGGGCGTTTCACCGAACTCGCACGTCAAGTCCAACACACTCGCAATGCCCAGAGCGGCGATGGCTTGTTTATCGCGCTCTCCTAAACGACACCCAAGATAAACATTCTCGGCGATTTGATCGAAGGGTTTTTCTCTTCCGCTACGACGAAACCCCAGCAATGTTAAACCGTTGAGCAAATGATAAGGCCAGTACAAAGCGTAACTGAGCGGGCTGAGGCGTCCATCGGGCTTCTTCAAGAACGCGCGCGGACCGATAAAGCCGTAGGCCAACCCGACGCCGGTAAACGCCACGGCGCAGGAACCTGCGACCAACCGAAGAGCGAGGAATTGAGCGGCGAAGGCG
This sequence comes from uncultured Armatimonadaceae bacterium, assembly GCA_964252165.1. Lineage (GTDB taxonomy): Bacteria > Armatimonadota > Armatimonadia > Armatimonadales > Armatimonadaceae > CAXUMS01. The sequence continues at coordinate 5,416 of CAXUMS010000041.1, forward strand.
TAGAACGCGCAGGCAAGTCCGAAAGCGACAAACACAACGGCGTACTTCATTTACTCGTCGGGGATGCTGGTCGCGGCGTGGTACGCGTGGATCACGGTTTCCACAGTGCCGTCAATTTCAATCACGCCTTTGGAAAGCCACACGGCCCGGGTCGCGACACGGCGCACGGCGCTCATGTCGTGCGACACAAACACAATGGTTTTACCGGCCTGCTGGAACTCCGAGATTTTTCGGTAGCACTTTTCCTGAAACGCCTCATCGCCTACCGCGAGCGTTTCATCCACGATCACGATTTCCGGGTCGGTATGAACCGCGACCGCAAAGCCCAATCTCGCGAACATCCCGGACGAGTACGTGCGAACCGGGGCCTCATAGTACGCGTCGGGATCCTCGCGTCCATCGGGGAAGCGAACGGGGGGAAAATCGGCGAACGCTTTGATCGCGTCAATGCGCCCGTCCATCTGCGCCCGCGTCAGGCCCAGAATGGAGCCGTTGAAGTAGATGTTTTGTATTCCGGTCAGGTCCGGGTGAAAGCCCGCGCCGACCTCCAAAAGCGGCGCAAGGCGGGGATGGTCGGGATCCTGTGACGCGGGAAACGCGATCTCGCCGTGATCGGGCAACATTACATGGGCGAACAGGGAAAGAAGCGTTGACTTACCGGACCCGTTGCGCCCGACCAGAGCGACCGTCTCACCTTGCCCGATGGACAAATTGATGTCGGTGAGCGCGGACAGAATTTCCGTGGGCGGCAGTTTGCGCCCTCGGACGACGCTGGCAAGTTCGCCCAGTTTTCCCTTGACGCCCGCATACCCGCTCCGCTTCAGGCGAAACTCCTTGTACACCCCGCGCGCGACGATGGCGGGTGTTGTAGGCCGTGCGGCTGAGGAGGAGGTTACTAGCAAAATGCACTCGGTGTATTGACGATAACTATAAGCGGGCGATGTTTATCATTCAACATCAAACTGTCTTTCTATAACAACGGTTTTAAAATCACCCATGTTACAGCCATCAGTAACATAGAGTCTACAGTATCTTGGGCGTTATCGTCTTCGACATTGTTGCAGAGACGGAGCGCCTCGTCACCGTTCCAATGGTTCCAGCAATACAAAGCGGCGTCGTGAACAAGTTGATGAGCCGGGACGACGATCCTGCGACCCCACAAATCTGCATAATGTTTGTGGTCTGCGAAGGGGCAGTCACGCGCCGCAATCGGAACGGACAAGTAGCCCGACGCGAATAGCGCATCCAAAAACGCCTGAAAACCCGCAAATGGAGATGTCTTGGGAAATGCTCCCTTAACCGCTTCATCGAACTCCGCTTCCGAACCAGCCAGAACAAGGCGCGGCCCGCCTACTTGAACCGCTAACGCAAACTGAAAACGCCTCGCCATACTTGCCGCTTTATCCGAACCTTTAGACGCCTTTTCTATGAACCGTGACCACGCTTGCGGTTCCTCGGCTTGTTCATAAGACTGTGGTAGGTACGTCGGCAGTATCATGGGCTACATCTGCTCCACGAACCGCCATTTCCGGCGGTTGAAGAACGCATAGCCGGAAACGAAAACGAGGGCGCACATGGCGAAGGCGAGCCAGAAGTAGCCCCACGGGACGCCGGTATTAACCGCAATCGCTTCGGTTTGACCGAACTTTCCGGGCGGTAAAACGGCGGGGGCAAGCAGGAAGCGGCGGTACGACACCAAAATCACCGTCATGGGGTTGAGCAGAAACAGCGTGTGCAGAACGCGTCGCGCGGGTTCGGAGAACGCCTGGGCGCGCTCGACCTGCTCTAAGAAATAAATGATCGGCACGGCATAGAACAAAAGATCGAGCAAAACGGCGGCGAGGAATTTCACATCCTCGAAAAACACGTTCAGGGCCGACAGATAAAGCGCAATTCCACCGATAAGCAAAGTTTGCATTACCACGAGAAGAGGCACGAGGAAAATCTCGGTCGGCGGGTACTTCGGGTCGCCGAGCAGCCATGACCGCCCGTACAGGAACACGAGGTAGGCGCCCAGCACGGACAGCGACAGGAGGAAGTGTCGCAGGTTGGCGATGGTGGTGGCGAGGGGCAACAGTTCGCGCGGGAAGTAGACCTTTTTCACCAGCGCCATCTGCTTGGAAACGGATTCGCCCGCATCCAAAACGCCGGTGAGGAAATACGTCCACGGGAAAAACGCGGCGAGAAGGTACGCAGAGTAGTTTTGTACGCCGAGCGGGATGATCTTATCAAACACAGCCCACAAGATCAGCGCGCGAACCAGGGGATTAGCGAGCGACCAAACCACGCCAAGCGCGGAGTTCTTGTAGCGCACCTGTAACTCGCGGCGCACCAGATTACCGAGAAGTTCGCGGTACCGCCACACCTCACCGGCTTCGGCGAGTAGAGACGGTCTGCTATACAGAGCGGAGCCATCGGCGCGAACGTACGGCATCGGACGAGTGGGCTACTTACTTGCGAGAGTCGGGCGCGTTGCTCGCCGGTTTAGGGGCGCGCCCAAAGGCGCCCGCGCCGCCGTTTTCCGGCGCGCCGGTAGCGTCACTGTCCTCGATCTCGCCGCGCGCGGGTTCGAGCAGCTTGAGCAGTTCGTCGCGCGGGATCAGCACCTTTCGCTTGCCCGCCACACGAAACGCCTTTAGCTTCCCCTGCCGGATGTAGGAGCGTATGCTGGACTGGGAAAGCTGGAGATAATTGGCGGCTTGTTCCACGGTCAAAAGGTCCCGGCTTTCCGCATCCATACTAATAATACTGCTCCTGATCTTAAACCCAAAAATGGGAGGGAAATCAAACAAAATTAACACGGACGAAACGGTCCGCAAAAGGGTCACGGCGCGGGAACGCGGAATGGGCCGCGTCCGCATCGGACACCGAAAGAGTATAACCCGTGTTATGAACGGTTGTCAACAAGTATTTGAAAAGTGTCAGAGTGTAACCTAAGCGTCCGAAGCGTCATTGACAAGCGGGTGGGTTCATGTTAGTCTAAACCAGAGCGCTTTGCCTGGCAAAGACGCGGATTGTTGTACGCCCATTAAGGAACTATTTGAGCGCCGATGTTTCGTCAGGAACCGCAGGCCGAAAGGGCCAAACCCGTCTTTCGCATTGTAACATCGGCGGGCGAGGCCGAAGAACACCTACGGGTGATCCGGCAGGCGATGGAGCGCTCAACCAAGCACTCGACGCTGTCCGGCTTATCCGGCGTAATCGTCGGCTGTCTCGCCCTCGCCGGGTGCGCGCTGACATTCTGGGCATTGCCGCACGTTCCCGCGCCGGGCGCGCGCTGGGCGTTCGGCGGCGTGTGGCTCACCGTTCTTGCGCTGTCAATCATCACCGATGTCACGCTAACCAAGCGGCGCGCGGCCCGTGTGGGCAAAACCGCGTTTTCGCCGCTCGGTCGTCACCTGACACGCGCCGCCTTACCCGGCCTGCTCGCCTGCGGCGTTCTGAGCGTGTTTTACCTGCTGAACCCGCACTTGATCCAAAACCGGATTTACGGTATCTGGATGGTCTGCTACGCTATTTCGCTTCTTGCGGTCGGCATGTTCTCGGTTCGCGAGGTTTCTTATCTTGGCTGGGCGTTTCTCGCGGCGGGGGCGGTAACGCTGTGCCTGCCCGGTTTTGTCGCGCCCGCCCTGATGGCGCTCGCGTTCGGCGGCTTTCATATTTTCTACGGAGCCTGGATGGGCTACAAATACGGCTGGTAAGGGGGAGGGAGAAAGGATGAAGGATGAAGGATGAAGGATGAAGTAGGAAGACCCGCAAATCCAACGGTTTTGCTCGGTCCTTTTTATTCATCCTTCATCCTTCATCCTTCATCCTTCCAACAATGTCCGCTGTCCGAAAATTAGACGCTTTAGACGATGTGATTCACCAAAAGGTGAGGCTTGGGGTAATGTCGTGCTTGATGGCGTCCGGCGATGCCGACTTCAACTTTTTGAAGGGCGCGCTGGGCGTATCCGACGGCAATTTGTCCACGCACCTGACGGTTTTGGAAGAACACGGCTATATCAGCGTGAGCAAGGAGTTCGTGGGGCGTAAGCCGCGCACGACATACTCGCCGACGCCCTCTGGGCGCGTCGCGTTCGAGGCGTATGTGGCGGCTTTGGAAGCGTTCGTTCGGGCGTAACCTGGAGCGTTCCTGATAATGAAAAACCGCCCGCGCCGATTGATCGGCGCGGGCGGTTTTTGTTTTAACGCCTCAGTTGTTTCACGCCGCGCGGCGCAAGGTCGCGTGATACGCGGTCGCGGATGGGCGCATCCCATTCGGAAGCAGGGCGGTTTGGCTTTCCTCAAGTCTGTCGAACGCTTGTTGCAAAGCATCGTTATTTTCCTCGCACGCCCGCGCCGAACGCTCTAAAGCGTCGGCAAGAAGCGCATCGGCGATAACGTCCACGGAAAGGCCGCAACGGTCGGCTTCCTCCCGCAAACGCGTCTGAACAACCGGGCTGACACGAATCACTTCCATCGCTGACACCTCCGCCGCAGACAGAACTACGGCCTACAGGCAAATCAAACAAAACGAAACGGGCTACGGCGTTTATACGCCTTTGGTTTATTTTAGCCGCCAAAAACGAATGCGGCAATTGTTTACCCTTTACGCAAAATAGCAGTAAATTGTCGCCGCAATAACGTGGCTTTAATTGGGGAACGCGCGGTATGTGGGGATACCGAGGTAAAGTCCGAGCAACGCCCACAGGGACGCGATAACGTAGTCGCCCAGGATCAAACCGATGAAAAATGGGATGGCGCGGCGGAACAGACCGATGCCGCCGTAGCGCAGGATCACGAGTTTGATGAGCCAGCCGACAAGCGTCGGACACCACAGCCACAGCATGGTGGATGTTTCCGCCAGCACGTAGCCGATAGGATGAAACGGCCACGCCAAAAATCGGGTCCGCATGACCATCAGGAAGCCCGTGATCCCCATCCCCGCCAGCACGCCGTACACGCGGCTCATATCGAACGGCGTCGGGTTCTTGATCCAATCGGACAAAACATTGAACGGGACCGACCCGATATTGGTGCGCCACGAATTGACATTGCCGGTCGCGGCCCCGTACTTGTAGTAGATGGATAGCAACGCCCACCACGTCGAGAGCGTTCCGACCAGCGTGGACCACAGAATAACCAGGTACAGGTGCCGGTTGTTCATGCGGGCCGGGGCGTCCACCGAACTCGCAATTTTCATCGCTTCCATCTGGTTCGGCATCGCCATACAGCGATAGTCCATGTCGAACCATTGGAAATAAGCGAGCATGGTCGCCGAGCCGAGCGAAAGATGCTGCTTGCCCGCGACATCGGTTAAAAGACCGTGCGGGTTGACGCCCGGCCCAAAGCCCCAGGGCAGACCCGCCTCAGCCCGCGCGCGGGCGAAGGTAGTTGCGAAAACGAAGTACAGCGCGAAAAACACGACCGCAAGCCACCACGCCATACCGCCCATAACTGCAAACAGCGTCAAAAGCGCGAAGCCCGCGAGAAAGCCGAACACAGCGAGGCGGTACGGGATCGGCTCGTTGGTATCGGGAACATCGGCGAATTCTTTTTCACCGAACGCCTTGCCGACCACGGCGGCGACATACTTGCGGTAGCTCCACAGCCCGAACAGCGTCAAGCCTAAAAACGCGCCCGCCCCCTGCTCGCCGTGGTAGGGGATACGCGCGACCGCGCGCGGAACGCCGTCGCCGCGCAAGCCCGCCCCGGTCGCCAGAACGTCCTCGAACTTGGTCAACAGAAAAAAGAACCACGCGGAAAACGACACCTCAACCGGCAGGAAGTAGACCAGCCCGATCACCATCGGGTAGAACGCGAGCGGTAAAAAACCCACTGCGCTCCACGGCGGGCTTTTCAAGAAGTCACCTATATTGGGGAGCGTGGTCGGTTTAAGCGGGATCGCGGGAACCGACGGGTACAGGTAATTCAGCGACGCAAGCGTTTCCAGCACAACCGAAATGGAGAATGCGATCCAGAAAAGGCGGTTGCGGTAGATAGGCCCGGCTTCGGGATCGTTGCGGGTCAGTTCGAGCGGCAAATACACAATCGGGAACGGCAGTTTTTCGTTGTCCGCCCATTGCCTGCGGAAAATAACGCCGAGGCATAAAACCGAGCCGAGAAGAACGCAGATAAAGCCGGACCACCAGAAAATCGGCAATGCCCAGGCGGCGAGAAAATCCACGGACAGCGCGCTGTTGCCCTGATAAAACTTTTGCAGGGCGAGCGGGTTCGCGCCGAAATCGGGAACAAGGTGAGGGGGAATGGCGCGATGAAACAGGTCCTTCCAACCATTCGCGCTGGATTGAAAGTAGAACGCGTTGCCAAGCGTCGGAATGAGAAACTGCCCCATGCCGATTCCGCAGATGCCGATACTCACAGTCTGCATGATGTAGATAAACATCAGTTCGGCCTGCGAGAGCATCCATCGCGGCGTCCAACGCGCGAGAACGGCGTTCACGCAGATCAAAACGAATAACGAGAACACGGCCCCGATAATCAGGCTCATCGCCGCGAGGTCAGTCCCTTGCGCCACAATCTCCGTGTACTCGACCCAGTAGCAGATCAGCGGAATTAGGGCGGTGCCGATGATAAACGCGCGCGGCGTGATACCTACGGTTCGCGCGGGCGGCGCGGCAGAGGCGGGGTGCGAAGAACGGCGACTCGGCAAGATAGCCAACGGGGTAAACGCTCCTTCGTTGGAGATGAAGTTCGCCTATTGTAAGCGAAACAACCCGATGGTAGCAACCGTTCATAGCGACGGCGCGCGACTTCACAAGCGTCTCGTCCGCGAAGGGGACGCCTTACCGCCCTCTAAACGCCGGGCGGTATCGGCGGTAAAAGATCAATGACACGTAAAATGGCATCGGGGCGCGCGAGCGGGGACAGCGTTTCGTTCGCGGATACAATAACACGGCGCTGATAGCCGGTTGACGCTGGTTCACGGTGAACCAGAAAAATCCGGTGTTCAACGTCCGCTATCCAGTACTCGGGAAGACCGGCCCGCGCGTACAATAACGCCTTTACCGTCGTATCAGCGGCGAGCGTTGTGTTCGACACTTCAACAACAAGCCGCGCCTTCGACGCAGGCGGCGTTCCAAAACTCAAAAATTCACCGAGCGGGCGGTCAAGAACCGCTACATCAGGTTCTGGCTCGGTTGTGCGGCTGAGACGAAGAGGCGCCTGGGACAGCACGTAATCGCCGCCGAATATACCGACGAGCGCGAGGTAAATCCGTCCCACAACAAACACGTGCGCCACGTTTTGGCCCATCTTAGGAACGACATCTCCCTCGATAAGCTCATACATTCCGGCTTCAAGCACGCCGACCGTGATCATTGCAACGCAGTCGTCCACTGTCCATCGACGGCGCGTAAGGACCGGACGTTTGCTGGAACGGGGCGTCGTTCCGCCGGAGGCTGTTCCCGTGACGTAGGTTGTTTTTCTTTTCGGTAAAAGAACGCGGCTCATATAATGAATTGTACGGCACGAACGGCTTATAAGCGTGTTGTACCGAAACCGACCAATTCGTGCATAGGGATATAATCAAACCAAATGGCCCAAGCAACCTTTGACTTCCTGACGCAAATTTTGGGCTGGGTAGTGGTGAACGCCCAAACCGGCGCGCGTCTGGGCGTGATCCGCGATCTCGTCGCGACTATCCCCGCCGAACCGGACGTGTCGGAGGACAGCGTCCTGCCGGATGCGCCCCGGACGCGCGAAACGCCCGCCGCGCGGGACGCCGCCGCGCGTCTGCGCTTGCCCCGCGTGGTCGCCATTGTGATGACGCAGGGGAAAACCGAACGCGTGATCTTGAGCGGCGGGTTGCGCCCCGGAGAAACGCCCGGTCAGTGGGTGACCGCCAGCGAACCCGCGACGTACACGCCTGACCCGCAGGATTTGTTTTTGAAGCGGGATGTCTTGGATAAACAAATCGTGGACACGCTGGACTTCCGCGTGGTGCGCGCGTCCGATGTGCGGCTTGCGCCCGCGCCGGACGGCTCCGGCGATCTGCTGGTGATGGGCGTTGATCCCGGCGAAACCGCCGTTTTGCGCCGCTTGCTACCGGGTACGTGGGGCGAACGGGTCGCGCGCCTTTTGCATCTGCCGACCGAGGGACGCTTTATCGCGTGGAGCGATGTGGAGCCGACGACACAGGCGGAAAACGGGGTTCTGCGCCTGCGAACGTCGCGCGACAAAATCTCAGAACTGCACCCCGCCGATATCGCCGATATTTTAGAGCAGATGACGCCCGCCGACCGCACCGCGGTTCTCGAAAGTCTGGACACGGAAACCGCCGCCGAAGCCCTGACCGAGGCCGACGACGATGTTCAGCGCGATATTTTGCTCAACCTCGACACCGAAGACGCCGCCGATATTCTGGAACAAATGGACCCCGACGACGCCGCCGACGCGATGGGGGATTTGCCCGGATCGCGGCGCAAGGAACTCCTCGATGAGATGGAGGACGCCGAGGCCGACGATGTACGACAACTCCTCGCGTACGACGACGACACGGCGGGCGGCCTGATGACCACGGAATTTGTGTCGCTTCCGCTGGACTGGACCGCCGATGCCGCTATCGCGCACCTGCGGGAGATCGCGCCGCGCGCCGAAACGATCTATTATATCTACGTGACCGACCCGGAAGGACGCCTCGCGGGCGTGATCTCGCTTCGTGACCTGATCATCGCGGCCCCGCAAACGCCGCTCTGGAATTTTATGGTGGAGAATGTAGTCCGCATCGGTCTTGACGATAATCTGGAACAGGTCGCAAGCGCGCTGGATCATTACGATTTGCTCGCGGTCCCGGTTACCGACAACGACAACCGCCTGCAAGGTATCGTGACCGTGGACGACACTCTCGAACAACTTCTGCCCGCCTCATGGCGCCGCCGCCGCTTCCGCGCCCGCCGCAACAACCCCGAACCCGCCCACCGTTAGTTATCCGTTAGCGTCTACTTGGCGACGCCGTCTACGTTGTCGTGAGACTAAATCGCTCAAGCCGCGCGGCTCGCCTTCCAGCGGGGACCAACGCCATGCGTTGGATCAGTTCATTTCCTTTGTGCGGCGAGTTACCTTGTTTATCCGCAAGGCGGATAAACAAGGTAACTCGCCGCCGAAGCAATGCACGATACAACGTTAGGTTGCTCCCC
>CAXUMS010000041.1:14565-19613 GCA_964252165.1 uncultured Armatimonadaceae bacterium
ACGACAACGTAGACGGCGTCGCCAAGTAGACGCTAACGGATAACCGAAAAACGAAAAAAGGGCAGGAGCGCAACCCTTGCGGGTTGGCGTCCTGCCCTTTCGTGTTGGGTTCGTGTTTAGGGTTGTCTTTATTTGGTTGTAAGTCTTTATGGGATTGTCTTTATTGAGTTGGAGCGATATGCAGTTGTCGTTATTCTATTTTGCCGTATTATTGTCCGTATGAAGTTTTAGCAAGCTCTATTCAATTGTGCGGCAAGTATTGTCGAACTTTATATACCGCTACCAGCGAACCGTCAAACCTGTAAACGCCATCTTCGGCAACTTGTTCCAGAAAATTTAGAATTTTTTGCGGCGTAAGCGCGTACAAAAGATAAAAGGAATGGGCTTGGCGCATTGCGGTTCGGAGCGTTTTTGGTTTGACGTGGCAAGCGCGCGCCCGTACAATACGCCCGTGTCTCACCACAATCTTGATGCTGTGGAAACCCCGTCCGTTCCGACGCCTGCGCTGTCGGTGGTAATTCCCGCCTATAACGAGGCCGCGCGCCTGCCGCGCACGCTTGTCGCTTCACTCGCATACTTGGACGGGCGCGGGGAGCCGTTCGAGATTCTGGTAGTGGACGACGGCTCGCGCGATGCGACCGCGCAAACCGCAACCGAATGGGCCATAGCGAACCGCGCGCAGGATCGTGTGCGTGTTTTGCGGTACGAGCAAAACCGGGGCAAAGGTTATGCCGTCCGCTACGGCGTTTTGCGCGCGACCGGCAAGCGTATCCTGTTTATGGACGCCGACCTTGCAACTCCCATCGAAGAACTGCTCAAGCTCGAAGCCGCGCTGAAGCCATCGGACAATGTTTGTTTCGCCATCGGGTCACGTCCTTTGCGTGAATCCGAGCTTTTGGTACGGCAACCCTGGTACCGCGAAGCGGCGGGGCGCGCGTTCAACCGGGCCGTTCAGATAATCGCGACGCCCGGTATCCGCGATACGCAGTGCGGGTTTAAACTCTTGACCTACGACGCCGCGCAGGCGGTTTTTTCCCGATGCGTTCTTGATGGGTTTTCTTTTGATGTCGAGGCGCTTTTTGTCGCGCGGCGGCTCGGCTACCGCATCGCCGAGGTTCCGGTTCGGTGGGCGCATCAAGAAGGCGCGGCGGCATTTTCATCGAAATGGGCGTATCTGCGGCACGGCGCTTGCATGTTCGCTGATTTGCGCCGGATTCGTTGGACGCACCGCGCCCTGCGCCCCGTGATCGCCGCGCCGCCGTCCGGCGTGAGCGCCGCCCCCCCGACCACGCCAACAGGAACGCAACCCGCGCCGTAACGTCTATCGTAATGCCAATTCGCCGATCTCACCCCTTTTCGTCGCCTGATCTCGCCTCGCCTTTGTGGGGAACTGCGGGGGCGTTTGCGTCAGCCTGCGTCGGCGCGCTCGCGGTTTACGCCTGCGCGGTTGAGCCTTTCCGTTTTCAGTTGACGCGGCCCGTTCTAACCATTCCGCGATTGCCCGCCGCGCTCGACGGCTTGACCATCTTACTTCTCGCCGACGCCCACATCTCGCGCGACGGACGCCGCGAAAAACGCCTGCGCGCGTTTCTTCAACGCTTTGCAGAGCGAGAGGGCGCCCCGCCGGACCTTGTTGTTTGGGCGGGGGACATGATAAACGAGAAGCGCGGCATCTCGCTTGGCGTGGACATGACGCGCTTTGTGCGTGACTTATTTCCCCAAACGCCCGCGTTCGCTATCCTGGGTAACGGTGAGCATAAAATTAACGAAAAACAGCGTCGGCAGTTCGTTGGCGGATTGCGCTCGCTGGGCGTATCGGTTCTTCGTAACAGCCGCCAAACCATAACCCTGCGCGGCGAGACGTTCACGGTTGCGGGCGTGGACGATCCGTATTACGGGTTCGCTGACCTTGAAGCAACACTTCGCGGCGCGCCCGACCCGCACGAGCATTTCACGCTTTTGCTGGCGCATTCGCCCCAGTTCGCCCTGATCGCGGCCCGCGCCGGGATCGCCGTGATGCTGTCCGGTCACACCCACGGCGGGCAAATTCGCATTCCGTTCTACGGCCCGTTCAAGTCGCAAAACGCGCTCGGGCGACGTATGGATCAGGGCTTGTTCGATCGCGCACGCGTCCTCGAAACCACGGGCCGCGACCAGCACAGTGACATGGTAACCTATGTGACGCGTGGTATCGGCGTCGCGCCCGCACCCAAGATCCGGTGCGCTACCCCGCGCTTTCATTGCCGCCCCGAGATCGCCCTGCTGACATTGCGCTGTCCTTCCGAAGCGGAAGACAGCGAAGGCGTCGCCGTTCCATGATCGGGACTATTCTGAACACGGCGACTGTGGTTGTCGGAACGGTCGTCGGACGGCTTCTCGGCGGGCGTCTTCCGGCCCGGGTGCAGGAAACGCAGATGGGCGCGATTGGCCTTGTGACCCTCGTCATGGGCGTGCAAAACGCCCTGACCGTGTTCGCGCCCGGTCACCCGCCGTCCGAGTTTTTAGCCGCTCTGCTCGCGCTTCTGGTTGGCGGCTGGGCGGGCGAGGCCGCGCGCTTAGACGACCGGCTGCAAGCGCTGGGCGAATGGGCGGAAAAACGGTTCGCCCCGGCGGAAGCCGCAACATCGGGCGGCGGCGTAACCGCCCCAACAATCGCCCGCGCGTTCGTGACCACCACAATCTTGTTCTGCGTCGGGCCGCTCACGGTTCTGGGGTGCTTCGACGACGGCTTGCGCGGCGACATCGGGAAACTTACGGTGAAAAGCGTCCTCGACGGCGTTTCCGCCGCCGCGTTCGCCGCCGCGCTTGGCTGGGGCGTTTTGCTCACCGCGGTCGCGTTGTTCGTTATTCAAGCCGCCCTGACGCTCGGCGCGGGCCTGCTCCGCCCGCTTCTTTCGGACCCGATGATCGCCTCTCTCACCGCGAGCGGCGGCGTGATGTTGCTCGGCTTGGGCCTGAACCTTTTGGGCGTCACCAAAATCCGCATTGCTTCTTTGCTCCCTGCGCTCGTACTTGCGCCTTTATTCCTCGTTTTGTTGCAGAAGGCGGGCGTACGATAAGCCAAAAAAAGGCCCGCTTCATCAAATGATGAAGCGGGCCTTTTCGGTTAGCGCGGAAGCGAGGCGGGCGAAGGCGCCGGGCGGACTCGAACCGCCGATGAAGGTTTTGCAGACCTCTCCCTTAGCCCCTTGGGTACGGCGCCGGAAATCCGAACTATGAAATAAAGCCGCCGACCGGATTCGAACCGGTGCATCGCGGCTTTGCAGGCCGCTCCCTTACCACTTGGGTACGGCGGCGCGTGCGGAATTATCCGTCGGGCCGTGGCGTATTATAGCATAAATCCCGCCGCACGCCAAGAAACAAAACCGGGCGGGCGGCGCGCTGTGATACACTAAGAGTCGCCGAACGCCGTCTTGACGCCTTTTCTAATAGCGTCAAATCGGCGCGGCGGTATTTTTCACGCGGAGAGAAGCGTCGCAATGCGATTTCGCTGGTGGAACTCCTTCAACCTGTTGGGGGTCATTTTAATTGCGGTTGCCCTGATCGGCGCGCTTCAGGGGCGAAACATGATGTTCGATCCGGGCCGCGAATCACGCGGCACGGAATGGATCATTTATCTTGTCGCGGGCGCCCTGATGCTTATCAACGGCTTTTTGCCGCCCGCCCATGCCGGTGAGGATCAGGACGACAAAACAACGGCGAACAAGAACGCCGCGCGTCCTGCGGGCAATACTACCATTAGCGGCGGCGCCACCTCTGACGTTCGAGGAAATTCTACGAAATGACCAAAGATAACGAAACATTAGCCGACCCGGACGAGCGCGTTGTCGAAGAAGTGCATTGTTGCTACACGGGCTCTTCTATTCCCTCTATTCCTTCGTGGTACGCACGGGTAAATGTCCGCTTTTTCTCGGATGCCGCGCGCGCTAAGCATGGCCCGCTCCTCACGCCGGGCGTACAGGACATCGCGGGCGTCAACGGTATCAAAGACGATAGCATTGATCCTGACGCTGACCCGTCGCTTGATGTGGATTTGGACGATATCGAACTCGATATTGATGACGATACGGACGAGGCCGATGACACGGCGGAAGTCGTCGAAGCGTAAGTTCGTTCGATCTGACCAATGAGAAAGCCCGGCGTGAACCGATGGTTCGCGCCGGGCTTTTTGTTGGTTTGCTCTATAGGCCATACAAGCCGCCCAAACCGCCGCTGTCGTCGCTGTCACTGCCGGGCAGGGTAGGCAGATTGGCGACCGACACGATACGCCAGCGCGGCTCCTTGAAGACGAGAAATTTACGCTGTGTTTCCCGGCGCATCACCAGAGTCACCGGATCATTACCGCCCCAGATGTTCGCGCCGGAATCCGTGTAGAAAACCGCGAAACGCGTGATAACAAGCCGCTCGTTTTCCCGGCCTAACGGCGACGGGAGTATCTGCGGTTCGGTCACTTTGGCATCGTAGTTCACGCCGCGCCCTTGATTCATCGCGCGCATCAAAAGCAAGTTCAGGCGTTTCTTATTGAGCGGCCCGGCCTTGAAATCATCGCTGACCGCCTCCATAACGCCATTTGGGGAATGACTGCGCGCCGCGTCCTCGGCGTTTTTCAACGATTGGCGAATCTCCTGATCCGGCGTTGCGGCGGGGCCATGCGCGCCGAATACGAGAAACAAGCCCGCTACCAGCAGAACACATGCAATAATTCCGATTTTGGTTCGTCCGCTCAGGTTCATCGCCGTTGCTTGCTCCGTTCGATAATTTCGTAGTACCCACAATGCGATACGGTTACGAGAGAACAAGCGTTGCGTTACGAAGAGCGAACAAATAAAATCCAGGCAAGCGTAAATTTAACGCCGTCTTAATACAAGAGGCTTGCCACGGCGATAAACTTGTAACCGTGCGGTGAAAGCGGAAGCGTTGTCACGGTCGCGGAACAGGGTTGTACAGCGGTTGAATGACGGTTTCCCCACTCGCGATTGTCACTGAGCGCATGCGTTGGCGCCGTTGAATTGTAACACTCCTTCCTTAAACGAACCCGCGGCGGACTT
>CAXUMS010000041.1:19623-30270 GCA_964252165.1 uncultured Armatimonadaceae bacterium
AAATACCAATCGAGTTGCGCCCTGTTACTTGTTCGCGGTGAGCGGCAGGCGCGATGCGCCCATCAGGTACTTGTCCACGCCGTGCGCGACCTCGCGGCCCTCGGCGATCGCCCAAACGATGAGTGACTGACCCCGGCGCGCATCGCCCGCCGCGAACACGCCGCCGACGCTGGTTTGATATTCGTCATCGGTTTGGACGTTGCCGCGCTCGGTGAGCGCGACGCCAAACTGTTCCAAAAGCCCTTTGCGTTCGGGCGCGGCGAAACCGATGGCGATCAAAACCAGGTCGGCATCGAAAACGGTTTCCGAACCGGGAACCGGGGCGATGGCTCGCCTGCCGTCCGGGCCGGGGGCGTCGCTTCGCTCCACGCGGACCGTGTGCAGTTTTTGAACTTTGCCGTTTTCGCCGGACAGGTGCGTGGTGTGAACGCCCCATTCGCGTGCGCCGCCTTCCTCGTGCGCCGCCGACGTTCGCAGAACCAGGGCGGGCGCGGGCCACCACGGGTTCAAATCGGGCCGCTCGCGCGGCGGCTCCGGGTGTATCTGGAACTGCGTCACGGACAGCGCGCCCTGCCGAAGCGCGGTCCCGTAGCAGTCGGCTCCGGTGTCGCCGCCGCCCACGATAATGACGTGCTTGCCGTGCGCGTTCAGGTCCGGGTCGGGCGTGATATCGGTCGCGCCGTCGCGCTCGGCCTCGTTCAAGCGGTTCTGGTGGGTCAGGTAATCCATCGCGAACGCCACTCCGCCAAGTTCTCGGCCAGGAACTTCCAAATCGCGCGGCTTGATCGCGCCGGTCGTGATAACAACGGCATCGAAGCCTTTTCGCAGTTCGTCTGCGGTGACATGGACGCCGACATCAACGCCCGCGCGGAACACGATTCCTTCCTCTTCCAAAAGGGCGAGACGCCGATCCAGAAGGTTTTTATCCATCTTGAAATCGGGGATGCCATAACGCATCAACCCCCCGATACGGTCGTCCCGCTCGAAGACGGATACGTGATGCCCGGAGCGGTTCAGTTGTTGCGCGGCGGCAAGGCCCGCTGGCCCGCTTCCGATAACGGCGACGGTTTTTCCGGTTCGGAGCGTGGGTGGCTCGGCGATCACCCAGCCCTCCGCGAAGCCCCGGTCAATGATTGCCTGCTCAACCGTTTTGATGGTCACCGGCTCGTCGTTGATGTTGAGAACGCACGCTTCTTCGCACGGGGCCGGGCAAAGCCGCCCGGTCCATTCGGGGAAGTTGTTGGTCGCATGAAGGGCGTCCAGGGCTTCTTTCCAGCGTCCCCGGTATGTCAGGTCGTTCCAGTCGGGAATCAGGTTGCCGAGCGGACACCCGCTGTGGCAAAACGGGATGCCGCAGTCCATGCACCGGGACGCCTGGGCGCGCAATTTATCCTCCGCCATTGGCAGGTAAACCTCGCCCCAGTCTTTAACTCTCTCGCCCACGGGACGCCGCTTTTGCGGCTCGCGCTTCAATGTAATAAAAGCCCGGCTGTCACCCATACGATAAATCCTGATTCCTAACGGTTAAAACTCGGCGCGGTCGTCAAACAAATCATCCACAGCCATACGCCATCCCGGCGCGGCAGGCTCGGCATCGGCGATCTCGCCCCGGCGGAACACAACGGGCGTAGCATCGTCCGGCGCGTCCGCGACATACTTGCGTACCACATCGTCGCTTAACAGGTCCACATCCCAAACCACAAGCGTCCCGGCGGCGAAGTAATCGCGCCGCTTTTGCGCCATCATTTCCTCGGCGCGCGGCCCGTAATCGTTCTCGCTCCGCACCTCGACCGCGAAAATCGGAGCGCCCTCAAAGAAACGCATACCCGGATTGGGACCGCTATACAAGGCGGCATCCGGGCTAAACGATTGACGATTTGGTAAATCAACGCGAAAGCCCTTACCATCGCTGACGGCAAGCCCTTGCCGCGTTTGTTTTGTGTGGCTACGGAGCGAACTATAAATCTCGTCTCCTGCAAGGCCCGGTTCACCTCCGGTCGGCGGCATCAGTACAATCTCTCCCTCTACGAGTTCCGCCTTGCCATCAATTTTGTATAGATCGTCAATGGTTGCGGACGACTGATGTTTTTCTGCAATGCTCATGTTTCACTCTTGTTCTTGTCAAGCGGACAGCGGCAGTTTCGTGATGCGGACCGCGCCATTCTCAGTGACGTCCACAGACAGGTTATAGGCGCGAAGCAGGGCCATACCGATGAGCGGCTCGCCCTCGCCGCCTTGCACAGGAACTACGATTTCTTCACCGTCCCAAAAAACAGCGACATTGTATTCTTTGACCAAAACCTGCCTTCCGTCCGCCATCTGCACGGTTATGGATTGACCTTGCGGTAAACGGAGCGTGTTTACTAAGTCGCTCGGCAACAAAAGATAGTCGCTGAACCCTGTATCAACAACTACCTCAATTGAGGTGAACGTCCCTGCGAGGGTTTGTATAGGCAACGTTACAACTGCGTCGCCTCGCAAATTCACAATGCCAATAATCACGGCGCGATCCGCCGTAGTCCGCCGCCAAAAGCCGCGACCGCGTTATAGCCGATCTTTTCAACATAAAGAAGAATGCCCGGTTTACGAGCGTGCATAGTGCGCGACGCAGTAACACGGTCGTCCGTGACAACATACTCGCCTGTTTCCACATCAATCACAGCAAATCGTCCGATGTTTTCTTCAACCGGCTCGACGATAGGACGGATTTCACGCTGATAAATGGCCTGCCCGCGCTCGCCAATCTCCTGCGTTGTCGGGCGAGTTCCAGCTTCCGCTTGTATGGTTTGCATGGTTCTGTTTTCCTTTCTATTTGCCCACTACAAGTTCGACGCGCCGCGCGCCCGTTCCGTTTGCGCCGTTCGCGGTATCGCCTGCGATGGCGCGGGCGGCGAGGAGGTTTTTGTATTCCGCCGAGATTACCTTGACAAATCGGGGCAGGGCCGTCTCCCAATCGGCGAGAAGCGATGCGGCGCGCACGCTCCCGGTCGCGCGGGTGTGCTTTTCGATCAGCGATCGGAGGAGCGTTTGATCCGCCTCATCCGTAACGGCCTCGCGGAGCAGGTTCGGGTCGTGGTTGATATGGGCGTGGAAGTCGCCTTTCGCATCATGGACGAACGCGGTCCCGCCGCTCATACCGGCGGCGAAGTTGCGCCCGGTGCGGCCCAACACGACCACGACTCCTCCGGTCATATACTCGCAACCGTGGTCGCCCACACCCTCGACCACGGTTTTTGCGCCGGAATTGCGGACCGCGAACCGCTCGCCCACCACGCCGGACAGGAACGCCTCGCCGCCGGTCGCGCCGTAAAGAAGCGTGTTGCCCGCAATCACGTTCTCACCCGCATCAAACAGCGCGCCAAGCGGCGGACGGACGATAATTTGCCCGCCCGACATTCCCTTGCCCGCGTAGTCGTTGACATCGCCGCGCAGGGTCAGCGACAGGCCGGGCGCGAGGAACGCGCCGAAGCTTTGACCCGCCGAGCCGTCGAACTCGATATGGATCGTGTCATCGGGCAGACCGCGCGCGCCGAACCGCTTGGCGATCTCGCCGGATAACATCGTGCCGCACGTCCGGTTGTAGTTATGGATTTGGATATCGAACCGGACCGGCACGGCGTCTTCGAGCGCGGGCTTGGCGCGGTCTATCAGGTGGTAGTCAAGCGCGCCGTCCAACCCGTGGTCCTGCTTTTCCACACAGCGAACCGCGACGCCCGGCAGATCCACGCGCCGCAGAAGGTGCGTCAGATCCACGCCGCGCGCCTTCCAGAAGCGCACGGCCTCGTCCACCTCTAACGCGTCCGTCCGTCCGATCATCTCATCCAGGGTGCGGAAGCCGAGCGACGCCATCAAGCGGCGCACTTCCTCGGCGACAAAGAAGAAATAATTGACGACATGTTCGGGTTGCCCCTCAAATTTGGCCCGCAAAACCGGGTCCTGGGTCGCGATTCCGACGGGGCAAGTGCCTAAGTGGCAAACGCGCATCATAATGCACCCCTGCGCGACAAGCGGCGCGGTCGAGAAGCCGAACTCCTCCGCGCCCAAAAGCGCGGCGACCACGACATCGCGGCCTGTTTTCATCTGACCATCGGTCTGGACGCGGACGCGTCCGCGCAGATTGTTCAACACCAGCACCTGCTGGGTTTCCGCCAGGCCCAACTCCCACGGCAGACCGGCGTGCTTGATGGACGACAGCGGCGACGCCCCGGTCCCGCCCTCGTAGCCGGAGATCAGGATATGATCGGCATGGGCTTTGGCGACGCCGGCGGCGACCGTTCCCACGCCGACCTCGGCGACCAATTTGACGCTGATACGGGCGACCGGATTGACATTTTTCAGGTCGAAGATGAGCTGCGCCAGATCTTCTATGGAATAAATATCATGGTGCGGCGGCGGGGAAACCAAAGTCACGCCGGGCGTGGTGTGCCGAATGCGGCCAATATACTCGTCCACCTTATGACCGGGCAACTGACCGCCCTCGCCCGGCTTGGCCCCCTGCGCCATCTTAATTTGCAGTTCGTCCGCGTTGACCAGGTAATGCGTCGTCACGCCGAACCGGGCGGATGCGACCTGCTTGATGGCGGAGCGGCGCGAATCGCCGTTTGCGTTCGGCTCATAGCGGTCCGGGTCCTCGCCGCCCTCGCCGGTGTTGGAGCGTCCGCCCAACCGGTTCATCGCAATAGCGAGGCTTTCGTGCGATTCGCGCGAGATCGAGCCGAGCGACATCGCGCCGGTCGCGAACCGTTTCACAATCTCGCGGGCGGGTTCGATCTCATCTAACGGAACTGGCTCGCCGACCGGCGCGAACTTGAGCAAGCCGCGAAGCGTGGACGCTTGCTCGGCGTGATCGTCAATCAGGCGGGTAAATTCTTGAAAGGTTTGGAAGTCGCCCTTGCGAACCGCGCTTTGCAGTTTGGCGATACTGTCCGGGTTGAAGGCGTGCCGCTCGCCCGACCGGCGCCATTGGTACTGCCCGCCCGGTTCCAGGTCAAGCCCGCCGCGCACCTCGGTTTTGGGGTACGCCTGCTCGTGCAGGTGGCGACAATCGCGCTCCAGATCATCCAGGCCGATACCGCCGATGCGCGACGGCGTGCCGGTGAAGTAGCGGGCCACCATCTCCGGCGCCAGACCGACCGCCTCGAAAATCTGCGCCCCGCGATAACTTTGAAGAGTGGAGATGCCCATTTTGCTCATGACCTTGAGCAAGCCCTTATTGACGCCCTTGACGAAGTTCGCGGTCGCCTTGTCCGGCGTGACCGACGCGGGGATAATCCCCTCAATGCACAGCTCGGAAAGCGTTTCAAAAACCAGATACGGGTTGATCGCCGACGCCCCATAGCCGAGCAGGCAGGCGAAATGATGCACCTCGCGCGCCTCGCCCGACTCCAGAACCAGCGCGACGCTCGTCCGGGTTCCCTCGCGGATGAGGTGGTGATGCACGGCGGAAATGGCGAGGAGAGAGGGGATATGCCCGTATTCCGGGCCGACGCCCCGGTCGGACAGGATGATAACCGAACAACCGTACTCAATCGCCTCAGACGCCTTGCGGCAAAGCCGCTCTACCGCCCGGGCGAGCGACCCGATAGGCTTGTCCACCTGAAACAATAGCGGAAGCGTGATCGTGCGGAAATCGTGCCACTTGCCATCTAAGTCACGCAGTTTTTCTAATTCCGCATTGGTGATAATCGGCGACGAGAGTTTGATCTGGCGCGCGTTTTCCGGCGTTTCGTCTAAAAGCGAACCGTTGCGCCCGATATATCCGGCAAGGCTCATCACGAGCGACTCGCGAATCGGGTCAATCGGCGGGTTGGTGACCTGCGCGAAGAGTTGTTTGAAGTACGTGTACAGCGACTGCGGCAGGTGCGACAGAATGGAAAGCGGCGTGTCGGTTCCCATCGAGCCAAGCGGCTCCTCGCCTTTTTCGGACAACGGCGCGATCAGGATTCGCAGGTCTTCGTTGGTGTACCCACACGCTTTTTGCCGGTGCAACAGGGTTTCGTGGTCGGTTTCGTACGGCGACGACGCGGATGGCGGCAGGGCCGACAGATCAATGCGCGATTCTTCCAGCCATTCCCCGTACGGGCTTTGGTTCGCGATCTCGGCCTTGACCTCGGCGTCGGGGCGGATGCGCCCCTGTTCCGTATCCACCAAAAAAATCATGCCGGGCTGAAGCCGCCCGCGCTCCACGACGCGCTCCGGCGCAAACTCGATCACGCCGGTTTCTGACGCCAAGACGACCAAGTCGTCTGTCGTCACTGTATAGCGGGCGGGGCGCAGGCCGTTCCGGTCCAACACGGCCCCGATCTGTCGTCCGTCCGTGAAAGCGACCGCGGCGGGACCGTCCCACGGCTCCATCAGGCACGCATGGTACTCGTAGAATGCGCGCAGGGCCGGGTCCAGCAAATCGTTTTCCGCCCACGCTTCGGGAATCAGGGTCATCAGAGCGTGCGGAAGCGACCGACCCGCCGCGACCAGAAGTTCAATCGCGTTGTCCAATGTCGCCGAGTCGGACCCGTGCATATCCACGAGCGGAAACAATTTCGGCAAATCGTCGCCCAAGAGGTTCGATGTCAGCCCGGCCTCGCGTGCCTTCATCCAGTTCCGGTTGCCTCGAACCGTGTTAATCTCGCCGTTGTGGGCGATATACCGGTACGGGTGCGCGAGCGGCCACGAAGGGAACGTGTTGGTGGAAAAGCGCTGGTGAACGAGGGCGAGACACGAGACCACGCGCGGGTCGGTGAGATCCGGGTAATAGGTGCGCATCTGATGGGGGAGCAGTAGCCCCTTGTAGATCAGCGTTCGCGCCGATAACGACGGAATATAAAACGCATCGGGATCCGGGACGCCGGTCGCCTCGTGCGCCTCGCGCTCGATCACCTTGCGAATCACGTACAATTTGCGGAAAAACTCGTCCGGCTCGCGGGTGCGGTCGCCTTTGCCGATAAAAAATTGCCGAATGAGCGGTTCGGTTTCCCGGGCCTGCGTTCCGATACGCGAACTGTCGGTTGGCACATCGCGCCATCCCAAAAACAATTGGCCTTCGCGCCGCGTGGTACTCTCGACAATCGCTTCGCACTGACGGCGTGCGTCGTCGCTTCGGGGCAGAAACGCCACTCCCACGCCGTAGTCGTCCGGGGCGGGGAGCGTGATACCGAGAGTGGCGCACTCGTCGCGCAAAAAGGCATCCGGGACTTGAAGCAGAATGCCCGCGCCGTCGCCGGTTTCCGGGTCGCACCCGCACGCGCCCCGGTGTACGAGGTTGTCCAAAATCTGGAGGCCCATCTCGACGATTTCGTGCGAGCGGTTTCCTTTGATATGTGCGACAAAGCCGACCCCGCACGCGTCATGCTCAAACGCGGGGTCGTACAAACCCGTCGCCGCCGCAGGTTTGCGCGGTGAGGGCGTCGCGGCGGCGAGCGGCGAGGATACCAAAGCGTCGGAATCGTCGAAAAGCGTCAAAAGCCGTCCCCTGGCCCCTTAGTAAAGCGGGCGATTAGAAGAAAGCCTGCGCCTGCGCGCGGCGCGAAGAATAAGGAACGTTGCGGTGCAAACGGCGTCCCATCCGGCGCGGCGAGCAAACGAGGCGAGTAAAAGCGAAATCCCAAAAGCGCGCAGGCTTAAATAGCCCGCGTACGTGACAAAAACGGGCTTAGATCACCCGCAACAAACGCCGCGTCGGGCGAGAAAAAGGAAGACGCTCGCCCTCAAACCCGCCGTTGGGTGGGTTATAATTATAGCCTGTTTGCAAACAAGAATCAAACGCCGCAATGGCGTTTGTCCTTCTCCTTGTCAAGATACGCTCCGCTCTTCACACTGGTTTTCCATCTGGCTGTCTGGCTCGCTTACTACGCCGCCACAGTGTAAACGCAAATAAGGCCGCTCATCCTCAGAAGGATAAGCGGCCCTATAGCGCTATGATGGCGATTTTAGCGTCTGATCAAACTACGACGCGGGGCAGGCACTGTAGCAAGCCTGCTCTTTATCGTGGTTTTGGCTCCCTGCGGGAGCAAGGGGACCATATGTATGTGCGCAGCACGACATGCACTCGGCGCGGGATTGGGCGAGAGACGCATCATCGGGCGTTGCGACCACCAAGCACGCCGTAGATTCCACAGGAAGCGTAGTGCCGCCGCCGCCGCCTGCAAGCGCTTGGGTAGCGGTAATGCACAAGCCAAAGCCAAAGGATGCTCCGAGGAGCGCAGTAAGAAGGCGAAGTTTCAGGTTCATAAGAACTTTATCCCTTTTTCAAATAGATAAAAATGCAGGTAAATGAAAGACGCGCAGGAGCGCGTTTTGGAAAGTTGTTCGCTTTCCTATCTCAACACCTCCTTTCCAATCGGGTCCAAGTATTTCATCGCATCGGTGATCTCATTAAGCATACGGGCTTTGCGTTCATCCGGTCTTAACTTTTGGGACTTTTTCACGAGATCATTGGCCCTAAGACAACAAAACAATCCCATTTGCACCCGTCTAATGAGTGTTATGCGCGTTCGTGAATCTTGTCGGTCAAGGTCGCTTGCAATAGTTTCGCGGTTTACGCTACCTACCGCTTTTACGCCCATGCCCATCATGGCAGGTACACCTTGAAAAACTGCATCATCGTCGCCTTGCTCGATTTCTTTGCTTAAGCACGCAAACAACCGCTCCGAAAGGGTCAGTAGTAAAACGGAATCATCTCCTAACCCATGAGCCTCACGATAGCCCCATGCCTTCTTGAGTTGCACTGGTAGAGGAAGTACGAAAGGAACAGTGCTGTACAACGGCGCAATATTGCCTTTCTGAACGGCATTCACCGCCTTTTCCTGTAGTGCTTTTGTAGATGCTCCTTGCTTTTCTCCTTCTCGAAGGCGTTGCTCTGCAAGCAAGTACCATAGCACTGCATTAGTTGCCCGCCGTTGAGCCGCCTTCTCCAAGTAAGTTGAGGCTTCCAAGGGATGGACAGGTGAAATGATAGTAGCCATTTGGAAAAGCAAATCGAAGTCACTCGGCTTCAGCGAAAGAGCGTGTTCAAAAGCGGCTGTGGCCTCGTCCATATCTTGCTTGTCATGGAGAGCCTGCCCCTTCATATAACTTTCATAACCACCGTTCTCGGCTGCATCGAGGTACTTAGGAACGAGAGCAATGCCCAAAGAATGCCAGTAAACCGGATTTTGTGGGCTGACTTTGGCGCAGTCGCGGAAACAAGATAACACGTCCTCCTTGCCAAGCGATAATCCTACCTCTCCGCCTCCTGCCTCGGCAACTGTATTTCCTACGCTCGTCGCTGTGTTAGCAGGGCGATCCTGCACAACGCCCTGAGCCACCCCTAAATAGCGCAACAAAAATAATGCCCATCCGCGTGTGTACTCCGCTTCGCACCTTTGCTCCGTCGATGCGCTTGCCGCAAGTTTATGCGCCGCATCAAAGGTTGCTACACTCTGACGCCCTAATTTAGTTAAAAGACGCAATGCCTCTTCCCTGGGCAACTCAAAGCGGCGCGCGTCATCCGGCGTTGATGGTGCGAGGGGAGGTTGGGGGGACAGTGAGCCAGCCTCGGGACGCGCGGGGTCCTGCTGGGCCTCCTCCCACTTCGCGCGCCGGCGCTCGTAATTTTTTTGCTCCGCATCGTAGCCATCTGACAGGGAAAGCGCTTGCGAGACAGACGCGAAACGGGAAGCGTAAGCGCATCCTAACGCCAATTGAATATCAAGGTTTTCTGGTTCACGCCGTGCGGCAATGCTCAGGGCGGAAATCGCGCTGTTGAGGCTACGCCCCCTTCGGAGTAGATCGGAGCCTTGCTGATATAGTTTTTCCGTGTCCCAGCTCTCGTAGTCTGGTACTTGCGCTCGCACGGAAGACGCCGGGGCAGTAGGCGTCTGCACGGCGGACGCGGGTGTAATGGGCGCGATGAGAGCCAAAGCGATCGCGAAGGGGTAAATCATAGTATTGCTACTTTACCAACTCGTGTATTTGTTCCAGCCGATTTAGACGCCATACTTGTCCCTTTGACGTACACAACAAGAAACTGGGAGTAGAATTTAAGCCGATCGCCTCAGCGGTTTCTTGATCCGCTTGAACGCGCTCTTTTGCATTACCCACCCAAGCGGTTTGAAATCGCGCTTCATTCAAGCCGATCTTATCTGCAAGCGATTTAATCTCTGGCGCATCTAAGGAGCCGCCCGCCAGCAATGCGTCATGCATAGGCCAAAACTTACCTTGTTCGCGAGCCGCTTCCGCCGCCGCTGCTGCTGAAAGCGCATTGTGATGCATAGGCAAGGGCAAATGCCTTACTACTAACTGCATTCGGTTCCCGTATAACTTTACAATATTTTTAATCTTGCCTCGGTTTGCGCGACATGGAGGACATTGGTAGTCCATGAATTCAACAAGAACGTAAGGGCTTTTGGCGGTGCCGACCCCAGGCCCCTCCACCTGAGTGGCAACGATGTTTAACAACGTGGGAGCGGGTAGCGGCGCATCACCCTTAAGCATCATAAACAAGCCGCCTCCACCGCCGCCAATAGCCGCCACCGCAAACGTGACAGACATTATCTTTAGCTCGGACCACTTCTTCATGCGTGAACATTACAACAAATAAGCAAATATGTCAAATTCCCGCATTATTCTCCGTAGTTTTCCGTCAGGTCGCTTGCCGATGTTTTTATCGGC
>CAXUMS010000042.1:0-29897 GCA_964252165.1 uncultured Armatimonadaceae bacterium
GCAAAAAACGGCGGAAACTAACTTTCCTGCTGGTACATAAAATGGGGGCAGGTCACAAGTGCATCCTCGTGAAAGCGTGGCGTCCGTTGTGAAAACGCTCAAAGGCGGTAGTAGCCGCGTGTTGCGGGTTGAGTTTCCTGAGTTGGAGGAGTTTCGTTGGTCTTCCTCTTTCTGGGCAAGCGGTTACTTCGCGGAAACGGTTATCGTTTTCTTTCCGTTGATTTCGTGTTATGCTTTAGGGCATGGTTTCTGAACAGGTGAGTTGACTGACTATCGTTGGGATGTTCCAGGTGAAACCTTTCAGAAGTTCGCCATTAGTCCCGTTAGTCAAACATGGGGCCACGCCGATCCGGTTCCTGCAACGGAATTGACAAAGTCACGGCCAAAATGGTATTGGCGTAATGATAACAAACTTATTGTTAGTTGTACTGCTAACTTTCAAGTCGAGGGTCATCTCATAGGAACTGTAAAAGGGGAGCGTCAAGTAGTCGTTCACAAACCAGAGTATAAAACAGATTATGCGACTGGCAAAGTTATTTTAACTGACAGCGTTTGCAGGGCCGGCGAGGACAAGGATATAGAGCCAGGGATCTTAGTTATCAGCATCCTGACAGAGCCTTTCCTCTTCGCTGAACAGGGACCAGGAAAATACAGTTGGCTACAGATGATTTACAAGTGGACTGCACATACGTACGGCCCATCCAATTACAAGGAAGAATGGGAAGATGCTTTAGATGCCGCATTTCCTTACAAATCTCAATTTGTAGTTAATGACATGAAGGTAGCAACACATTCGGATTCACCACAGATACCCGTATTTGCAGTGGATAATAGTTTTGATGTATACGCTGCGTTTGGCGCTCATATGATGTACCGCCCCCCAATGAGTACCGAATGGGTACCCCTCGATTTGATACTCTGGCAGTGGGAGGCATCTGGATCAAAGAGTGGATTAAGTACATGGACTCTTAGCGGAACCGTGAAGGTTATTACTGAAACGCCTGCATCTACACATCCTCACTGGACTAAGAAGCGACAGGACAATTAATTATGAGTAGTAAATTCGTTTTGTTTGGAGTAACATCTGCGGTCTCCGTTGCTGTTGCGGCAACCGCTGTTTGCGTCGTATTTCCTATAGTGGCCGCGCATCAGGCAAAATCGCGAAACCCCAGCGACAGCGCAACTATACAGAACAAAATTGATCTTTTGGTAAACATTCCTACGCGCGAAGCGGAGGCCGCTGTCAATGAGGGGGATTTAGATAAAGCGGTGCGACTGCTAAAGCAGTCTGCGCTTGATGTGCCTCTTCCGGCGACCTTCTTCGCGCTTGGTCAGGTATTAGACCAAAAAGGAGAGTATGGCGGCGCGAAGGACGCTTATCACAGCGCGATTTACCCGCCGCCAAACGTGGGGTCAAGTACGCAGTCAGACCCGAACTTGTTGGTGCGCTACGCGGAACTTTGCGAAACCGGAAATGAGGACGAGGAAGCGGCGCGTATGTACAAGCGTGTCGTAGATGGCTACGGCAAAAACACTATCGGGCCTCAGTACCCAAGCGTACCGTCGCAACCGGATTCCGCCGATATAAAGGCCATCGCCTCTGTGAAATTGGGGATAGCCCAATCCTTCGGGGCGCGACAGGCGACACAGGAAAAAGCCATTAACTCGTTTCGTACGGCGGCGCGTTCGCGACCGAATCTTGCGGTTACGCAGTTTTACTATGGTTATGAACTAAAGGAGCTGGGATACCGCCAGCACAACGTAAACCAAGCGCAGGGTGGCGCGACGCTTGCCCAAGCGGTCGCCGTTTTGAAAAGGGCGGAAGCATTGGGCAGAGCGGATGTGAAAGAAGCCGCGCTTCGGGAAGGGCGTAATCTTCCTGGTTTTGCGGACGTAGCGACGCCGGACCCCGCAACAGTAACGGCGCACGAGTAGCGCGGCGGTGTGGCGTGTGCGGGTACGAAAAACCGGAGCGTTCTAAACGCTCCGGTTTTTCGTGCGTTTCGGGTTCGGGAAGTTGCTCGGCCCGTGTTAAGCGTGACCCCGAAAACCGGGGCGGCGGCAACGCCTAACGCCGCCGAAGATGCGGCGGTACAGGTCGGTTTGCAGGATGCCGTGCGGGTCCACGCGGCGCTTGAGGGCGAGGAAGGTTTGCACGCGCGCTTCGCTGAAAAAGGCGTCGAGGCGGGCGGGGTTGAGCGTGCTGTCTTTGGCGAAGTAAAACCTGCCGCCCGCCGCGATCACGAGGGCGTCGAGGCGGGTGACGAGGTCCCAGACGGCTTTGCGGTTGGTTGCGGTGAGTTTGAAGTCGAGCGCGAGCGAGTAGCCGTCCAGGGCGTACGTCATCAGGAAGTTGTCGGGGCGATGCCGCTTGAAAACGGCGAGATAGGGGATAATGCCCGCGCTCTGACACAGCGCGATCTGCTCGCGGAACACGGCCTCGGCGTTTTCTTTCGGCACGAAACCCTGATGCTGGATCAGGCCATGCCTGCCGTAGGCTTTTTTCCAGTTGGGGACAAAATCGAGCAGGAACGCGAACTCGGCGTGCGTTTGGCGCATCCGATGCCCGCTTTGACGCGTCCCGCTCCCGTACTTGGTCGCGTTCAAAACGCGCATTCCGGTGTTGTTGAACAGCGGCGCCATAAACCGCCACAAAACCGACTTGGGGATAAAGCCCAGAACGTCGTCGGGCAACTCCTGCGTTTCCACGCGCAGGCTTTGATGCGGCGCGGGGTCGTTTTCGGCCCTGACATAGTTCGCCAGATGGATTAAACCGCGCCCCGCGTTTGCGCCGGACGCGAAGCAATCCGTCCAGCCGACCAGGTAGTCGGCGTCGCGTTCGCGCTCCTCGAACACGCGGAACATTTCAGACCAGTTCTTGACCGCAATCGGCTCGACATCCAAAAAGCCGCTTTCCACTTTTTTGAGTTGCAGGGCGATTGCGGTGAATACGCCCAGAACGCCGAAGCCGCCAATCGCGCCGTGGAACAGGTCGGCGTTCTCGCTTCGACTGCACCGGACAACCTCGCCGTTGTGGGGAAGCAACAGGTCGAACCACAAAACGTGGTCGCCGATGGGTCCGGCATGAACATGGTTTTTGCCGTGGATATTCATGGCGAGCGCGCCGCCCAATGTCGGGTGCATCGTGCCGGAAACCACCGACGGCCACCAGCCATCGCCGATCGCGTACCGCCATAACTGCGCGATAGTCACGCCCGGCTCGGTTGTGATAACGCCGTTTTGGGGGTCCCACGACAGGATGCGGTTCATGCGCGTCAGGTCCAGGCTGATCTCCTCGGACAAAAGCGATGCGTCCCCGTACGAGCGTCCCGCCCCGCGCAAACCGACCGACAAACCCCGCGCGCGCGCGATCTCGAAAACCTCGCGGACGCCGTCAATCGTGGTCGGGCGGTAGGCGTACGACGCGGCCTGCACGCTCCCGCCCCACGACCAAACCCCTTCCACCCGGTCACGCGGAAGCGGCGCAGAAGGCGTGATGGCTTGCGCGGTTTCGTCCGCGATACGCAAAACGGGGGGCGCGGCAGTGACGGCGACCGTGTCGCCAAGCGCGGCGGGCGGCGTTACGGAAGCGGGTTTTAGAACGGCGGACGGCATAGGTTTTGTTGTTGTGGGGTCGTCGTGAGGGGTGCTGTTGTCTATATATTCATCTTACGGAAAACAAAGGATGGGATGTTACGCAGGACGAACATAATCGGCGCCCACGCGCCCGGCACGAAAACCGTGGTTTTACCGCCCCGCGCCGCTCGCAGGATTCGGCGCGCGGCCTCGTCGGCGGGGATCAAAAGCGGCTTTTTATCCAGTTCTTTCGTCATCGGCGTGTCCACCGGGCCGGGCTTGATCGTGACCACGCGGACGCCGCGCCGGGAAACGCGGTTTCGTAGGGCCTCCAAATACGTGGTCAGCGCGGCCTTTGACGCGCCGTAGGCGGGCATCCCGCGTCGTCCCCGCTCGCCCGCGACCGACGAGATGCCGACAATCGTACCGGCCCCGATCTGCGCCATGCGCTGTGACGCCTCGTTCAGCCACGCCATCGCCCCCAGAACGTTCACCTCGATCATCGCGCGGTCCTTGTCGAAACTGTATTCGTCCTCGGCCAGTATCGGCATCAAGCCTGCGGCGTAGATGACCAGGTCCAAGCCGCCCAAATCGCGGCAAATGCTTTGGAACAGGAGCGGAACCGCATCGTAGTCGCGCACATCGTGGACGTAGGCGAGGGCCGCCCCCTTGCCGCCCGCGTTTATCTCGCTTGCGAGCGCATCGAGTTCGTTTGGGCGCCGCGCGATCAGGGCGACCGCGCCGCCGCTACGGGCGATCTGACGCGCGAGCGCGGCCCCCATTCCGCTCGATGCGCCCACGATAATCGTTTTCGGCGATAGCGTCGCGACGGGAACGACGGGCGGGGCCGGGCGCAGGTTGGGCGTGGGCGGTGCGGTAGGGGGGGGCGGCGGCGAAACGTCAAGCGTTGACATACCGTAATTATAGGAGGCATTTGTCCGTTTTCGCAGGGGCGGCGGGCGTTTTCACCGCTATTTTGACAACATAAGGGCAGGACGATACACTAAATGGAGCGCAACTGTTTCTTGTTCCGTTTTTTGACAAGAACCGCCCGGCCCGATTTCTACAATCAGGCGCGGGCTTTGTTTTGTCCCGCGAATTTTGAAAACAAAGGGGCGCTCTTCCACGTTGTTTTCGCATAAACGCGGCGCGGCTTAACTAACTATGTTCGAGACACTTTCCGAAAAACTGCAAACCGCTTTTAAAGGCCTGCGCCGGGGCGGGAAACTGACCGAAGCGGATGTGGACACGGCTTTGCGCGAGGTGCGCCTCGCGCTCCTCGAAGCCGATGTCAACTTCAAGGTCGTCAAGGATTTTGTCGGCAAGGTCAAGGAACGCGCGGTCGGCGAGCATATCCTCGAAGGCTTAAACCCGGCCCAGCAGGTCGTCAAGGTCGTCCACGAAGAGATGATCCGCCTCCTGTCCGGCGGCGTGGACGACGCCACGTCCGCGCAGGCGTCGGCGATTACCTTCGCGCCGCGCGGCTTGACCGTTTTGATGCTGTGCGGCTTGCAGGGCGCGGGCAAAACCACGCTTGCGGGTAAACTTTCCGCCCATCTTCGCAAAGAAGGCCGCCAGCCACTTTTAGCCGCGTGCGATGTCCAGCGTCCCGCCGCAATCAAGCAGTTGCAGATCGTGGGCGAGCAGGTCAAAACGCCGGTGTTCACGCTTCCCGGCGCGGACCCCGTGCAAATCGCGCGCGAGGCGGTCGCCTACGCCCAGGCGAACCGCCTGGATGTCGTGATTCTCGACACCGCCGGTCGCCTCCATGTGGACGACGCGCTGATGGATGAGTTGCAGGCGATCAAAACCGCCACCGAGCCGTCGGAGATTTTGCTGGTTCTGGACGCGATGACGGGCCAGGACGCGGTGAATGTCGCGCAAGAGTTCAACGAAACCCTGGGCGTCGGCGGCGTGGTTTTGACCAAAGTGGACGGCGACGCAAGAGGCGGCGCGGCGATCTCGGTACGGGCCGTGGTCGGGCGTCCGATCAAGTTTTTGGGCGTGGGCGAGAAGATGGACGCGCTGGAATTGTTCATCCCGGACCGGATGGCGTCGCGCATCTTAGGGATGGGCGATGTGCTGTCCCTTATCGAGAGGGCGGAATCGGCCCTCGACGAGAAGCAAGCGCTCGACATGGAGAAGAAACTCCGCGCGGGCAAGTTCGACTTCGAGGATTTTCTGGCCCAGATGCAACAGATGCGTAAACTCGGGCCATTGGATCAATTGCTGAAACTTCTTCCCGGGGTGGGTAACTCGCTCGGCAACATTGACTTCGCCGCGGGCGAAAAGGAAATGGCGAAGTTCGAGGCGATTGTGCGCTCCATGACGATCAAGGAGCGACGCAACCCGGATTTAATCAACGGCGCGCGTAAAAAGCGGATCGCGGCGGGTTCCGGCGTTACCGCCCAGGATGTTAACAAAGTTTTAACGCAGTTCGAGCAGATGCGAACCGTGATGAAGGGCTTTACCAACGGCAACCTGCCCGGCATGGGACCGGGCGGCATGGGACCGATGGGCGGCAAGTTCGGCGGCGGCGCGAAAAAGAAGAAATCGGGCGGCTCCGGCGGGGGCGGCGGCAAAAGCGGCGGCAACCCGCTGGGCGGCGGCGGTAATCGCACGTTCCCGTGGAAGCGTTCGTAAAATCTTCATTAATTCGCCTTGTACGGAATTAAGTTTCGGGAACCGTTCGATAGGTGAGCGCGTCGTATACCATCGTGGATCGCGGCGGGCTTTTTGAGGAGCGCGCGGCGTGTTCACAAGCGCATTTGCTAAGGTTAGCGGTGCGAGCGTTCACCGTCAAGAGTTGCGTTTGCCGTTTTGCGTTTGTGGCGCGAAGCGGCAAACATCAGTTGTCAAATGTTCGCTATTCGTGGTATATATTTGCGCCGGGTTACTCGTCTCGCAAAATGTATCGTGGAATGAGAATGTTTGATCCTTTGGTAGTTGGCAACGGCTAAAGGAGTCAAAGGGCGTCCCGCCCTTTTTTCCGTTTAGCGGATGTCAGCTAACCCTTACTACCTATCGTTTCAAAGGGAAATTTAAGTTTATGTCGGTGAAAATTCGCCTGCGCCGTGACGGCGCCAAAAAGCGTCCGTTTTATCATGTTGTCGCCGCCGATTCACGTCGGGCGCGCAACGGTCGGTTCATCGAGGAGCTGGGTTACTACAACCCCATCGTCGCCGCGGATGCGGAGCCGATCCTCGTACTAAAGGAAGACCGAATCCGCTACTGGCTGAGCGTGGGCGCGCTTCCGTCGGAGACCGCCGCCGCCCTGTTGAAAAAGCAAGGCATCATCGAGCGCCGCCAGCCTAAAGCGGTCGCCGCGCCCGTAGCCGCGCCCGTAGCGGACGCCGCTCCGGTGGCGGATGCAGCCGAGCCGGTTGCGGAAACCGTGGCGACCGATGACGCCGCGCCCGTTTCGGCTTAATCATTTTTGACGCGCCGCTTGTTGTTTCTATTCAACGTCAAGCAAAAAGCGGCGCGCATCGTATAGCGTTATTTCGCCCCCGATATAAGCGGCGGTGCGGATTTCTCGATTTGGCGAGCCTTAACGCGGGTCGCGATGGCGAAGCATCTTTGTAGATGCTTACGTTGACGCTGTTCCCGCTCGGTTCGTCCCTCCCTCGTCGCGAGCGTTGCGCGCACTTCGGTGCGTGTGTCCGCTTGCTGACGGCGACCGCGTAGCTCCGTGAAGGCCCTGACGCCTCTTCTCCGTGACTGCCGGTTTATTATCTCTCACGTAGACGCAAGAGTGTATCCGAGCATCCCCCGGCATAATCGGCGGCCCCTTGATAGGTTCGCAGAACAGAATGGCGGCGCATGGAAACAATTGAAGCTCTTGACGGTTCAGGAGTAAGTCAGGTGAAGCAGCTGATCGAATATCTTGTGAAGGCATTGGTAGACGAGCCGGAGCAAGTTGACATAAGTGAAGTCCCAGGCGATGAGGCGACCACTTACGAAGTGCGTGTGGCGCCTGACGATCTGGGCAAGGTAATCGGTAAGCAGGGACGGATCGCAAACGCCCTGCGAACGGTGGCGAAAGCCGCCGCGATGAAGGATAAGAAGAAAGTCTACGTCGAAATCGTCGCGTAGAATCGTCGCGTAGAAACGCTTCGCCCCGCTTTTAGTTGATGGCGGAGGCCAAACAGTCTCGGGTCCGACCTTCCGGTCCGCCCGCTTGCTGTTTGACCTTCCGCCATCAACTTTTTTTATGGCATCCGGTTTTTAGTTATTGGCTGTTTGCGACAGCGCGGGGTTGTTTCATAGGGCTTTAGTCCCAGGAAACAACCCCGCGCTGTTGTATAATAAATCGTAAGTCGAGCATACACGTTTTTATGAACGATTCAACCCACAATCCCGGCGCGGTTTCCTCTAACGATCCGCAAACCGGCGACAACGCCCCCGCTCCGCCCGTTTTGGTGGGGGAGATTGTGGCGGCCTTTGGCGTGCGCGGTCAGGTCAAGATGCGCGCGCTGATAGACAAGCCCGCCCACCTCGCCAAACTGCCGTTCGTCACGTTGCAATTCCCGGCTGTTCCCGGTGCCCCAGCGCGCCCGGACCGTCGTTTACGCATCACGTCCGCGCGCCCGCACAAGCAGGCGTTTCTGGTGTCGTTCGACGGCGTGACCACGATGAACGAATCGGAAACGTTGCGGGAAGCCCTGATCTTTATTCGCCCCGACGAACTGCCGCCCCTCGGCGAGGACGAATACTACGCATCGCAACTTGTCGGCCTTCAGGTCGTTACCGAAACCGGACGGGATCTGGGCAAAATCGAGGAAGTGCTGTTCAACCCCGCCGCAAACGATGTGTACGAAACCGCCATCGCCATGATCCCCGCCGTCGCCTCGGTAGTGGTGTCCGTATCGGTTGCGGAAGGCCGTATGGTGGTGCGCGACATTCCCGGATTGCGGAAAGATGAGTAGCGAACCTGCCCGGCGGCTTCCATTTCGCAGAAGCGGCGTCGGCGCGCCGTGATACCGCTTCGCGTCGCGGATACGCCTTTTCTGCCGCCGCTCGCGGGAATGGCGTTGTTCGCCCTACTCCTCGGCGGTATGCTCGTCGGTATCCGCAGTATGCAAAAACGAACGGGGCCGCGTCTTCATCCCGAGTGGGCGCGTAAAAGCCTGCATATCGTGATGGGGCTTGCCTCGCTTTCGTTCCCGTGGCTGTTCGCCCGCGCGTTTTGGGCGGTCGCGACGCTTGGCGTTTGCGCCGCCGCCTTTATGTACGGCCTGCGCGCGCATCGTTCCCTTCGTAACTCCCTCGGGTGTGTGACGGAAAGCGTCGGGCGGGGCGGCTCGTGGGGCGCGGTGTACTTTCCGCTCAGCATCGGGGCCGTGTATATCGCCGCGAGCGGCGATCCGGTCGCGTTCGGCGTTCCGGTTCTCCTCCTTGCGCTCGGCGACGCCGCCGCCGCCCTTGCTGGCGTCCGCTCGCGTTCCGTCGCGCCTTCAAATCACCTTGACGCTCTCTGTCCCCCGCCGCGCCCAAGCCGCAAAACGTTCACCGGCTCGGCGGTTTTTTTCGCGGTCGCCGTTTGTTGCATTTTGATTCCCCTGCTTGTTTTCACCAACACCGGCCCGGCGGCGTCCGCGCTTATCGCCGTTACGGTCGCCCTTCTCGCCGCCGTGGTCGAGGCCGCGTCCCGGCGCGGCCTGGACAACCTATTGCTACCGGTTCTCGGCTTCGCGCTTATAACCGCGCTTCGCCCGCTTCCTGTCGCCGACCTTGCGTTGCGTTTCGCGGTCGCAGTTTCGCTCGCCGGGGCGTATGTTGGGTTCGCCTGGCGGCCCTTTTATCGAAACCGCCCGCAGGGGAGCGAAAATATATCGCGAAAAGAGCAAGCATGAGTTGGAGCCGGTTTGGGGTAAAGGATTTTGACCGAACGGGCGGCGACGCTACCAACGGTTTCAGAAAAGAACCAACCATGACATACATTACAACCAGCGATAGTACCAAACTTTACGTCAAAGACTGGAGAACCGGGCGTCCCGTTATCTTAATTCACGGCTGGCCGCTTTCCGCCGACAGCTGGGACGATCAGGCGGTCGCCCTTGCGGATGCGGGGTTTCGCGCTATCGCCTACGACCGGCGCGGCTTCGGTCGCTCCGACCAACCGTGGGGCGGCTACGACTACAATACGCTCGCCGACGATTTGGCCGCCGTCATTGACGCGACCAACGCGTCCGACGCCGCTCTTGTCGGTTTTTCGATGGGCGGCGGCGAGGTGGCGCGTTACCTGTCACGGCATAACGGCAAAAACGTGTCCCAGGCCGCGTTGATCTCGTCGGTCGTGCCGTATATGCTCAAAACCGCCGACAACCCGAACGGCGTGGACCCTGCCCTTTTCGCGCAGATGGCGGCGGGTATGAAGCAGGATCGCGCGCACTTTTTCGGCGGCTTTTTCAAGGACTTTTACGGCGTCGGTTTGGTGTCGCATCCGGTAAGCGACGAGCTTCTCGAAAATTCGCGCAACGTCGCGATGCAGGCCAGCCTGAAAGCCACGCTCGCCTGCGCCGAGGCGTTTGCGACCACGGATTTCCGGCCTGACCTCGCGGCCTTTTCCGTGCCAACGCTGATTGTCCACGGAACCGCCGATAAAACTGTGCCGATTGACGCGACCGGGCGCGCGGCGGCGCACGGTATCGTAAACGCCAAACTTATCGAGTACGACAACGCGCCGCACGGTTTGTTCGCCACACACAAGGAAAAACTAACCGCTGACTTGCTCGCCTTTTTGGGGCGGTAAGAACCGAGGCGCGGCCCAACAAAAGTCGCGCCTTTTTTCATGAGGCCGCGTTCTCACAAACGCACACCGAAGCACGCCATGACGCTCCGAAACGAATTAGCCCAGTGTACGCTCTGGCCCGAAACCGGCGTGTTCTTGAACAAACGACGCGTCGGGGCTATTGGTGAGTTTTCCGTTCGGGACGACGCAACCGAAATTGCGGGCCGAGAGGCGACGCGTGACCTGCTCGACCACGCCACGAACGCTCTGCGGAACGCCGGTTCCGAAATCGCGGTCGGCCCGCTCGATGGTTCGACCTGGTCGCGCTACCGCTTCGTCACCGGCGGCGACCTGGCGAGCGATGAACCGCCGTTTATTTTAGAACCGGAAAACCCTATTGAATGGTCGCACTGGTGGGAGGCGGCGGGTTTCGCCCCGGTCGCGACCTACCGCTCCGCCGTGATGAACGATTTAACCGTGCGCGACCCGCGCGCGTCGCGCGTTCGCGCGCGCCTCGTAACTGGCGCGCCGGGCGGCGTTACCATCCGTGCGCTCGACCCGGCCCGCGCGGAAACGGAGTTGAAGGCCGCCTACCGGTTATCGCTACACGCGTTCCGGGGAGCCTTCCTGTACGCCCCGATAGAGGAGACCGCGTTTCTCGCGCAGTACGGAAGCGTTTTGCCGCGCCTGGTTCCGTCGCTCGTTTTGCTCGCCCACCGCCGAACCGCCGATAACAACGAGGAGTTAGTTGGCTTCCTGTTCGCCCTACCCGATCTGGCGCAGGCGCGGCGCGGCGCGATAGTGGACACGGTTATCCTGAAAACCATCGCGGTTCCGCCCGGACGCGACCTCGCCGGTCTTGGCATTCTGCTCGCCGACCACGCGCACCAAACCGCGCACGCCCTCGGCTTCCGCCGCGCCATCCACGCCTTGATGCACGACAGCAACCCGTCCCGCAGGCTGAGCGAAGGCTACCAATCCCGCGCTTTGCGCCGATACGCGCTGTATGGGAAGGGGTTGTAGAGGAAGGAAGACCTGCAATTAGAGTTTTGAGGGGAAGAGGAAAGGGGGCGGCCCCCAGGAAGGTCCCTTAACCCCCAATAAGGGGAGTACTGGAAAGACATGGCGGCGACGCCTTTACCTCGCAGACCAATGATTTAGCCTTTGCCGCAAGGTTCTTGTCCCCCCCTTATTGGGGTTAGGGGGCCGTCTCCTTCTGGGGGCTTGCCCCTTTTCATCCTTCATCCTTTCCCATGAACGTCGCGCATCTTTTTTGGGAACAAGCCGCTCGCCGCCCGGATGCGCCCGCGCTGATCGAAACGCGGAATGGGCGGGATCGCGTCACAACCTACGGCGCGCTTGCGGCGCAATCCGCGCAGGTCGCGGGCGGGCTACGCGCCCACGGCGTTCAGGCCGGGATGACCGCGCTCGTGTTCGCGCCGATGTCGTCCGAGTTATATGTCGCGCTCGCCGCGTTGTTTCGGCTGGGCGTGGTCGCGATGTTCGTGGACCCGGGCGCGGGCCTTCGGGCAATCGCGCGGGCGTGCGCGCTTCGCCCGCCGGACATGTTCCTCGGCTCGCCCCGCGCGCACCGGCTTTTGCGTCCCCTCGTGCGCGAGGTCGCCCGTATTCCGCGCCGGTTTGTGGTCGGGCGCGGCGCGACAATCTGGGGCGGCGCGGTTTCGTGGAACGGCTTGCTAAGGGCCGATACATGGGAGGCGGTAGAAGATGTTTCCGCCGACGCGCCCGCGCTTTTGACATTCACCAGCGGCGGAACCGGCGCGCCCAAAGGCGCGGTGCGGACGCACGGCTTTCTTCTGGCCCAGCGCGACGTTCTCGCCGAGAATATTGCGCTCCGAGAAGGGGAAATTGATTTGGCGACGCTTCCCATCTTCGCCCTCGCCAACCTTGCGTCCGGTCTCGCCACGGTTTTGCCCGACGCCGACTTGCGCCGTCCCGGCTTTATCGCGCCCGAACCGGTTCTCCGGCAAATAGCGCGCCTCAAGCCAACCCGGGCCGCCGCATCGCCCGCGTTTTATGAGCGACTGCTCGGCGCGGAGAAGGCGAAAACGGCGTTCGCCTCGCTGACGCAAATCTACACGGGCGGCGCGCCGGTTTTCCCGCGCCTGCTGGACCGCTTGCAAAACGCCGCCCCCGGCGCGCGCGTTGTCGCGGTTTACGGCTCCACCGAAGCCGAGCCTATCGCCCATATCGCGCAGGGCGAGATAACAAACAAGGACCGCGCGCGTATGGCGGGCGGAGCGGGCCTGCTCGCCGGGGTTGTCGCGCCGCAAATTCGCCTTCGCATCCTTCCCGCGTCGTTGTGGGGAACGCCTATCGAGACGCAAGATCGCGCCGCCCTCGACGCCCTCGCGTGCTACCCCGATGAGGCGGGCGAGATTACGGTGAGCGGTCCCCATGTTCTTCGGGGTTACCTCCACGGCGCGGGCGACCGCGAAACCAAATTCCGCGTTACCGACGGCGATGGAGAAACCATTTGGCACCGCACCGGCGATGCGGGCTGTCTCGACAAAACGGGCCGTTTATGGCTGTTGGGCCGGTGCGATGCGCGTCTCGTGGACGACCGGGGCGTTTTGTATCCGTTCGCGGTCGAGTGCGCGGTTCTGGAGCGGTTCCCCGACGTGGGCCGCGCCGCGCTCGTCTCGCACCGTGGCGCGCGCGTTTTGCTGATCGAATGGGGCGTGGCGGAAATGGGCGAACCGCTTTATATCCCGCGCCGCCGTTTGCGCGCAACGCCCGGCGAAATCCGCGATGCGCTCTCGTGGGCGTTCATAGACGATGTTCGCGTGTGGGACCGATTGCCCGTGGACAAGCGGCACAACGCCAAGATTGACTATGTCGCTCTGCGCCGCCGCTTGCGATAACGCTTGCCTGCCTTTGGCGCGCGCAACGTGAAAAAATACACAACCCGAACCGGGGAAAACGGCGTACAATGAGCGAAGAACAAACCGGGTCGCGTTACCGTCTAAGGAACAACGGCGCGCGACTAAACGGGTAAATCAAGAAAAGTAGTAACCCCTTCGCGGCTTCCCTCAAGGAGCCGACGCGCCTGCGCGCCGAACAAGGGATGAGGAAAACGCCGCGTTATGACGCCGCCTGAAACAACCACAGCAGTAAACGCCGCCGACCTGACAACGGACGCGCCCCGCGAAAACGGAGCGACTTCGCCCGCGCGCCGTATTCTCGCGGTCGAGGATGATCCCAGTATTTTGCGCCAGATCGAGTTCAACCTTCAGCGGCACGGCTACGAGGTGGAAACGGCGGGAACCGGCGCGCAGGCCTTGAAGCAACTCATGATCCGCCGTCCCGATCTTCTTATCACCGACGTAATGATGCCCGAGATGGACGGCCACGAACTGGTCGCGTCGGTGCGCGCGGACCCGGATTTGATGACCCTTCCGGTGATCATGCTAACCGCCCGGACGCAGGATTCCGACATCATGCAAGGCTACCAGAGCGGCACCGATCTGTACCTGACCAAACCGTTCAACCCTGCCGAACTGATTACGTTCGTCCAGCGCATCTTAGGCCCCGCGAAGTAACGCTCCGCACACGCGCATCAAGTAAATCTCCGGCGGACGCGACTCAAATGGCGCTCGTGGGTTTTCACAGTGGCGTTATGGCCTATCCCCGCGTGTTTGCCGTACGCGAACGTTGTCTAACCAACGCGCGCTAAGCGGGCGGTTTTACGTTGCCGCCTCGCCGCTACCGCGCCGCGACGCGGGAGACGCAGGAAGCGACGCAAACAAACGCGCAAAGTTGAGGTATAGTTTAGCCATTATTGACGCCCGCCTGTGAAACCGGACACGCACTCCGGTGGAGGATACACGCTGATGTTGTCGCCGCGCGATTGCGCCCCGGCCCGCTTCGCTTTTTGTTTGGTGGTTTCCGCCGCAACCCTGATGGTCACGCCGACCGCACCGCGCCGGGCGCAGGCGCAAACGCCGCCCGCCCCAGCGCGCCCCGCCCCAGCGCCCCCTGCCCGTCGCGACTTTTTGCCGCCCCCGCCCGTAACGCTCCAATCGCTACTCGATAAAGTGGTTTGGAACCCGGACGAGCGCGGCGCGCTTTTGATTGTCGCCCCGGAGAAAACAACACGGGATCGGGACCGCCCCCGGCCTATAGCGGGCGGGGTGATGACAAGCGGCGGCCCGTCGAAATTACCCGAGCCGGGCGCGGGCGGCGGCTACCGGTTGGAAGCCCTCGGCGATTACTTTGGGCGGCGCCTCATGCCGGTCGGCAATAGCGTGACCGTTTGCGCGCCCGCTACAATGACGATTCTTCAAACCCGCTTGCCCCCGCCAAGCCCGTACGCGGGCATGTCGGCAGGCGAAAAACTCCGGTTGTTACAATCCGGCTTGACAAGCGCGCAGTGGCGCAAAATCGGCGACGCAAACGGACTTGGAGCGGGCGACCTGAGCCGCGAACAACGCGACCTGTTCTTGTCGCTTCTGCCCGACCCGTTCGTGGTTCAACCGGTGAAACGCGATGACGCCAATCGGCGCACCAACTATTACGATGAGCGGGCCGACACCGGTATTACCCTGACGCCCGCCGAGCGGCGCAATGTTCGGCTTTCTCTGCGCCGGGCGATGAATTGGCATTTCACCGACGGCGGTAAACACCAAAGCAGTGTGTCCATCGGGGTCGGCGGCGAGGACGACGGGGCGGCGTATGAGTTACGCGGCGCCGTCTCCAGCGCTCCTCCCGGCTCAGACGGCGTGATTTTTGGCGTGCGGCTTACCGAGGAAGTTCCTAACCGGCTCAAGCCCGGTCATTTACCGTTCCACTGGTCGGCTCTGGACGCTCCAATTTCGCTGGACGGGGCGGCCACCGTAGGCGATTTGGTAAAGCGCGTCGCCGATCAAACCCGCATCGAACTGTTTTGCGATCCGCGCTACGCGGACCTCGCCGTTTACACACGCGGGGCGTCGGCTCGTGCGGGCGACCTGCTCGAAGCCTTGTGCCGGGCCGTCACCGGGGCGTTCCGCAAGGTAGGCGCAAGTTCCTATGTATTAGCCGATGATGTAGAAGGGCTTGGAACCCGTCACGCCCGCCTGCAAGTGTGGACGCAGGCGAACGCAGCGCTTACCGAGCAACGCCAAAACGCGGTAGACGACGCTCTTGTTAAAACGCCTGCGGGCGATTATGTTGACTGGGCGGCAAGCGACCCGTTCCGCCCGGGCGACGCGCTTAGTCAGAAAATTGAGGCGTACCGGCGAGAACTCGCCAATCCCCCTGCTTCCCCGACAAGCGCGCCCCTGCGCGAAACCGAGCGGATGCTGATCGTTCCAGTGTCGGAACTGCCCGCCGCCGCGCGGGAGATGGTGCGGCGGCAGGCGGAACATTGGGAAAAAGGCCAGGAAAGCCGTAAAAGTGATCCGTTCTACGCGAATCGCGCCGATCCGTTCGCCGACGTACGATTTGATCAGGTCGTCATGGATGTGCAGGCGCAGGCGTCGTTTGTCGTGCCGGGCAGGGGAGTCATCTCCGCGCCGGAAATGGGTCGTAATACCAGCGCGTCGCAAAGCCTGCTTGCGCCGACAGCAAGCCCCCGGTTAGCACTCAACGAACCTGGTCCCCTTCCGCAACCGGTCGCTATCCCCGCCGGGTATGCCATCCGCGCGTTGCTTGTCGCGCCCCAGAACGCGGACGAGGCGGTTCGCGCGGTTCAGGCGGCGAAGGCGCACGGTCTGAACCAGGTATGGATCGAGCCGCCGTTCGCCAACAAGGGCTTGGAAGACACCCCCCGCGCGGTTCTAAGCGCGGCCATAGCCGCAGGCCGGAAAGCCAACCTTCCCGTGGGAGCCGTAGCGCGCTTGTTGCGCGGCGGCGCCCGCTCGAACGCAAATACGGAGGGCTACGTACCGCCTGACCGAAATATCGTCGGCGAAACCACCACCGAGTTCGCCGCACGTCAGCGCGGGGCGTTAGCGCCTCTGTCGGAGTTTGGTCCGCCCTCGCTAACGCTGCAGCAAAAAGCCGGCCAACTCGAGAAGCGGGGAGACTGGCTTCCGCCCGGCGAACCGTCGGTCCGGGCGGCGGCTTTGGAGCGCGCAGGTCGTCTTGCCGGAACGCCGGGCCTTGCTGGAATGGCGTTCCGCGATGTCGCCGCGCCGGGCTACGACGGTTCGCCCCCCCTCTCCTTTGAGAACACGGACGGCGCGGAGGAAATGGGCTATGGGGAGCCTACGCGACTGGCTTTTCTGCGTGCGAGCGGCATGGACCCGGTTGATCTTAGCCCGCTTCGCGAGGGCAAGCCGTCTTTGCCGTTTCGCTTGTATCCGTTTTTCAGGGGAATACAATTGCCGTTTTTCCCGGATTATGGAAGCGTACCGAGCGGCTGGCGCATGAACGACCAGGACGCGATACAAATGGGCGCAAAAGACGGGGCTGTGCGGTGGGCGCGCTTCCGCAAAACCCAGAGCGACGCGCTAACAAACGATGTGGTTAAGGCGATCAAACAACAAATCCCTGCGCTACCGGTTTGGATAGATCATGGCCCCGCCGCGTTCAGCGTCCGCGTGACTTCGTTCTTCGACGCCGGGGGCGATCCGTCGCTTGCTCCGACCGCAACCATAACACAACCGCTCGGTTCCGCAAAAGCCTCTACGACCGTAACGCAACGTTCCGGGGGAAGCGGCGGCAGGAACGAGCCGACGCACTCGCCCGGGGCGTTGTTCAACGTTCGTTGTCCCCCCTTGCCGGAGGCGGAAACCAAACCCGGTTTGGTTTCCGCTCCCGCCGCCGAATTTGCGCGCCGATTAACAGGCGTGATGGCACGCGCCCTTCCGGGCTGGAAGGGCGTCGTTATTGACCTGAGCGACATTTCCGTAGATCGCGCCTTGCCGCTCCTGGACGTGCTGAAGCCGTAACCCCAACGAACGATAAGGAGTAGCGTCCGGCGTGATAATGAAGGGGCGGCGGTTTGGGCAAGCCGCGCGCTTGTTATCGCGCCGGGCGGATATGAACCTCGAAATCCCCGGCGATGGGCGGAAGCGGAACCCGCAAAACGCCCGACTCGCCGGTGGGCGCGAGATTATGTTTGCTATCCGCAGCGCTCGCTTTGGCAATATCCCACACGCGCGCTGTATACCGTGCGCCGTTTTCGCGCGCGAGACCCGGAACGGCAAGAGCCGCCCTACCGGAAAGCGGCTCGGTTGTGTTTCGTAACACGAACGCGATCGCCTGCGCCGCATCCCGGCACGCAATAACATGCGTGTCGCCGGGCGGCGCGGCTTCTCTCTCGGTTTCAAGGGTTACGCCGCTCCCTAAATCTTGGGCGTTTTCCCGTGTCACGTCGGGCGCGAAGTTGTTCCAATCTATCTGTTTTGACCACGCGGAAAGTCCGGCGAGCGCGCGAACCATGCCCGCCGTAAGGTTATGCGGGTTGCGCGCGGGCCAGCGGAAACCGCTTCCGGCCCCGCCGCTCGCGATATGCGCCCACATCAAACGGCGCTCGTACAGGTCATCGTCCGCTTCGCTTTGGTATTTGCGGTGGTCGTTGAACAGGTGGATCGGGCCATGTTCGGTATCGGTGAACGGGCGGGCTTGCAGCGTTCGGGCGCGCCCGTAGCGGGTCCAGCGCGCCATCGTCAAAGCGGGCGTCACCGGGTCTTTGGGATAGTCAATCGCGCCCTCGTAGATATGCGTGGTGGCGAAATCCAGCGACGGATGCCGGAAAATCAGTTCCTCGTACGCGGGCGATGGCTTGGGGCCGAAGATGGAAACCGTCTGCGGGCGCGTCCAGCCCCACGTTTTTTGTTCGCAGTCGCGGATCGCCTCCGATATTCGGGTAATCGTTGCGGCTTGCGCCCAGGGGTCGCCGCCCCAGTACGGGTCGATCTCGTTGAACAAATCCCATGCCCCGAGCGCGCCGTGGTCGCCCCAGCGCCGGATCACAAACTCGAAGCGGGCGATGGTCGCCGCAATCGTCGCCTCGTCGGTGAAAAACGCGCCCGGCCCCTGAGCCGGACCGCCATTCTCCCAGTTGTACGGATGCCGCTTCCAACGGCGCGCCATCCAGAAGTTGTCCCACGGGGCGAGCAAAACGCGCAGACCGTGCGCTTCGCACAACCCGAAAAGGTCGTCCCAGTAGCGGACCAGATGGGGATTGAACACGCCCGCGCGCGGTTGCTCGAAATACCGATGCTCGCGGTGCGCGTATTCCAGCATCAAGCGCAACGTCGTGACGCCATTCGCGGCGAGGTCGCCCAGGTACGCATCCACCGCGCCCACATCGCGCCTGCGGAACAGCGGGGCGAGGCCGGGCCATGTCAGGGCGTCGTTCGCGCCGATAAACAAGAAGGGCGCGCCATCCGCTGTTCCAAAATACCGACCGGATGCGCCCACGCGCAGAGGAAGAACACGAGCCATAGGAGCGTTGGGTTACCGCAAAAGGGTGAGCGCGTCGGCTTTCAGCGTATCCATCTCATCGGGCGCGCGGCCCGCCTCCTGCGCGGCCCGGTCCCGCGCGCCGGGAACATCGTTCAGGAACGCTTGAAATGCCAGCACGCACGCTTCCTCGATCTCCTGCTCCCAGATCGGCGCGGTCACGCCTGGCTCAAAATCGTGCGCGACCGCCCATAGTGTCGGCGATGCGTTGTTCAAAAGCCGCTCGGCTAAAAACGTGTGCAAAATCTCGTGTTCGCGTGACATTTGCGCGTCCGCTTCGGCCCCCGCATACCCCAGCGACTCGGCAAGAGCCGTGTACGCGAAGCCGTCGCCGGGAACCGCGACCACGCGCGTTCCATCGTGAAACACGGTTTCCGTATAGCGGTAGTCCGCGTTTACCCAGCAACGCTCAAACGTCCATGTACGCGGTTCACCGGCGGTTTTGCCCATATTAAAGCGAGTCAGTCCATTTCTATCCGCCCCGTCAACTCCAAGCAAGCGGGCGCTATTCTTTGCTACTTTACCCGATTGGGGCGGGTGTTGTAACGTTTTCCCGATGCCGCATGGAGGCGTGGTGTTACAGTGTTTTCGTATCACAAACAGCGTTGCTTGTTTCCGAGTGGCTAAAGCCCGCTCGGAAACAAAACGCTCGGAAACGCAGAGCGAGAAAACAAGCAGGGATTGCGCCACGCAACAATTAACCTACGTCGGTCGCCCCGTCAAACGCGAACGCCGAACGCGCGCTTTCGCCTGAGCGTCGCTCATCCTCCGCTTCCTTATTACGTAAGAGTTTGTTCAGGTTTACCCGCGCCAGCAACGGGGAACAGGAAAACGCGGGCGACAAGAAGAAGATGACGCCTGAAATAAGTCGTTTTTGCGGGAGAATTCCACAACGGCGCGGCGCAATCCCCTTAGTTTCGGAGTTTATGGACAAAATAAATCTTAACGGCAAGCGCGTCCTGATCACGGGCGGCGCGGGCTTTATCGGGTCGCATCTGGCCGACGAACTTTTGCGCGTGGGGTGCCGTGTACGCGCTCTCGACAACCTCGATTGCCAGGTGCATGGCGATGACAAAAAGCGTCCCGCTTACCTTGA
This sequence comes from uncultured Armatimonadaceae bacterium, assembly GCA_964252165.1. GTDB lineage: Bacteria > Armatimonadota > Armatimonadia > Armatimonadales > Armatimonadaceae > CAXUMS01. The sequence goes on from CAXUMS010000042.1 coordinate 19,821, forward strand.
TCCTGATGTGGAACTCATTGTCGGCGATGTGCGCGACGGGGAAACGGTTCGGCGCGCCCTGGACGGCATAGATGCGGTGTACCACTTCGCCGCGCTGGTCGGCGTGGGGCAAAGCATGTACCAGATGCGCCGGTACACCGATGTCAACAATGTCGGCACGACCACGCTTTTGGAAGCCCTGACCGAGCCGGGACGCGCGCCGGTCGAGAAACTTCTGGTCGCCTCGTCCATGAGCCTGTACGGCGAAGGGCTGTACCGGAACCGTGCGGGCGAGATCGCCGAGGGCCACGACCGGCCTTTGGAACAATTGCGCGCGGGCGACTGGGAGGTCCGGGATGCGGGGGGCGAAACCCTCGCTCCGGTGGCGACGCCGGAAACCAAAGCGCCCGCACTCGCGTCGGTGTATGCGCTGGGCAAATTCGATCAGGAACGGCTGTGCCTGCTCGCAGGGCGCGCGTACAACATTCCCGCCGTCGCCCTGCGCTTTTTCAATGTGTTCGGCACCCGGCAAGCGCTATCCAACCCGTACACCGGGGTTCTCGCCATTTTCGCGTCGCGCTTTATGAACAACGCGGCCCCGCTTGTTAATGAGGACGGCTTGCAAAAGCGCGATTTTGTGTCGGTGTATGATGTCGCCCGCGCGTGCCGCCTGGCGTGGGAAACGCCCGGCGCGGACGGGGAAACGTTCAATATCGGCAGCGGGCAGGCGTACACGGTGCGCGAGATTGGGGAGCGCATGGCGCGCGCGCTGGGGAAACCCGGCATCACGCCCGACATCACGGGCAAGTACCGTGTCGGCGATATTCGCCACTGCTTCGCCGACATCACGAAAGCGCGCACGCTTTTGGGCTACGACCCGCGCGTTTCTTTGGAGGAAGGCTTGATCGAGATGGCCCAGTGGCTGGAAGGGCAAACCGCGACCGACCACGTAGATGCGGCGCGCGCGGAACTGGCAAAGCGAGGGCTAACGGTATGAGCGACAACCACAACCTTCCTTTGATTATCGGCGGCGCGGGCTTTGTCGGAACCAATGTCGCCGAGCGTTACTTAAAAAACGGAATGCCGGTTCTTCTCTTCGATAACCTGTCACGGCCCGGCGTCGAGGCCAATATGCGCTATCTTTGCGAAACGTTTGGCGACAAGGTCGAATTGATCCACGCCGATGTGCGCGATGGGGACGCGATCCGGCGCGCGGTCGCGCGGGCGTCGGTGGTTTATCATCTGGCCGCGCAGGTCGCCGTCACCACAAGTTTGACCGATCCTGTCGCGGATTTTGAAATCAACGCGCGGGGAACGCTCAACCTATTGGAAGCGATTCGCGCCCTGCCGCCGTCCGCGCGCCCGCCGCTGTTATTCACCAGCACCAACAAGGTCTACGGCGACCTGGAAGATGTCGCGCTTCGTCTTGCGGGCGATACGGGCCGGGAGCGTTATGCCCCGGAGGACAGCCATTTGCGCTTGTCCGGCGTGGGCGAAACCCGCCCGCTTGATTTCCACAGCCCATACGGCTGCTCCAAAGGGGCGGCTGACCAGTACGTACTCGACTACGCGCGCACGTTCGGTCTTCAAGCTGTGGTGTTTCGCATGAGCTGTATTTATGGCCCGCACCAGTGCGGCAACGAAGATCAAGGCTGGGTCGCCCACTTCGCGCGGCAAGCCCTGCGCGGCGAACCCGTCACGCTGTACGGCGACGGCAAGCAGGTCCGCGACGCGCTTTTCGTCCACGACCTGCTGGACGCGTTCGATTTGGCGCTCAAGAATATCGTGGCTCTGGGCGGACGTGCGTTCAATATCGGCGGCGGCCCGGACGCGACCACGAGTTTGATCGAGCTTATCGCGCGCCTGGAAGCCCTGACAAGCCGCAAAATCCCCGTGGACTTTGGACCGTGGCGGGCGGGCGATCAGCGCTGGTACGTCAGCGACACCCGCGCGTTCACCCACGCGACTGGCTGGCGTCCCCGCGTGTCGGTGGATGAGGGCGTCCGCGCGTTGTGCGATTGGTTGGGGAAAGCGTTTCCCGTTTCGCCTCTCACCCCCCTTGCCCCTTCCTCGCCTTGCGCGAGGCCTCTCTCGCAAGCGAAAGAGGGGGTGGCAGAGGCGGCGTATGGTAGTTCTAACTCCCCCTCTTTCGCTTGCGAGAGAGGCCTCGCGCAAGGCGAGGAAGGGGCAAGGGGGGTGAGAGGCGAAACGGGGAACTCAGTCAAAGTTGAGGTTGCTCCATGACCACGCCGCGAACTATGCGCGCCGCCGTTCTCGCCGCGCCGCGTAATTTCACCGTGGAAACGGTTCCCGTTCCCGAACCCGGTCAGGGCGAGATGCGTCTGCGTCTCCACGGGTGCGGCGTGTGCGCGTCGAACCTGCCGCCGTGGGAGGGCCGCCCGTGGTTTAACTATCCGTACGAGCCGGGCGTGCTGGGGCATGAATCCTGGGGCGTGGTGGACGCCCACGGGCCGGAGGTCGGGCCGGACGCTCCGGCAATCGGGACGGTAGTCGCCTCGCTCGGAACCAAAGCGTACGCCGAGTACGCCCTGGTCGCGTCCCATCAGGTTTTGCCGCTCCCCGCGTCGCTCGCGAACGGGGCGCCGTTCCCCGGCGAGCCGCTCGCCTGCGCCGTGAATATCTACGAGCGGGCCGCCGTCCCGGACGAACCAACCACGATCGCCGTTGTCGGGGTCGGCTTTTTGGGCGCGCTATTGATCCAGATGGCCGTCCGGCGCGGGCATCACGTCGTCGCGGTCGCGCATCGCCCGTGGTCGCAGGAAGCGGCGCGGCGGGCGGGCGCGCAAACCGTGATCGCCGATGACGGCCCGGGCGAGCGCTGGCGCGCGGTCGAGCAGGTCAAGGAAGCGGTCGGCGACGCTCTTTGCCCTATCGTGATCGAGGCGACCGGCAAGCAAGATCCGCTGGATCTGGCGAGCGAACTGACCGGCGAGATGGGCCGCTTGGTGATTGCGGGCTACCATCAGGACGGCTTGCGGCAGGTCAATATGCAGTTGTGGAACTGGCGCGGGCTGGACGTGATCAACGCCCACGAGCGCGTTTTGGAACGCTACCAAACCGGCATGGTCAAGGCGGTCGCGCTCGCCGAGCAGGGGATCATTGACCCCGCCCCGCTTTTGACGCACGCTTTGCCGCTCGAACAAATCAACGACGCTCTGGTTCTCACCCATGATCGCCCGGACGGTTTCCTGAAAGCGTGGATCAAGTTCGCATGACGCCCCGCCCGCCCGTTGCGGGTCGCGGGCTTACCATTTTAATGACCGCCGATACCGTGGGCGGCGTCTGGACATACGCGCTCGGCCTCGCCCGCGCTCTGGGCGAAGACGGCGGGGCCACCGTTCACCTCGCCACAATGGGCGCGCCGCTGTCCCCATCGCAGTGGGACGAGGCGCGCGCGGTCGCAAACGTTCGCATCCACGAAAGCCATTTCAAACTCGAATGGATGCCAAACCCGTGGGACGATCTGGCCCGCGCCGGGGACTGGCTCCTTGATTTAGAGGCCCAGTTGCGCCCCGACATCATCCATTTGAACGGCTACGCCCACGCCGTCTGCCCGTTCGCATCGCCGGTTCTTGTGGTCGCCCATTCGTGCGTTTGCTCGTGGTGGCGGTTCGTGAAAAACGAGGCCGCCCCACCCGAATGGGACCGCTACCGCGCCGTGGTCCGGGACGGCCTTTGCGCCGCCCGCGCCGTCGCCGCGCCCACCGGGGCGATACGCGACGCCCTTCACGCCGAGTACGGCGCGCTTCCCCGCCCGGTTCATGTCATCCCCAACGCCCGCGCGCACACCGACGGCTTCCGCCCCGCCCAAACTGGCAAGGAGCCGTTCATCTTCGCCGCCGGTCGCGCGTGGGACGAGGCCAAAAACATTGCCGCTTTGGTCCGCGTCGCCCCGCGCCTCCAATGGCCCGTTGTGGTCGCGGGTGACGCGGAGGAACCCACAACTCTCACCCCCCAACCTGCCTCCTTGCCACGAACTCTCACCCCCCAACCCCCTTCCTCGCCTTGCGCGAGGCCTCTCTCGCAAGCGAAAGAGGGGGAGTCAGAACTGCCATACGCCGCCTCTGGCTCCCCCTCTTTCGCTTGCGAGAGAGGCCTCGCGCAAGGCGAGGAAGGGGGAAGGGGGGTGAGAGTAGAAGCGGCGAACGCCTCGCCTTGCTCCTCCCCCCAATTTACCGGCAAACTTTCCGCCGCCGATGTCGCCGGTTACATGGCCCGCGCCGCCATCTACGCCCTGCCCGCGCGCTACGAACCGTTCGGCCTGTCCGCGCTCGAAGCCGCCCTGTCCGGTTGCGCGCTGGTCTTAGGCGACATTCCCACGCTCCGCGAGGTGTGGGGCGACGCCGCCATTTTCGTCGCCCCGGACGACGACGCCGCCCTCCACGCCGCTCTCGCCCGCCTCATCGAAGACACAAGATACCGCGAAGAAATGGCGTCCCGCGCGCTCGCCCGCGCCCAAATCTTCTCGCCAGTGGCTATGGCGACCGCCTACGCCGCCGTGTACGCCGACCTTCTCGCCGCCCAAGCGCCGTAGCAAGCAAGGGTTTCGAGGTACACTTTCTAACAAGCGGCGCCCCTTGTTTGTCGAAAATGTCGATTGAACCGCAAAAATCCTGTAAGTGCGGCATAAGGAGAATTTTGTGTTCCTCATAGCCCCGTTCGTATTTGCCTACCTGGTTGGCGGTTTCGGCTCCGGCATCTATCTGGCTTACCAACATTTGCACTCCGCGCCGCGCAAGCGGACGCCGTGGAGCATTCTTACGGGCATCGGCTGGTTCCTGTTCGTGGGCGGCTTCGTCATCGGTTTAGGCGTGTCGCCGTTCGTTGATTTACCACAGCGCCCAAGTGAACCGACCGTTTTAGCCGCCATTTGTAACTTTTCGATTATGGTGTCCTTCGCGTTCTGGATAGCCGCGCTGGCCGCGTATCGCACACGAGAACGCCAAACAGGATCGTGACAGGAAACCGAGGAGAAACCATGTCAGTTCCGTTAGAGAAAGTTGTTTCCGACCTTCAAAACAGCGTTGGGGAAGCCATCGCCGTATTCGCCGAACAAGGCGCGGGCGTGGATGCTGCGCGACAGCAGGCGAACAACACGCGCGAACGGTTCGACAACGCGCTGGAGCAATGGCGGAATAGCCCCGACGCGAAACAGCGCTTTGTTAAGGGTCTCCGAAGTGGAATGGATGTGGGTTCGGTTCAAGACCGACTGGACGCCTCCAGTCGCTTATCCGTTCGCTGGGACCGCGCCCTCTGCGATATTCAGGACGCCGCACAAGAACTGTCGCAAATCATCCGCGCCATTCGCCTTGTTCAAGTCGAAAATGAGGGACGCCCCACCATGTCGCACTCGCCGCCGGTTGTTCCGCCGGATGAGACCGCCGCTTCCGAGGACGCCGCCGCGCGCAAGGCCCGTAAATTAGAAATCGTGTCGCAGTTTATGGGGCCGATAAACGCGTACCACGACCAGGTACAACAATTCTACAACGAGAAAATTCAGCGCACAGAGCAGTTACTTCAGGAGGCGCAGATCCGCGTAAACGAGTTGACGAAGTCGGGCGCTTGATTGTCAGCAGCATCAGCGTTTGGTGGGAGGGTTTTCGCCGAACGCGACGGGGTGCGATTTTGCGCCCCGTTGCAGTTTTACGCTCGGCTTTTTCCGAAGCGTTTTGCAAAGCGCGTTCCAGACTTTGAAGACTCGGCAAGCTGTTTTGCAGGTTCTCCGGGAGCGGACCAACCTGATACTCCGCCACGCCTATCAGGCGCGATACGTCGCGAAGCGTGTACTCGGCGATAATCCGGTTATTCGTTTTGCACAGAATCAGCCCGATACTCGGCTGGTCAAGATGGGCGTGTTTTAACTTGTCGTCCGCAACCGCGAGGTAAAAGTTCATCTTGCCCGCGTATTCCGGTTTGAAGTCGCCGATTTTGAGGTCCACGACGACGAAACAGCGCAAGCGGAGATGATAAAACAGCAGGTCCAGATAAAAGTCCTGCCCGCCCACCTCCAGATGGTACTGACTGCCAACGAACGCGAAACCCGCGCCCAACTCCAGTAGCGTACGACGGATTTGTTCAAGCAATCCGCGTTCCACATCGCGCTCCTGAACCTCGTCTCCCAACGTCAGAAAGTCGAAGGTGTACGGGTCTTTGAGCAGTTGCTGGGCGAGTTCGGACTGTGCGGGCGGGAGCGTTTGGGTAAAATTGGTGACGGCTTTCCCCTGACGCTGAAACAAACCGCTTTCGATTTGATGCACCAGAACGTTGCGGCTCCATCCGTTTTCGATTGTCGCCTGGATGTACCATTCTCGTTCTTCTGTATTTTTGACCTTGTCCATGAGAATGACATTGTGGCCCCACGGCATTTGTGCAACAGCCTGTTGCACAAATGCAAAATCGGCATAGGTTTCCGCAAGCAAGCGCATATACTTGAGGTGGCGCGTTGAGAACCCTCTCATCTCGGGAAACTCATGGTGAAGATCAGCGGTGAGCTTATCCACCACCTTCCTTTCCCCAAATCTCTTGGCAAAACTGTTGACCCGTTTTGTGCAAGCGGCTCTTGCACATTTATGATATGGCATCATTAATTGTCCAGCAGGTTGCTGGACAATTGTGTCAGACGAAATCAAACGATTGTCGGACAATCCGTTTCCTCCAGAGAGGGTGCGTGGTTGGTCCTTACGCGCCGCCACAATCGGCAAAACGTCTATTCGCTCCGTTAACCGTGGTAGGCGCGGTCCAAAAGTTCGATGGGGTGGACGATCTCCGGGGCCGCCCCGCCCGCTTTCTCCAAGCCTTGCTTGATCCACGCGAGACAGCCCGGGTTGCCAGTCGCGATAACATCCGCGTTTGTGGCGAGGAGATTTTCGACCTTGCGGGCCTGTAGGGCGCGCGCCATTTCCGGCTCCAGAAAATTGTACACACCCGCCGAGCCGCAACATAAATCCGATTGAACACACTCGACGAACTCCACGCCGGGAATCTGCTGGAGCAGGGCGCGTGGGGCGTCAGTAATTTTTTGGCCGTGGGCGAGGTGGCAGGCGTCGTGGTACGTGACGCGGGCTAACAACGCGTTTGGCATGGGGCGGAGCGGGCCTAACGCGTGGAGGTATTCGGTGATGTCCTTGACCTTCGCGGAAAACGCTAGGGCGCGCGCGGGCCAGTCGCCGGGTTCGTCTTGGAGCAAATGCCCGTAGTCCTTGAGGAACGAGCCGCAACCCGCCGAGTTGAGAATCAGCGCGTCGTAATCGTCGTTGTCGAACTCGGCGATAACATTCTTCGCCATGCGCTTGGCATCGTCCAAGCGGCCCTGATGGCCGTGGAGCGCGCCGCAACAACTCTGGTTGGGCGGGCAAACCGTTTCGATCCCGTTTGCGGCGAGAACGCGCGCGGTGGCGTGATGGACCGGGCCGTACAAAACGCGCATCACGCACCCGGATAAAAGCGCGACCCGCCCCCGCGTCTCGCCCTGCGCCCGTGTCACCTCCGGCATCGGCGCGGACGCCTGCGCCAGATCCTCAGGGATCGGAACTTTGGTGTCCGTCGGCAGCCCTAAGAACTTGGCGACCGGGCCGGGGACATTGCCGCCGGTCAGCCGCCCCGCGCGCAAAGCGAGCGTCATGCGGCGCGGGTCGGTCAGGGTCGCGAGCAGGCCGCCGCGCAACACGCGCTCGCCCACGGGCCGCGTATGGCCGCTTTCGGTTTCCTGCTCATTGCGAAAATGCTCCAGCAAATGCCCGTACGGAACGCCGGATGGACACGCGGTTTCGCATGCGCGGCACCCCAAACAACGGTCCAAATGGTAGCCCGCGCCGCCGTCCGCCTGCGCGTCGGGGCTTGCTAAGTCCACGGTCCCCTCGTGCGCGCCGCGCATCAAAACAATGCGCCCGCGCGGGCTATCGGCCTCATCGCCGGTGACCACATAGGTCGGGCAGGCGGGCAGGCAAAATCCGCAGTGGACGCAGGCCATCAGGCCTTTTTCAAGATCGGCGTTGTTCATAATGGTAGTGATGGTTAAGGAGGTAAACGGCGTGGCGTATACGTACGGCGACGTGTGAAAAAGAAAAGCGGTCTATTCCGCAATAATGGGAATAAAAAGAAAATGAATTGGTTTGTGAGTGACAAGGAGATAAATCTCCTCGCTACATGGCGCTACGCGCCGGTCGTCCTACGGACGGTATGAACGAAATAACGAATAGGGCAAGGTAATGACGTAGAGCGGCATCATTTTCATATTCAACTGCCCAAACCCTTGCCGACTTTGTTAAACTCTTTCCTGCATACCGTCCGTAGGACGACCGGCGCGTAGCGCCATGTAGCGAGGAGATTTATCTCCTTGTCACTCTTGTACGCCGAAGGTTCTTGTCCCCCCCTTATTGGGGATAGGGGGCCTCCTCAACCGAATTCAAATCTCCGCGAGTGAGCGACCTGGGTTCAAAACCCCGCGCGGGTCGAGCGCGGTCTTGAGCGCGCGCTGAAGCGGAAGCGACGCGGGAAGCGGACGCCAGATCAGCGTATCGGCGTTTATCGCGTCCGTATTCACGGTTCGCAGTTGGAGCGGGGCATGAACAAGGGCGACGGCGGTTTGGGTTTGGTCGCTCCACGCGCGCACGGCGTCCGCGAGCCGCGCGAGCGTGGCGGTATCCACTTTTGCGGAAGCGGCGACGCTCACCTCGCTTTGGCCCACGCCGGGCCACGTGTCCACACGCGCCTCGTTCTGGACAACCTCCTCGGCGAGAGCGGCAAGCGCGGCGTGCTGGCGCGCGGCGTTCTCGGGGCGGGTTTGGGCGCGGATCAGCAGAATGGCATCCTCGGCGGCGTCGGAGAACGGATTGAGCGCGAGGACATCGTTTCCGAGCGGAAGGCGCGACGGGGCGGGCAACCCGTGGCGGCTTGCCGCGCTCGCCGCTTTGGCGATGTCGGCCTCCACCGCTTTGTCCTGGCCCGCGTAGCCGACCGCAAGGTACGCATGACCGCGCGCCTCGGTCCAGAGCGACAAAACCGGGGCGGTTTCAAAGTGTAAGATCGGCAAGAACGAAGCCGTGTCGCCGTCGCCGGATAGATCGAACAACAGCGTCTGCGCGCGAGCGGGACGCGGCGCGACCTTGAACGTCGCCTCCGCAATCACGCCCAATGCGCCCAGCGCGCCGATATGAAGTTTGGGCAGATCATAGCCGGTGACATTCTTTACCACCTTGCCGCCGCCCCGGATTAATCGTCCTTCGCCGTCCGCGACCGCGATCCCGATCAGCCAGTCGCGCGCGGTTCCATAGCCCTGCCGGAGCGGCCCGCACGCGTTGGTCGCGAGAATACCGCCTATCGTCGCGCCCGCGCCGACATGCGGCGGGTCGAGCGGCAAAAACTGCCCTGCAAGAGCAAGAACGCGTTGCACAGCGGCGAGCGTCGCACCCGCCTCCACCGTCACGGTCAGATCGCCCGGCTCGTGCGCCAATACTCGGTTCAGACCGGTCAGGTCGAGTAGCACATCCGGCCCGCCGCGCGGGGCGTAACCGTACGCTTGCCCGGTCCCCGCGCCCCACGGGACCACGCTTCGCTCGTCCTCGAAGGCGATTTTCAAAACGTCCGCGACCGCCTCCGCCGTACCCGGTCGCACGACGTTTTCCGGCTCCGCGCCCAAAACCTCCGCGAACCGCGTCACGACGCCGCGCCGACACTAACGGTTGTCGCCGCTTCTTTTTCCCGGTCTGTAATTAGACCGCGCAATGCCACGTTTACGGCTTCTTCGGTCGGAAAGGCGAGCGCGACATCGGGCGCAAGCGTTATTGTCACAGGAGCCTCAGCCGCTCTAGGCTTGAAACGCCCAACATATTTACCGCGCACGCCGCCGCTAAAATCGTATTCGGCTTTCATTTCATCCGTGTCCGATTCAGCCTCGATAGGGGCCGCGCCATCAGAAATCAGGGTCGGTGTCTTCATATTTTTTACGTTCGCGCGTCGTTGCAGGACGCGCACTGATGATGCGGGGCTGTCGTTTTTATCGCGTTGACGCGAGCCACTTTTCATAGCGTTTTTGGTAGCGTTTGCGCGCGGCCTGGTTGTGGGCGTCTACCGCAAGGC
>CAXUMS010000043.1:0-29722 GCA_964252165.1 uncultured Armatimonadaceae bacterium
CGTGAGGACCGCCGCCCCGCGCAGGGGCAACCACAAAACGAGACCCACACACAAAACGGCAAACAAAACGCGGGTTATAATGAGGCGTTATGCCTCAGGAACCGACCGTTTTTGTTTCAGCCCCGTTCTCGCTTGTTTTGCGCCGGTGGTTTCGTTCCGCGCTTGCGGTATCTCCCGGGGTTGAGGACGGTTATGTCGCGGGGTGGTCAGCGCGGGCGCGTTTTTTGTTGTTGCAGGCGGGCTTGTTCGCGTACGGCGTCGGCTTGTGCGCGATGATCCGGTCGGACATTGGGCTTGCGCCGTGGGACGCGTTTCATGTCGGCCTGTCGCGTCAGTTGCCGGGCGTAACGATTGGCGAAGCGAGTATCGGCGTCGGCGTTTTGTTTCAAACCGCCGCCGCGCTTTTGCTACGAATGCCGGTGGGTATCGGGTCCGTACTAAATATGTTGCAACTCGGTCTTTACATTGACTGGCTGATGCCGTGGACGCCCCTGCCGAACGGCGCGCTTGCGGCCTGGCTTTTGTTCGGAGGCGGCGTGGTTCTGGTCGGACTGGGAACCGGGACGTACATCGCATCCGGTTTCGGGGCCGGACCGCGTGATTCGGTATCACTGGGCTTGGCGCGGCGGACTGGGCGTCCTGTCCGCTACTTCCGAACCATCGTGGAAATGCTCGCGCTTGGGGGCGGCTTCCTGATGGGCGCGAAAATCGGCTGGGGGACCCTGTTCTTCGCGGTCGCGATTGGCCCGTGCATGGGCGCGGCCCTGCGGCTGTACGGGTTGAAAAAGTGACAAGCGAACTTCGCGCACGCCTGGAAGCCGCCGCTGAAGCGCAGATGGCGCAAAGTCCGTTTCCGCCCGGCCCCGCGCACGACATTTTGCATGTGCGACGGGTCGCCCGCTCAGCGCAAACTATCGCGGAGGCGGAGGACGCCAATGCGCGCGTCGCGACCGCCGCCGCGCTTTTGCATGAACTTTTTAACTACCCAAAAGATCATCCCGAAAGCGCACAGTCCGGGGCGGTTTGCGCCGACCATGCCGAGGCGTTACTGCGCAGCCAATTCGCCGCCGACTTTACCGCAGACGAGATTACCGCAATCGCCGATTGTATTCGCGCGCACGGCTGGACCGCGAACGTCGCCGCGCCCACGCTCGAAGCGCAAATCGTGCAGGACGCCGACCGCTTGGACGCCATCGGCGCCATCGGCGTCGCGCGCTGTTTCTCGACCGGGGCGACGATGAACCGCCCGTTCTACGCCGACGAGGACCCGTTCTGCACTACCCGCGCCCCGGACGACAAATCCTACACATTGGATCACTTCTACCGCAAACTTCTCCGCCTGCCCGCGACGCTTCACACCGCAACCGCCCGCGAGATGGGTGAAAAGCGGGCGGCGTTTCTGCAAACATTCCTTGAAGCGTTGCAAAAAGACCTTTAACCGCAAAGGCGCAAAGGACTCAAAGTTCAGAGAAAGATTAAAGTCAGAGGTTCTTTAACTTTTCCTTCTCTTTTCTGAGCTTTGAGTCCTTTGCGCCTTTGCGGTTAAAGGTTCGAGGTTTTATTTTTTGGCGTAGGAAACGCGCCAAACGGTTCCCGAGGCGTCATCGGACACCAGGAGCGCGCCGTCTTTCGCGGTTGCGACGCCGACCGGGCGGCCCCACACGTTGCCGTCGGGGGTGACGAAACCGGTCAGGAAGTCCTCGTACTCGCCGGTCGCCTTGTTGTTCTTCAGCGGGACGCGGATCACTTTGTAGCCAGTCCGCCGCGAGCGGTTCCACGAGCCATGCTCGGCGGCGAATACTTCGCCCTGGTATTCTTTCGGGAACGATTTACCCGTGTAAAACGCCAGTTTCAGCGACGCCATGTGCGACTGCAATAACACGTCGGGAACCTCGACCTTGCCCTTTAGGTCGGGCCGCTTGCCGGTGTGGCGCGGGTCCTGATTGGAGCCGATGTAGTACCACGGCCAGCCATAAAATCCGCCCGGCTTTACCTTCGTGATATAGTCGGGAACCAGATAATCGCCTAATTCGTCGCGCTCGTTTACGCTGGTCCACAAATCGCCGGTGCCGGGTTGAATGGCGATACCGACCGGATTTCGGATGCCGGACGCGAAAATTTTCTCGTTGTGACCGTCGGGCGTGAACTCCAGAATATCGGCGCGGCGGATTTCGCGGTCGTCGTCAGATACATTGGAGCGCGACCCGACCGACACATACATCTTTTTGTTGTCCCGCGAGAACGCGATGTCGCGGGTCCAGTGTCCGCCACCGCCCACCTGCTCGTTGCCGGAGGGGACATTGTCCACGATCATTTCGGGCTTGCCGGTTGCGGCGAGATCGCCGGGTTTGTACGGGAAACGCACCACGCTATCTGTGTTGGCGATATAAACGTGCGTCGGCTTGTCTGTGTTCGACGGATAAAACGCGATACCGAACGGACGGTTCAGGTCGGCGGCGAACGTTTGGTTGATCTCGGGCGTCCCGTCGCCGTTTGTATCGCGCAGAACTCGGACGCGGCCCGCGTTGGATTCGGCGACAAAAACATCGCCGTTCGGGGCGACCGTTATCACGCGCGGCCCGCCTAAACGGGTCGCGTACCGGTCTACCTTGAAGCCTTCCGGGGCTTTGGGCCACGCGCCGTCGGGTTGCGGAACGACACGCGGGCCATTGTTCGCGGACGGCGTATCGAAAGGCTTGGGCAACTCGGCGAGCGTGATTTTGCGGCGAACGCCCGGCGCATCCGTAGTCCAGTCGCCAAGCGCATCGGCGCCGGTCAGGGTTTTTCCAGCGGCGGCGATCTTACCGGCGACAATGCCGCGCGCTTCCGCGACTGGGGCGGCGCTATCGTTGATTTTGGCGCCGCTGACATTGCACGCGGCAACGGTGAACAAGGCGGTTCCGCCCAAAGCGACGGCGGCTACCGTGAAGGGGTTTCTCAAAGGCATCTAAACATAAATCTTTCTTGCGAACGTTCTCTTCTCTTTTATACCCATATCCGCCTTCCGGCGTTTCCCGAGACGATAAAATGAAGTGGCAATGGAATTGTGACAAGCGAGGAGCAAGGGTTTATGGCGGCGGTAATTGAAGAAGGCGAGCCGGTTGTTTCGCTGGAAAAACCAAAAGCGACAAACGGGGCGGGAAACGGGCGGGGCGGCGTGAAAGCCGCGCGCGAAACGCTCGGCGTTGATGAAGCCGCTACCGAGAAGGAAACGCAGGCGCGCGGGCGGGCGTTGTTTGAGGGTTTGCGCCGCGAGGAAAAGCGCGGCGGCAGTCCGCTGGACTGGTTTTACGATCAACTGATGGCGGTGACAACCGCTGACGACAAACTCAAGGTCGAGATGTTCCGATTTGTGGACGCCCTGCCCGCTTTGCATACGCCGGAAGCGGTATCGCGGCATCTGGAAGAATACCTGCTTCGCCCGGATGTCACCCTTCCGCCCGGCGCGGCAGGGCTGTTGCGCGGGCTGACCGGAACCGCCCCGACACGCGGCCTTCTCGCCTGGGGTTCTAACTTCGGCGCGAAAACCATGGCGCGGCGCTTTATCGCGGGCGCGAACGCCCACGAGGCGACCGGCGCGGTTCAGCGGTTGCGCGCGCAGAATATGACGTTCACGCTGGACCTTTTGGGCGAGGCGGTCGCATCCGAAAGCGAAGCGCTCGCCTACCAGAAGAAGTATCTGGACCTTCTGACCGACCTTGCCAAAATCAGTCGCAATTGGAGCGATAACGCGCAAACCGACACCGCCCCGTGGGGCGCAATTCCCAAAGTCAATGTGTCGGTGAAGTTGTCGTCGCTGTACTCGCGCTTTGACCCGATGGCCTCAGAGGCGACATCGGAGGCGGTGAAGGAGCGGCTACGGCCTATCCTGACGCTCGCGCGCCAAACCGGCGCGTTCGTCAACTTCGACATGGAGCAACACGACTTTTGCACGGTCACCCAGCGCATTTTTCAGGAGGTGTTTATGGAGGATGCGTACCGTGACTGGGCCGATGTCGGCCTTGTCGCGCAAGCGTACCTTCAGCGCGCCGAAGCGGATTTGATCGAACTACGCGAGTGGGCGAACCGGCGCGGAACGCCGGTTTGGGTGCGTTTGGTCAAGGGCGCGTATTGGGATTTTGAAACTATTGTCGCGGCCCAGAGAGGTCACGCGGTTCCGGTTTGGAGCCGCAAAGCCGACACCGACGCCTGCTTCGAGCGTTGCACCGCCTTTTTAATCGAAAACTGGCAAACGTTGCGCCCGGCTATCGCGTCGCACAATGTCCGCTCCTCGGCCTGCGCCCAGGCCCTCGCCGCCCGCCACGGCTTACCGCCGCGCGCGGTGGAGTACCAGGTGTTGTTCGGTATGGGCGAACCGATCGGGCGCGCGCTCGCCAAGCAAGGCGAGCGCGTCCGGGTGTACGTTCCGTTCGGCGAACTCCTGCCCGGTATGGCGTATCTGGTTCGGCGACTTTTGGAAAATACCTCGAACGATTCGTTTATCCGGGGCGCGGGCGGCGCGAAGAATGTTTCCAAACTGCTGAAAGCCCCGGTCATGGCCCCCCCCGTCCCCAATAAGGGGGGAGCCGGAAAGACGAAAAGCCTATTCCGTTCGGCTCCCCCCTTATTGGGGACGGGGGGGGCTTCTCCGCTTTTCGTCAACGAGCCGGAAACCGACTTCGCCGTGCCGGACCATCAGGAACAAATGCGTGACGCGCTACAGGCGGTTCGCGGCGCGTTGGGCGAGGCGGTTCCGCTGGTGATCGGCGGCAAGCGCGAAAACGGCGCGCATACCGTGGAGCGGCGCGACCCATCCGACAACAGCCGCGTGGTGTCGCGGTCCGCGTTCGCGTCGGTGGAGCAGGCCGGGCGCGCGGTGGAAGCCGCGCACAACGCATTTCCCGTCTGGCGCGATACGCCGGTTATTGAGCGCGCGAATTTGATACGCCGGGTCGCGGACGAGTTCGCGCGACGCCGGTTTGAGATAGCCGCGTGGCAGGTTTTCGAGGTCGGGAAACCGTGGCGCGAGGCGGACGCCGATATTGCCGAGGCGATAGATTTTTGCCGCTTTTACGCAAGCGAGATGGAGCGGCTTTCCCGCCCGCGCCGCCGCGATGTGCCGGGCGAATGGAACGAGTACGTGTTCGATGCGCGCGGTCCGGCGGTAATTATCGCGCCGTGGAACTTCCCGCTCGCGATTTTAACCGGCATGGCGGTTGCCGCCCTTGTCGCGGGCAACCCGGTCATTCTGAAGCCGTCCGAGCAGTCGCCGCGCGTCGGGTACTTTTTGCAGGAAGCGTTAGAGGCGGCGGGCGCGCCCATAGGCGTTGCGAACTTCCTGCCCGGCGACGGCGAGGAGATCGGCCCCGCGCTGGTCAACGACGCCCGTGTGGCGATTATCGCGTTTACCGGCAGCAAAGCGGTCGGTTTGTCCATTATCGAGAACGCCGCTATCGTGCGCCCCGGTCAGCGCGAGATCAAGCGCGTGATCTCCGAAATGGGCGGCAAGAACGCGATTATCGTGGACGAGGACGCGGATTTGGACGAGGCCGTGATCGGAACGCTCGCGTCCGCCGTGGGCTTCAGCGGGCAAAAATGCTCGGCCTGCTCGCGCGTGATCGTGGTTGGGTCGGCCTACGAACCGTTCTGCGCGCGGCTCGCCGAGGCGGTCAAGAGCATTCGCATCGGTCCCGCCGACGACCCGGCGACCACACTTGGCCCGGTGGTGGATGAGGCGTCGCGCGACCGCGTGGTTCGCTACATCAACATCGGCGAAAAAGAAGGACGCCTGCTCGCCCAAATCTCGGTCCCCGCGCACTTGGAAGGACGCGGCAATTATGTTCCCGCCGCCGTGTTCGCGGATTGTCCGCCCGAAGGCCGCCTGTGCCAGGAAGAAATCTTCGGACCGGTTCTCGCGGTCGTTCCTGTCCAAACGATGGACGAGGCCCTTCATATCGCGGACAACACGATCTACGCGCTTACGGCGGGGTTGTACTCGCGCTCGCCGCGCAATATCGAGCGGGTCAGGCGCGAACTGCGAGTCGGTAACCTGTACATCAACCGCCGCATCACGGGCGCGCTTGTGGACCGGCAACCGTTCGGCGGCGCGCGCATGAGCGGCGTCGGCTCGAAGGCGGGAGGCCCGGATTACCTGCTTCAATTCCTCGCGCCGCGCACGATCACCGAATCCGTCATGCGTCGCGGCTTCGCGCCGTCCGTGGAATCAGGCGGGGGCGGTATCTGACGGTTGATGTGTTTGTCGCCTGCGACCCCGTAACGTAGTTGCAGGCGGCGAACCCATCCATATTTAACGCCTGACAGGCGCGTCGTAAGCGCGGAGCAGGGTGGTAATATCGGCGGGCGTGATAAACGTGGGCAGGTGAAGCCGGGGGTACATCAAATCCTCCGGGTCCGGGCTATGACCGCCGATACCGAGAGCGTGACCGGTTTCGTGGGCGGCGACCGCAGACAGGGCCGCGCCCGTCATGGTTTCATCAATACGGATTTGCGCGTCCGTAATGGTCCCCGCCCGCGAGCGGAAGGCGGTGCGCGTGATACCGGCGGCGCGGGCGGGCAATTCGTCCGACGGAACCAGGCGGATGGTAATATCCGCACGGCGCGGCTTGTCGGTCCACGTGAAGTTGATGCGCCCCTCGGTCGCCGTGGTCCATGCCGAAACGCCGTCGCGAATGGCGGTTTGGGTCCGGGTCCATTGTTCGTCATCGGCAAGCGCGGCGGGTCGGGACAGGTACACGGCGAGATCGGTTTTGGCCCAGCGGCGCACGGTGACACGAGGGGCGTCCGCATACGAACGCGACGCGGACGGGGCGGAAGCGGTTCCGGGCGCGGCAAGAACAAAGGGCGAAACGCCGAGCGACGCGACCAGCGCGGACGCGGCGAGGAGGTTGATAAAACGAAACGGGGAATGGAACAGGCTCATAATTCATTTACGGAAAATGGGGGGCGAATGTGACGGCGCGGCGTTGTAAACGCTTTTCCTTTTTGAGCGGGCGCGGTTTGACGGTGCGGCGGCGGGGGTTGTATCATGCAGGCGGAAGTGGCGACCGGGCGCGGCGCGAAACAGGAGGCGGGGAATGCATTCAATCAACACAGGACCACAGCGATAATGAGCCAAACGATTGCGACCGACGGCATGGGCGTTGGCATGGGCGGACGACCCCGAAAGGGCCGTCTTTTTGTGGTGTCCGGCCCATCCGGGGTAGGCAAAGACACCGTTCTCGAAAAATTTCATCCGCTTGTGGACAATGTGGTTCGGTGCGTGACCATGACCACGCGCGCGCCGCGCGCGGGCGAAACGCCGGGCAAGGATTACCTTTTCGTCACGCTCAACGAGTTCCGCAATTTTGTCGAGACCGACGCCTTTTTGGAGTACGCGCGCGTCAACGGCAACTTGTACGGCACGCCGCTCCACTGGGTCGAGGAACAGCGCGCGCTTGGCCACGATGTTCTGCTGAAAATTGATGTGCAGGGCGGCCTAACCGTACGTGACAAGGCCCGCGACGCCGTGCTGATTTTCCTGTCGCCGCCGTCAGTCGAGGAATTGGAGCGCAGGCTTCGGTCGCGCTCGACCGAGAACGAGGAGCAAATCACCACGCGCCTTTTGGACGCTCGTTCCGAGTTGCAACAGATGGCGCGCTACGACTATGTGGTCGTCAACGACAGCATCAACCGCGCCGCCGACATGGTACGCGCCATTTTTCTCGCCGAACGCGCCCGCGTCCACCGGGAAGAAAGGATGAAAGAGCAAGGGGAAAGGATGAGGGATGAGGGATGAAGGATGAAAATCCCGAACCTGACGATAGCGGCGAACCATCTTCTCTTGATTCATCCTTCATCCCTCATCCTTCATCCTTTCCCCTCTCCGGTCGGGTAGTCGTTCTCGGGGTTTCCGGATCTATCTCCGCGTACAAAGCCGCTGATCTTTGCTCGAAATTGGTGCAGGCCGGGGCGACGGTTTACCCCGTTCTGACCGAAGGCGCGCGGCGCTTTGTCGCGCCCGCAACGTTCTGGGGGCTTGCGGGAAAGCCGGTCGCGACCGGCGCGTTCGATGAGCCGTTTGGCGCGTCCGAGATCGCCCACCTGCGCTACGCCGAGATCGCCGATATTTTCGTGGTCGCGCCCGCATCGGCGGATTTTCTCGCCCGCCTTGCCGCCGGGTTGTGCGATGACATGCTGACCTCCGCGCTGGTCTCGAATGTTCGCAAACCGGTGTTGCTTGCGCCCGCCATGAACACGGATATGTGGGCGAACCCGGCGACCGAGGCGAACCGGCTTACGTTGGAAGCGCGCGGCTACCGGTTTATTGAGCCGGGCGTGGGACGGCTTGCCGAGGGCGTGGTCGGGGCGGGGCGGCTCGCCGAGCCTGCCGTTATTCTGGAGGCGGTACGGGGCGTTCTCGAACAAACCCGTGACCTTGCGGGCGTACGGGTTTTGATAACCGCAGGACCGACGCGCGAAGCGCTGGACCCAGTGCGTTTTTTATCCAACCGGTCGTCCGGCAAGATGGGCTACGCCCTCGCGCAGGCGGCGGCGGAACGGGGCGCGCACGTGACTTTGGTAAGCGGACCGGTCGCCCTTGCGCCGCCGCTTGGCGTGGAGGTGGCGCGGGTGACATCGGCGCGGGAAATGTTGCAGGCCTGCGAGGCGGCGGCGCCCGTATCGGATGTCGTGGTCGCCGCCGCTGCTGTCGCCGACTACGCCCCGGCGGAGATCGCGACGCAGAAGATGAAAAAGACCGGTGACGTTCCCTTCCTGACGCTCACGCTTGTTCCCACGCCGGATATCTTGCGGCGCTTGGGCGATACGAAGCGCGCGGGGCAGTTGCTGATCGGTTTCGCCGCGGAAACCGAGAACCTGATCGAGAACGCGCAGGGGAAATTAGCGGCTAAAAATTTGGATTTGGTCGTTGCAAACGATGTCACGCAAGCGGGCGCGGGCTTCGACGGCGACACGAATATCGTCACGCTTTTGAGCCGCAACGCCGCTCCAATCACGCTTCCCCAACTATCAAAGCGCGCGGTCGCGGACACGATATGGGACTGGGTAAAAGCGGAGCGCGCAAACGTCGGCGCGCCTCGCTAACAGCGCGGCAGGAAGCGTGTTGGGGTTTGCAGGGTCTTACTTTGCAACCACGGCGCTTTTCGCTTTCTCCCAACGCTGAGGCGTCGCGCACGATACAATGAAATACCTCCTTACCTTGTCGCTGTGTCGCGCAAGGATGACGCTTTGTCGCCTTGTCGCGTACTTCGTAAAACGGGCGGTGCATTTTGATTGCGAAAGTGGCAATAATAAACGAGCGGCGCGCGTCAGGCGCGTCGTTGTTATTTTCACGCAACGCTTTTTGTTTGACTTTTGTCCGGTTGGCTTCCGCTGTTCTTGTTGTTTCCGCTCGTTTTTAGAAACCTACCTGTTATTATGTCGCTCAATCTGCCACTGCTGTTCTTCCTACTGCTTGCGCCGCTTGGCGGGGTTATCGCCTGGATCGGCGACCGAATCGGGCATAAAATCGGCAAGCGACGACACTCGCTGTTCGGACTGCGCCCCCGGCACACCGCGACCCTTTTCACGGTCGGTTCGGGCGTTGGTATCGCCTTGTTTACGTTCGGCCTCGTGTGGGTGTCGAATGCGACTTTTCGCGATGTGATGAGCCGGGGAACCGAACTGCTTTCCACGAACCGTGACCTGAAGCGGGCCAATGCGGCGCTCGAAACGCAGGTGACCCAGCGGCGTGCGGCGTTCGAGCAAAGCAAGCGCGAGGCAAGCGAAGCGCGGCAGGGCGCGCTCTGGGCGTTGGATGCGAAACAAGACGCCGAGGCGAAGTACAAAACGGCGCGAGGAACGCTACAAAAAGCCCGCGCCACATTATCCAACGCGGAAACCAATCTGGCCTCCACCAAAGGCGATTTGACAAGCGCGCGCGCGCGCCTTGCTTCCGCCATGCGGAACGTAGCATCCGCCCGGAATCAAGAAAAAGCGGCGCGCGCGGATATGCAAGCGGCGCAAAAAGCGGCGCGCGTCGCGCAGGAAACGCAAAAACAAGTAGTTACCAAAGCTGCCCGTCAGGTAAGCGCCCTATATAAAGAGCAAAGGGGTTTCGACAAACTGATCGAGGAGCTAAAAAGCGCGCGGGAAAAACTGCGCGCGCAAAATGAGGACCTTGCCGAGCGGATGGCGGCGAACGAAAAAAAGCGCTTGGAACTTGCGCGTCAGGCTCTGCAAATTAATGAGGACGGCGCGAAAATGCAACGCCTTCTCGGGCAGTCGTTGACCAGCGCGAGCGCCCTCCGACAAAAACCGATTACGTTCCGGGTCGGCGAGGAACTGGACCGCGCCACCATTCCGAGCGGCCTGTCCATTTGGCGTATCCGCGCGGTTCTGGACGATTTACTGGGCGCGGCGGGCAAAAAAGCCGAGCAACGCGGGGCGTCGCGGGCCGCCAATCTGGGCCGATCGGTCGCGATTTTACCGCGCGCCGTTTCGGGGGATAATGACAAAAAGGGCGATACGCCGGGCGGGGGCGACCAAACCAGCCGTCTCGCCAGCGAATCCGATGCGCTTGCCGCCGCCGCCGATGCGATCCGCCTCGCCAACGAAGATGTCGTGGTCGTCGTCGCCGCCTCCGCTAACGCCGTCGCGGGCGAACCGGTATCGGTGGATATTCGCACGTTCCGCAACCCGGTTGTGCTGACGTACGGAACCAAAGTCGGCGAAACGGTTCTGGATGGTTCCACAAGCCGTCAAGCCATAGCGGATACGTTTTACTCGTTTCTTCGTCAGGATGTTCGCAAAAAACTTCTGGAATCCGGCGTGATTCCGCCGCTCACCGGAGAAACGGGCGAGGACGCGGACTCGGGCAATGTGGTCAGCCTGTCCGGCGACGAGTGGCTTCAAATCATGGATCGCGTTCGCAAAGCGGGACCCCGCGCGCGCATAACGGTCCGGGCCGCTCGCGACCTGCGCGCCGCCGATCCGGTTTCATTAACCTTCGAGGTCAAAGGGGCGGCATCCAACACCGTTTCTGCGCGGACGGAGCTATAACACGCCCGCCCCCGCTGCGCCGCCCCCCACAGGCGACAATTCCCCGGTTATCGCGCTTGCGGTAGATCCCGGCGCGGTCAAGTGCGGCGTCGCTATAGTGCGCCGCCATTCCGGTAGTGTTGCCGAAGCGCCGCGCCTTACCGTTCTGCACCGTGAGGTCGTGGAAACGCCGCGTCTTGTCGCCCGCGTTCTCCCGCTCGCCTCACAGCATCGAGTTCAAATTGTTCTTGTCGGTAATGCGACACGAGGCGCGGTTCTCGCGCGCGCTCTACGCGATGCGCTCCCCGCCCACATTCCGGTAACGCCCGTCGAGGAGGCGTTCACATCCCAGCGCGCCCGCGTCCGCTTCCATATCGAAAACCCGCCGCGCGGCTGGCGACGCCTAATCCCCCTCGGTCTCCAAACCCCGCCCAGCCCGTGGGACGATTACGTGGCGATCCTCCTCGCCGAGGATTACTTCGCAGATGGTTGACTTAATCCCAGATGGGACGCCAGTTTTGGGGTAGGCGGTTAGATCGTTGAGGCGTTTTACCTCGTCGGGGGTGAGGGCGTAGGCGGACGCGCCTAACAGGTCGGTGAGTTGTTCGGGCGTGTTCGCGCCGATGATGGGGGCGGTGATGATGGGATTGGCGAGAACCCACGCGAGCGCGGTTTGGGCCACGGTTTTTTCGTGGGCTTGCGCGATCTCATCAAGAGCGTCGATAACGGCCCAGCCTTTGTCGTTGCCGTAGTTTTTGAGGTTGCCGGACGCCCGCGCGCTTTGCGGCGCGTCCTGATCGCGGCGGTACTTGCCAGTCAAGAAACCGCCTGCGAGCGGCGAGTACGGGATAACGCCAAGCCCGTAGTGTTTGCAGAATGGGGCCGCCTCATACTCGAACAGGCTCCGCTCCATCAGGCTGTACTCCGGCTGGTAGCAATCGAAGCGGGCGAGATCGCGCTTGTCCGAGGTCGCGACCGCCTCCATCAAGCGCCATGCCGGATAGTTGGACGCCCCGAGGTAGCGCACCTTCCCTTGCCGGACAAGGTCATCGAGCGCGGACAGCGTTTCCTCGATCGGCGTGTCCAAATCGGCCCAGTGGCACTGGTACAGATCAAGGTAATCGGTTTGCAAGCGGCGGAGGCTCGCCTCGCAGTGCGCGATCACGTTGCGGCGCGAAAGCCCTTCGCCGTTCGGCCCGTCGTTCATCTTGCCGCGCACTTTGGTCGCAAGGACAATGTTCTCGCGGTTGTTGTGGCTCGCGATCCAGCGTCCGATGATCTCCTCGGACTTACCGGGATACGATTCAGCCACCCAGCCCGAATAAATATCGGCGGTGTCAATAAACGTGCCGCCGCCGTTCGTGAACGCATCCATGACCGCAAACGACGCGTCCTCGTCGGCGGTCCAGCCGAACTGCATCGTTCCCAAACAAAGTTCAGAAACCTTGAGACCGGTGCGGCCCATTTTTCGATATTGCATGAAGAGATTCTAACCGCAAAGGCGCAAAGAACACAAAGTTCAGAAGAATAAAACAAAAAGTAATTTCTCTTTTAATCTTACTCTTTTCTCTTCTTTGAGTTCTTTGCGCCTTTGCGGTTAGAATCTTCTCCCCTACCCCAGCCATGCGCCCTGGGCGCGGAGCCGGTTTTGCAGGTCGGCGATGTTCACGTCCCGGACGCGGCCCTCGCACTCTCGGGCGGCGAGGGCGGCGGCGAGACCGGCGGCCTCGCCCATCGCGAAGCAAAACGGCATCACGCGGGCCGCGCCCTGAACCGCGCGGTCGGCGGACAGCGAACGGCCCGCCACCAATAAATTGTCAATGCCCTGCGGTAGCAGGCACCGGTACGGGATGCCGTGGCTTTGACCGGGCGGCAGGGCGTAGTGCGTTTTGGCGGTGGCCTTATCGTCTGCGGCGTCGCTGATGGTTTTCGCGCGGGCGGCGGCCTCGGTGGTGACGGCGTGTATGTCTATGAAGTAGGCGTTGCGGGCTATGTCGTCGGGGAACGAGCGACAGGCAAGGTAATCATGGAGCGTTAGTTTGTAATCGCCCACAATGCGGCGGGATTCTCGAACCCCGATCTGCGGGCCGGTGGATACAAGGTACAGGTTTTCCTGACCCGGGACGTACTTTCGCAAGAACGGCAACAATTTCCGCACCACGCGGCGCCCGTCACGCTCGGCCTCCGATAAACTACGCGCATCGGTCGAGTCCGCCCCGTAGACATGGCCCATATTGGCCCCGGCGACAGTTTCGTTTTTGAAGCCCAGGCCGACCAGCGACGCATCCGGCAAATCATAGTCGCCGTTCGCCTTCGCGTCTGCGACGAGTCGGGCGAGGTAGCCGTCGCCGGTTTGGTACACATAGCCCAGGTACGCCTCGCGGGAACCGTTCGCGACCGTGAAGCAGAGCGTCATCCCCTGCGTCCGCCCCGCCTCGTCGCCCTGCTCGAATGGGCAACCGGCGCGGGCGGCAAGATCGGCGTCGCCGGTCGCATCTATAAATGTTTGCGCGCGGGCGAGCGTCAAGCCGTCTTTACTGGCGAGAACCACGGCGTTTAATCTGCTCGCCTCGGCCACGACTTCGGGGATAAACGTGTGGAACAAGACCTCGACGCCCGCCCGCTCGCACAGATCGTCGTACAAGCATTTAAGGACTTCCACATCAATGGGAACCCAGTCCATCCGCGCGGCCTTTAGATTGTCCGTCTCGGGAACAGGGCGATCCGTCCGGCGCAACATCTCGGTCAGGACTTCCCACCCGATGCCTCGCACCACGGCTTTTTCTTTATCCGAGAACGGGCAAAAGGCGGGAACCTGCGCCGCGGTCGCCGAGCCGCCGAGAAACCCGCCCCGCTCAACCAGGAGAACGCGCGCTCCGTTCCTTGCCGCCGAGAGCGCGGCGGCGACCCCGGTTGGTCCGCCGCCCGCGATTAAGACATCTACATCAAAAGCCGTGGTCAGATTAAAAGAAACGGTTTGTCTTGAGTTCATCGTGTGTCACGCGTTTCATCTGTAGATAGGGCGAGAAGTAGAAGAACCGCCTGCTGACCGGTCGGCGTCAGGGCGTACAGACTGCGACCCGCATTGCCCACAACGCCTGCATGGGCCATTTCACGCAGATGATGGTAGAGCGAGCCGGTCGTAAGTTTCGCCTCCTCGCCCAAGCGCGCGGCGGGAAGCGCGCCGTGCGTGAGAAGCAGACGGGCGAGCGCGACTTTGGGGACCGATGCAAGGGCGTAGGCGACACGCGCC
Organism: uncultured Armatimonadaceae bacterium; assembly: GCA_964252165.1. Taxonomy (GTDB): domain Bacteria; phylum Armatimonadota; class Armatimonadia; order Armatimonadales; family Armatimonadaceae; genus CAXUMS01. Next base: position 14,270 of record CAXUMS010000043.1, read on the forward strand.
GCCCGGTCATCATCGGACCGAGCAAGAAGCGGGGCAAGGCCAAAAACTGCCCGTGCGCCGCTTTGTTGCTTATCGCCGTGGGCGCGGAACGCCCAGCCGTATAACACGGCGGCATCGTGCCGTTCGGCGAGCGCACCCGCCGCTTGGTCGCCCAAAAACAACTCCGCGCTCGCTTTGGCGGATACGGGAAAGGCGTCGTCCGCGAAAGTCGTTGTAGCCCCAGCGACGGTTTTCCCCTTTTTCCTGTCGCCGGTTTGCGGGGCAAGCGGCGGCGTTGTCACTTGGGTTTGAACGGCGGGCTTGAGCGTGGCATGCAGTCCTTTTATCTCATCGCGCAAGCCCGCGACATCGGCGGCGAGACGCTGTAACTCGTTGTTTCGGTCGTCGCCCGACGGTTTTGCCGCTTTAGGCTCTTTCGCTTCGCGCGCGTTTTTCGCCGCGTCCCGTAAAACCGACTTGGTTGCGGCGTTTTCGCTTCCGCCGCTTTTGCTTTTCTTCGCGTTTTTTGCGCCTCGCCCGGCATCGTCGGGCGAGGCGGAGGTTCCTTGCCGGTTCATTTCAACTTCTCTTTTATCTTTGCCATTTTGCAATATTGTAAAAACAGACCGCGTTCTTGTCAAGCGGGCGTTGGCATCCTACTCGGTTGTATTCAAGCGGCGCGAAAAGTTGTACAATAACGCAGGTCAATTCACGATGGCTTAATCAAGTGATAATGGCGCGCATTGCGGCGCGACAGCAAGACGATTTGAGGCGGATTTTGATTTCACGCCTCGCGGAGTTTAATTATGCCTGTAGCGCCTGTTCCCACGTTCTTGTCACCGCCATTCTATGTCGCTTCGCCCCCGCCCCCCTCAGTCGTTGAAGGAAGCGGTAGCGATAACGACGACAACGGCAACGGATTTTCTTCGGCTCCCGCCGCTCCCGGCGCCGCTCCGCCCGCGAAAGTGCTGCTCGTAGACGACGAACCCGCGATTGTGGATGCGGTGACGTACAACCTCCGGCAACACGGCTTCGCCCCGCTTATCGCGGGCGACGCCGACGCGGCCTTGCGGATGTTCCGTGAAAAACGCCCGGATATTGTCATTCTGGATGTGATGTTGCCGTCCGGGAGCGGCTTTGATGTCTGCCGCCTGATACGGCAAAGCGGCAGTCGCATCCCGATCTTGATGCTGACCGCACGGATCGCAGAGGCCGACCGTGTGAAGGGGCTTGAGATCGGGGCGGATGACTACTTAGTAAAGCCGTTTGGGATGCGCGAGCTAATGGCGCGCGTCAAAGCGCTGCTCCGGCGCGGCGGTATGTCAGCGGAAACCGGCGCCGCCGGGGGAATGGGCGCGGGAAGCGCGGCGATAGTTACATCCGCCTCGCTCGGCCTAATTATAGATACCGATAAACGCGATGCGCGGATCGGGGAGAAACCGCTTACGCTATCGCGCAAAGAGTTTGATATGCTCGCTTTAATGTCATCGCATCCGGGACGTGTTTTCGACCGGCAAACTCTGCTCAACCGCGTGTGGGGAGAAGACGCCTATGTGGATGACCGCACGGTGGATGTGCATATCCGCTGGCTTCGCGAGAAAATTGAACCCGTTCCCGGCAAGCCTGTTTATATTTTGACGGTACGCGGCGTCGGCTACAAATTCCAATCGTAGGTCAAGGAAACAGCGAGAAAGTTATTAGAAGGCGGGAAAGGAAGAAATGAATCGCTTTGTCCTCCCCCCTCCCGCCTTTTTCCTTGTCCCTAAATGCCCTCTTCCAGCGCTTCCGTGAAGGCGCGAACGCAAGCGGGGTCCCACTGGAAGCCGGAGCCTGCGGCGAGTTCGGCAAGGGCGGCTTCCGGCGACATTCCTTGACGATAAGGTCGGTCGGTTGTCATCGCGGAAAATGCGTCTACAACGGCGATAATGCGCGCGAGAAGCGGAATTGCCTCCCCGGACAGACCGTGCGGATAGCCCGCGCCATCCCAGCGTTCGTGGTGGTGTAATACGGCGGGAACGATACTGTCCCAACTCCCTGCGGCGGTAACCAGCATGGCGCCCAGTTCGGCATGCCGCTTCATAATGTCATATTCGTGCGGGGTGAGGCCGGTCGGCAGGCGCAGAATTCGATCCGGCACGCCGATCTTACCGACATCGTGCAGGAGCGAGGCGGCCTTCAAGCCCGCGAGTTCCGTGTTTGTCAGGTTCAAGCGACGCGCGGTAAGTTGCGCGTAGCGGAACACCTCCTCGCTGTGTCGGCGGGTGTAGCGGTCCTTGTTGTCTACGGCGGCCACTAAGGCGTCCAGCATCCCAAACGACGGGGTTGTTTCCCCCATCATGCGCCGGGCGTCTTCGGTTTCCTCGTCGAACTGACCTCGCTTGCCTCCCATCAAACGTACATCGGCGAGCGCAACCGCCTCGCCGATCGTCGCCGCATCCTGCGGATAAGAGGCGATACCAAACGATAACCGCAGCGGCAACTCCGAGGCCGAACCGGGCGGATTATACGGTATCCGCAGAGCGTCGCCGGATAAACAAGCGGTCAGTGAGCGCACGTCCGCTTTTGTAGAGAACAGCGCGAATTCATCGCCGCCCACGCGTCCTGCGACCGCCTGTGGAACCACGGCGCAACACGCTTTTAATGCGTCGGCGGCTATTTGCAAAACGCGATCGCCGACCGCGTGACCGTACGCGTCGTTGAAAAACTTGAAGTTATCAATATCCATCAACGCGAGGGTCACGCCCGCCGCGCCGTCGTTATGCGCTTTGGCGGCGGCCTCGTACAAACGCGAGTAAAAGGCGTGATGGTTGTACAAACCGGTCAGGGGATCACGCTCGGCCCGGTCCAGGGCGTCCGCAAGTAACTGTTCACGCTCCGTTTCCCAGCGCGCCCGCTCGGAAAGCTCGGTCGCGAGTTGCCTTGTTCGCTCTTCAAGCGCGCGGTACAAGCGCTCGTTTTCGACCGCCGCCGCCGTGTAGTTTGCGACAATCTGCAGATGTTCCAGATCGGTGTCGCTGAACCGGCGCGGTTCGCGCTCCACATACACGCCTAAAATGCCGGTAACGCGGCCTTCCACCAAAAGCGGGGCGCCTGCATAGGCGAGGAATTCGTAACCGGCGGCGCCGAGCAGGCGAAAGGGTGACGTTATCGGATGCTCGGCGGTATTGGCGATCGTGACGGCCCGCCCTTTTTCGATGATCTCGCCGGAAAGGCCGCCTTCCACCACAGGAATTGACGGAAACAAAACCGCATCCGGTAACCCATCGCTTGCGAGAAGAGCCAGATTATCCGTGTCGTCCAGAACACGAATTATGCACGCGTCCACGCCAAAGGCGCGTCGCACCTCGCTTGCCATCGTGCGGAGTTGATCCGTAAGCGGGGCATGCCCGACGGGAGGGTGCGACACGCGCGCGATCAATGCTAGACGGTATGCGTTGCGCCGCTCCAGCGATTCGGCTTGTTTGCGCTCGGTAATATCCTGTAAAAGGAGCGTCACCCCGCCGTCTTTTGCGGGATAAATGCGGTATTCGAGCCACCGGTCACGGGCCTCGTGGCGCGCCTCTCGGTAAACGGATCGCCCGGTCGCTAAAGCGTCGCGGACCGCCTCCGGGGTCACAACGCCTTGCGCGCCCGCCGCCGCCGCCTTATCCCCCCACAGCGTTTGCCCGAGAAGGTCACTGGCGCGATGTAAACCAAGAGCGTCCGCCGCCGCCGTTCCCACATATAAACAGCGCCCCTCGGCGTCGAGCGTAAGTAGCGGCGATGCGCCGCTTCGGAGTGCCGATGCGATTCGAGCGGAAAACGACCCGCCTCCGGCGCGACGATCCGAGGTTCGCCCCGGCGTAGACGAGGACATAGAAAAGGGTGTGACAACCCCTTTTTGCGTATCGAATGATAGCGGTGACGCCGCTTCGACCTGCCCCGAACTCTCCTCCGCCATTCGCGCCTCGCTTCAACATTATAATCCGCACCGCGCTATTCACCTGCACCTACATTAAGTGTACCAAGCAATACGATATTTTTGTGCGTCCGTTAGGCGGAAATGGATTATTTCACACGTAAATCACGCGTAAACCGGCGTACCCAGCGACAAGGTACGGGCGGTTCAACGGATTCTCCCGTCAAGCGGCCAGCGCGGCGTTCGGTGAGCGCTTGCGAAGGCGCGCGGGCAAAATTTTCTCGAGACTTCGATATTTGGCGACCGTGCGACGGGCGAGCGGGAAACCCTGCGCGGTAAGTTCGTCCGCGATCTCGTCGTCGGAATACGGACAGGACGGGTTCTCACTCGCGATCAGGTTCGCCAACGCTTCGCGCACCGCATGGGCGTTGCCGAAGAAAGCGTCAAGCGGAACCACCTCGCCGGACGGCAACTGCACCCATTTATCGGCGACCGCGCGGCTGATAACCGACTCGTCGAGGGACAACTCTTCGGCGAGCGACTGCCGCGTGAGCGGATGCAAAAACGCACGGTTGCCGGTTTCCAGAAAACCTTGCTGATAGCGAACCAAGGCCTGTGCGATCGCCCGAAGCGTCCGCCCCCGGCGTGAAACGCCGGTCAGGAACGCCTGCGCGCGATCCACATGATCGCGGATATAACGGCGCATCGCCTCATCCGCACCCGCATCCGGCTTATCAGAGAGTTTTTTCCACAGCGGCGCGACCGCTAAAACCTCCTCGAAGTCGCGCGGCATCTCGATCATAAACCCGGCCTCGACACGGTGAAACACCAGGTCGGGACGGATGGCGGGCGCGCCGTTTTGCCCGTTGTTTTTTCCGCTCCCGGACGGGCGAAACGCGCTTCCGGGATACGGCGTAAGCGCCGTTTGCAAAAACGCAAGCGCGACGCGCGCTTCGGGGAGATTGATCCGCAGGCGAACGGCGATCCGCTCCTCGCGGCGCGCGGCAAGATCATCCCAGCACTGCGTCAGGATGCGAAGGGCGAACGGGTGCGCCTCGCCGGTTTGCTCCAGATACTCGGCTTGAAGCAAAAGGCACTCGCGCAAGTCGCGCGCGCCCACGCCTGCCGGTTCCATCGCCTGTAGCGCGTGAACGGCGTTTTCCACCTCGGCGGGGGCGGCCCGAAACGTTTCCGCAACTTCGAGCAGGTCCGCGCATAAGTACCCTCGGTCGTCCACGCACTCAATCAGGTACCGAACCAGATCAGGACGAACCAAACCATTGACGCCGTTGCCGCATACCTGTCCGACCTGATCGCGTAGATGGTCCCGCAACGACCGGCGACCCGCGACCCGATCCAACGGGTTGTCGTCATCTACGCCCCCGGACGACATGGTGAAGTTCGACAAGGTCAGTCCGTTCGGAGCGGACGCGGGCAGGGTCGCGCCGCTCGACGAAACCGCCGCGCCATTGTTCGCTCCCCCATCAAACATCGGGCCAAGCGCGGAGGCGGTGCGGAAGTTCGCGTTCAGCATCGACGCGGCGGCGTAGCCATCATAGGACGGCGGCATCAAGCCCGCAAGCGGTTCGCCGTCGCGCGTTTCCAAAGCGGGATTTTCCGCCATTTCGCGCTCCACCGCCGCTTCCAATTCCGGCGTGGTCCAGGCGAGAATCTCGCTTGCCAGAATTTGCCGGGGATCAATCCGCTGTGTTTGTTGTTGCCGCGCTTCGATGGTTTGCGTTAACCGCATCTGCTGCTCGCTCCGTGCCTCGCCCCCACGCGTTGTCGGGGCCGTGTGTTCTTTAGCATAGGGAACCTCGGGGTTCCAAATTTCTACGTTTTCGATTGTCGGCAGATAATTGCGTGAACAGACCAGAAAAGCAGGTAACGCTACCGGAGTTTGCGGATAATCCGGTAGCGTTACCGGGTAAGCGCGGGACGGAGGCGGCGCGGTTGTTGCAAGGGCGGCGCAACCTGGACAGGGTTTGCTGTCCAGCCAATCAAAGCGAGGCGAAAAATAATTTTTAACCGCTCGGTGAAAAACGTAAGAATTGGGTTGTAAAGTCCCCCAAGCCGCTCAAAAGCGGCGCCCCAAGCCGCCCGAAAGCGGCGGAGAATTCGTCATCGTTGGTTTTCTTGTTTGAAGGGAGAATTGTTGCATTGAAGATCGCAAAGTTTGCGCCTTGTATCTCGCCGATGGTTGGCATGATCACGTTTGGTGCGTTCTGCTTGCCCGCCGCTCATGCGGAATGGGTAGATGATGGTTGGGCGCGAGTCACCGTGCAATCGGAATCTAACACGGTCGCTTCCGTAGCACACGGGAAAGATCACGTACGAGTGATCGCCACGTCGTTAGCGCCTGTGTCGGGATTTGACCATTCATCCGGTGAAGCCACAATACGTAGCGAAAACAGATGGCATTGGGAAGGAACAGGAACATCTACCGCTTCCTTTCAAGTGGACGGTGTTGCGACACTAACCGGAAGCGCCACAACCAACCCGCCGCCCGCCAACCCTTTTGAACCCATCCTCTATACCGGCTCCGCCAGCGCTAGTAGCGGGTTTACCACCAACAGTAACGGTCCCGGCGGCGGCTCCGCCAGTTACTCCGCACCTGCTAACTATAACCCAAGTTGCTACCCGACGATGCTGTAGGCGAGTATGGTGAGCGCGGCTTTGAGTTCAAATCCGCGCGGCGTAACCGCATGAATCGAGCGAGCCATGTGTTCGGTAAGCCCGCTGAACGTGGTTTCTACTCGCTTTCGTAGGTAGCGGGTCATATAATCCAAGCATCCGTCGAGTTGTTCCTCCTTGTTCTTGTGGCGCGGGGCGACGAGGCGCAAACCCACCTCGCCTTGTAGTTGTTCTTCAAACATCCTGTCCAGAAACCCGCCGTCGCCAATGAGCGTGCTACCGTCCGGCAGGTTCAAGTCCATGTTCCGAAGCGCGACAATATCGGCGGTTGCGCCCGGTCGGCGGTTGCGCCCGGAACGAGCGTCATTTCGACGGGCCTGCCCTGCTCATTGACAATCAGGCACACCTTCAAACCGTAGAAGTACTCCTTCTTGCTGGCGCAGTAGCCCCGAAAGGCTTTGTTCTTGTAGATTTTGCACCGCTGAATGCGGATGTTGCGGCACACGGGAACCGGGAAAGTGTCCACAATGAAGTAGTGTCCCTTCGTATTATTTTCTTGGTGAACCTGCGCCAAAGCCAAAGCGTGCAGGGCGAACTGCCACAGCGTTTCCGGCAGGGCGTGAAGCCGCCGATTAAAGCGGCTCTTCGAGAACGCCTTGATGTAGCCGTGGTCAGTAGCCGTGGTCAGTCAGGAAGGTCAGGGCTAAATCTTGATTGCCTACGAAGAACGCGGCGGTGGACAAGCGCGCTTGCGGATCGTCTTGGTGGCGTGCGGCTTTTAGCAGTTCGTTAAAGAAGAGGTAAATCGTTATAATCTTGATGGGCATCGGCAGACCTCGGCTAAGGTTGGTGTAAGCAACCTCACTTTACCGAACTTTACCGAATGTCTGCCGAGGCTTCACAAGGTAGCAACTTGAGTTAGAGTACAGTGCGCCGCCACCTTAAACGCAGAACCGAATGTGCGCTATTTACGCGCCGCTTGCGCCTCTCCTTTTCGCGTCGGACATTTGTCGTTGCTCTCCGCCTGCCGCGCGCGTGTTACAATGCGGAAAAACTATTCGCGGGCGCGGGACGCGGCTTTGGGTCGCGCTTTTCGCGCCGCGCGCCGGGATGCTATGCCTTTTTCTTTGAACGACTTCGCCTTTGAAACCCTCGCGGACGCCCCCTCCCCCGCGACCACTCCTTCCACAATCGCGAGCGAAGCCCCGCCGCACTGGGATATGACCGTTGTTTACCCCAGCCTCGACTCGCCGGAGTTCGCGCGCGGCTTCGATGAGGTTATCGCGCTTGTCGCCGCTTTGGACGAGATTTTTGACCGCAACAACATTTGCGGCGAGGGCGTCGCCGAGAACCCAGCGACCGGCGACGTGGTTCGGGCGTACGAAGAAGCCACTAACGCGTTCAATACGACCTTGAACGCCGTTCGGACGTTGCGCGCGTACATCTCGTCGTTTGTCGCAACGGACTCGCGCAACCTGCTCGCGCAGGCGCGGCAATCCGAATTGCAAGGCAAAACCGTCGCGCTGTCGCTTTTGTCCACGCGCTATACGGCTTGGCTCGGGACGCTCGACGCAGACGCGCTGATAACCGCGTCGCCGCTCGCGCGCGACCACGCTTTTTATATCCATGAGGCCAAAGTCGCCGCATCGCACCTGCTGTCCCCGGCGGAAGAATCGCTTGCCGCAACGCTCGGTTTGAGCGGCGGAACAGCCTGGGCGAAACTGCACGGTGACATTACATCGCAAATAACGGTTCCGCTATCCCACCCGGACGGAACAACCGAAACGCACCCGATGAGCGTAATCCGCGCGCTCGCGTCCGACCCGTCCCGCGACGTTCGCAAACAGGCGTATGAGGCGGAGCTTGCGGCATGGGAAACCGTCGCGGTTCCGCTCGCGGCGGCGATGAATAGCATCAAGCACGAAAGTGGAACGCTTGCGGTTCGGCGCGGCTGGGGTTCGCCGCTCGATTCGGCCTTGTTCTACAACCATATCGACCGCGAAACGCTCGATGCGATGATGACGGCGGCGGAAGCGTCATTCCCGGTCTTCCGTCGCTACCTTCAAACCAAAGCGCGCCTTGTGTCGGGCGCAAACGCCCTGCCGTGGTACGACCTGTTCGCGCCGGTCGGCGGCGCAACCGAAGGCGCGGCGGCGCGGTCCTGGTCGTGGGCGGAAGCCGAAGACTTTGTCGCGGATAATTTCGGGGCGTACTCGCCCAAAATGGCCGACTTCGCCCGGCGTACGTTCCGGGGAAAATGGATTGACGCCGAGCCGCGTCCGGGCAAGCGCGACGGCGCGTTTTGCATGGGCCTGCGCGGCGATGAATCCCGCATCGCGCAAAACTACAAGCCCGCATTCGGCGGCGTTTCCACTTTGGCGCACGAGTTGGGCCACGCCTACCACAACACCTGCCTTGCCCACCGCACGCCGCTTCAGCGCGGCACCCCGATGACGCTCGCGGAAACCGCGAGCATTTTCTGCGAAACCATCGTGAGACAGGCCGCGCTTGGGTCCGGAAGCGTTCTTGAGCAGGCGTCCATTTTGGAGGCGACATTGCAAAGTTCGTGTCAGGTGGTGGTGGATATTGCCTCGCGGTTCCGCTTCGAGCAGACCGTGTTCGCCCGACGCCCCGAGCGCGAGTTGTCCGTGTCCGAACTGTGCAAGGCGATGCTCGAGTCCCAGCGCGAAACGTACGGCGACGGCATGGACGCAGACGTTCTTCATCCGTATATGTGGGCGGTTAAGAGCCATTACTACGGTTCGTCGTTTTACAACTATCCCTACATGTTTGGCCTCCTTTTCGCGACTGGTCTGTACGCGATCTACCAGCAGGATCCGGTCCCGTTCCAGTCGCGCTACGACGAACTTTTGTCACTGACCGGCATGGAGGACGCCGCAACTCTTGCCGGGAAGTTCGGCATCAACCTGCGCGACACGGATTTCTGGGCCGCAAGCCTCGCCGTTCTCGCCCGCGACGTAGACCGCTTCGAGGCGGTCGCCCCAACGCTTGCGAAATAACGAAAAACCAGTTTTCTCCAGGGCGGTTTTGAACCAAACAGATAGGAGGCGGCGCATGACCGAGCAACGGGTTATTTGGTGGAAGATACAGTTCAAGTCCGCCGCCCAACTTCTGGTCTGGGTGTTTGCGGTTTTGTACGGAATTAACGGATTTGGGGCTATGCAACTGTCGTTTTTAAGCCCGTCTGTTTTGCTGTGTATCGGCTTGGTTATGATCGGCGTGGCCTTCGCAGTAGGCTCGCTGGCGAAAAAAGAAAAGTGGAAACCGGCGGTCCTCTTGATAATTATCGCTACGATTATTCCGGGCGTCGCGTTGTTCCTTTACAAGGATCAGCCATTGCTGGGTCCTCTAACAACTACGAAACGTCCTTGATAGGCCTACCGATTGGCAACGCACGGGCGCAAAAAATGGTATAGACAATCAATGGAAACAGGAGAAGGCGGATTCAATCACACGGTCGCGGGCGGGTGGCTTGGTTCGTATTACTATGACCGGGACGCGCAACCGCCAACGCGATTTGAGGCGACATTTGATGCGGTCACAACAACGACCGGCGCGTTCCGAGGCGCGATCTTGGACGATGGCCCTCTTGGCGAGGCTGTGGTCGGTGACGGCGTGCAAACCGGGCGCGCGATTTCGTTTGTGAAAACGTTTACCAAGCCGCCGCGCGGGTACGTTGTCCCGCCCGTTCAGTACACCGGCGAGATGTCCGAGGACGGACGCATGATGACCGGAACATGGGAAGTTGCCGAGTCCGGGCGCGGGCGGCGCGGGCGCAAATCCGTGGTGCGCGGATTATGGGAAGCGCGCCGGACCTGGTCTGCGGAGGCGAACGAGGAAACCGAGGGCGCGGGCGAATTGTTCCGCCGCGAGTTGGAGTTGGTCGCGCCTTAGCCAGCGCCGCCTTAACCAAGCGGGGAGCAAGCGCTGATTTCGTTATCGCGGCTTGTGAACCAAAAAGGGCGCGGACGATAAAATCGTCCGCGCCCTTTTTGGTTTAATCCGTCAGAAGCGGAAGGCGTAAAGCCCGGTCCGCTTCTAACAAGACTTAGTAGCGACCGCCGCCGCCGCCACCGTAGCCGCCGCCGCGGCTTCCGCCGCCGCCACCGTAGCCGCCGCCGCCGCCGCGGCTTCCGCCGCCGCCGCCGCTGTTCTCACGGGGCTTGGCTTCGTTGACCGTGAGCGGGCGACCGTCAAGGTTGTAGCCGTTGAACTTGGTGATGGCCTGTCGGGCCTCGTCATCGTTGGGCATTTCGACAAAGCCGAAACCCTTCGATTGGCCGGAGTAGCGATCTTCGACGACCGTGGCCTCGGTGACCGCGCCCGCCTGGGTGAAGAGGGTTCGCAAACCCTCCGAGTTGGTGTTGTAGGAAATGCCCCCAACGTAAATTCTCATAACCGTCTCCCGTTGACCTTCAGGTAAAAATGGTGCAGCACACAAAAACAGGAGATCGGGATTCAAACGCGGGATAAAACCGCCAGAAAGCGCAGAGTCTCTGTGATGGAACGCAAGCGGGACGAAGGTCGTTCCCGTTTCAAAGCACAGTACAGGTATACCACGCACACCTGAAAGCGCCACTTTTATTTTGTTTCCTGTATTTTGCCCGCGTTTTTTCCGATCTCTACGTTGGGTTTGGGCTGGCCCCTAATGAAAAAGGCGGATTTTCCCGAATAACGTAAAGGCGGAAAGCGACGAAGCGCCGCCATCCGGTTGATACGCTCACACCGGCTTTCTTAAGTTCAGCCGGGGACGCCCGTACTTTTACGAGGCGTTTCCCGGTATTATGGTGGTAACTACCAAAACTGAGTTGACACGCGATGCGGTTTCGCCGCCGCGTTGTTTCTGAGTGTTTCGTTTTTTCGCCGCGCTAATCTTCGTTTGAAGTAACGGCGCGAGCCGAAGTCTCGTCCGTTTCCGCCGGTCGGCGCGCTGTCAATCTTCATTGGCGTTTCGCGCCGACCGGCGGAACGCAACAACCTTTCGCGGGAGCGCAATTTATGACCCCTGTTTTGGTCCCAGCCATTTTGCTGGTTTCGCCGGTCGATTTTTTCCAGAACGGCGGCCCTATCATGTGGCCGTTGTTGCTCTTGTCTATCGCGGCGATCGCCGTTATCATCGAGCGCTTTATCGCGTACCGACAATATGCGGACACGGCCCCCGACCTTTTACCGGAGGTTTTGAAACTTGCCCGCGCGGGCCGCTACGATGACGCCGCGAAACTCGCCGAGGGCCGCGAAGGACCAGTCGCAAAAAGCCTCGCCGTGATCCTGCGAAACCGGAACCAATCCACGCCTGTGGTCGAGGGGTTGGTCAATGAAACCGGCAACGAGTACTTTATTCGTTTGGAGCGCCTGCTTCCCGTTCTGGACACCACCACCACGCTTTCCCCCCTTCTTGGTCTGCTCGGCACCATTTTAGGTATGGTTCGCGTTTTTCAACAGTTCACGCAGGCCGGAAACAGCGACGCGGCGCGCGGGCAAATCCTGGGCGGCGTTGGTGAGGCGTTGTATGCGACCGCGTTCGGAATTGCTATCGCCCTGGTTTGCTTCGCGTTCTACAACTACTTCGCCGCGCGCCAGCGCGCCGCCGTTGCGGAAACCGAGCAGGCCGCGACCAAGCTTATCAACGTCTTGGGCGAGAATGCGAACAACGTCACCGGCGCAACCGTCGCCCGTCCGCTTTCGGCGCGATAATGGTTCCCCGACCAACGACAGCGAAAACGAGAAGGCGAGGAACCCATGAAATTTAAGCAAAGGCGCGAGCTGAAGCGAACGAAAATCGAGATCATCCCGATGATTGATACGATGTTCTTTTTGCTTGTTTTCTTTATTTTGTCCAGTATCGGCGTGATTCGGCTGGAAGGCATCAATGTCAACCTGCCGCGCGCCCAAACTGGCCAGCAAAGCTCGAAGCCCGCAGAGCTTACCGTCTCCATTGACAGCGGCTCGAATATCAGCGTCAATGCGCGCCCGGTTCCGCCCGGAACCGACATCGGCTCGATTCTGGTTGCGGCGGCGGGCGCGAATGCGGATTTAGCGCAGGCGACCGTGATTATCAGCGCGGACCGCGCGGTTCCGCACGGTTTGGTAGTTCAGTGCATTGACCAGGCCCGCGCGGTCAACATCAGCAAGTTCGCGATTGCAACCACAAAAGCCGAAGATCAAAACGGCGCGACCCCGCCCGGCCCCGCCGATGTGGTTCCCGCACCCGACGGCGGCGCGGCCCCTGCAGGCGCGTCCCCGGTGACTGCCCCGCCGCCGCCCGGTCCCGCCACCACGCCGTAACAAAACGGTCGCTGGCCCCTATTCCAAATTTTGGGATAGGGGCTTGGTTGTTCTGGAATAGAGACGACGCGCGGTAAGTTGCCCTTCTTACTCATAGTTCGGAACGCGTGCGGTGTGATATTCGTCTCTTGGTAATAGCGTTCTAAGATTGAAGGCCGCGCGGAGCGTGATTCTCTAACCTTTTGTGTCAAGCGGACAGGGCGTTACCTCTATGCAGTTACCAAGTTTTTTGCTTTGGATGAGCGTGCAATTCAGCGGAGCGGAGTAGTTAAAAATGCCTAAAATTTATGATGACAAAAAAGACGGCATCGCCGTGGTTCCGGTCGCGACGACCGGCGCTTCCTCGACGGGCGCATCCGTTTTCATCCCTGAAGACCCGTTCCAAAAGCGCTTCCCTATCGCGCTTGGCGCATCGCTGATTGCCAACGTCCTTCTGGTTGCCGGGGCGTCCGCTCTCGCCCAGCGCGCGGTCGGGATGCCCGTGAATGCGGAGCGTCCCCCAGTTGAAATCACGTTGGTGGACGCGCCGCCGCCCGCCTCTGCGCCCACGCCCGCGCCGGAAGCGACGCCCGCGCCAAAGGCCGAGCCGACGCCCGCGCCGGTTGTCCCCGAAGTCGAGCCGCCCAAGCCGGTGGTGGTTCAGCCGCCCATTGAGCTACCGCGTATCACGCCGCGCCGTGTTGCGGTTCGTGAGCCGCGCCGCGAGATCAAGGTCGCGCCGGTCGTGAAGCCGCCTGTGGTCGCGGTCGTGAAGCCCACGCCCGTCACGCCCAAGCCGTTGACCGAGCGCGCCGTCACCCCGCCGCCCACGGAAACCGCGATTACGCCTCCGGTAACGGCGGAGCGAAGCGCGGCGAACACGGTCGCCCGCGCAGGTGGCGGGTTCGGTCAAAATAACCCGGATCTGCGCCCCCAGGCCCCGTCCCCCGCGACCGCGCTTGGCGCGGCGTCCCCTACCGCGCCGTCTCGTAATCGCGGCCCCTTAGGCTCCGGCGCGCCGTCGCTCACGGCGGAAGGCCCGCGCAACCGCGTTCTTACCGCGGTTGGCGACGCCAAAGGAACGCCGGGAACCAGCGGCGAGTTCACCACTCCGGACGCCGTCTTGCCGCGCGCAACCGGCGCGCCATCCGCCCGCTTGGGCGTTTCCGGCGGCGTCGCGCGCCCCGACACGGGCGGCGTGGACCCGCGCGTTTTGGGTTCGGGTAGCGGCGCGGCGACGGTTGTCGCGCCGACATTCCGAGCCGCGCGCGGTCCGGTTGGTTTGCCCGGCGGTCCGGCAGGTCCGCGCAATCGCGTGTTAACCGCAATTGACGAGAAAAGCGTCGCCGCCGCCGATTTCACGATTCCGCAGGGCGGCGGCGTTCGCGCCGGAACGCCCCTTGCGCGGCAGGGAATCGCGGGCGGAACCGGCAGACCTGCCTCATCGGATATTGCGCCCCGGTTTGCCGGAACCGGGACCGGGGCGGGAACCGGCCTTGCCGGTATCGCGTCCCGAACCTATTCGCCGTCCACCGGCCCGGTCGGCGGCGGCTCCGGTCCCATTGGGCCGCGACGCTCCGCACTCGCCTCGTACGGCGGTGGTGAGAAGGTCGGAGCGGCGGGTGGCGTGGCGAATGGCGATCCGGGCGGAACCTTCGGCGGCGTTGCGGGCGGAACCGGCAGACCTGGACGCGGCCCCCTAACACGCGGCGGTTTCGGCGGAAATGGCAGCGGTCCTGTCGGAACCGCATTGGGAACCAAAGACGGCTCGTCCGGCGGCTCCGGCACGGTTGCTGTCGCGGGCAGACTGGGCGGGGCGGGACGCGGCGTGGTCGGTAGCGGGACCGGCGCGGAAGGCCCGCGTCGCCGCGCCCTGACCGGGGCGGGCGCGCTGGGCGGCGGTGATAAGATCGGACCGGTTGCGGGCGCAGGCGATCCGTCCGGCGCGCTTGGCGGAACCTCAGATGGCGTCCCGGGCGGCGCGGCGGGCGGAACCGGACGCGGCGGCAGGATCGCTTCTGCGCGCGGCGGAACCGGAGGGGGGGGCGGCGGCCCGGTCGGGCGGGCGTTGGCGTTAAGGGCGGCGACTTGAGCGGCGACGGCGTGGCAACGACCCAGCGCGAACGAACCGTTAAAGAGGACGACCGCAAGGAACCGACAAGTCTCGGCGGAACAAAAGTAACGAAAAACGCCGAACCGACCCGGCGCGTGAAGCCGGAGATACCGGATAGCCTTCGCGGGGAGAAGTTTCGCGGCGCGGTAACGGCGCGGTTTACCATCCAACCGAACGGTAGTTTCACCGTGTCGCTGGTGGCGCGCTCCGGTAACTCCGATGTGGACAGCATTGTTCTCGATGCGCTGCGTGACTGGAAGTGGAACCCGGCCCTTAAGGATGGCGTGAAAGTCCGGCAGGATCGCGAGATTCAAGTGGACGTTATCAACCAGTAGCCGAGTTGATACGCGATTACGAGAAACGCCCCGCCGCCCATTTCGGGCGGCGGGGCTTTTTTCACCTATTGGCGATAGTTGTGTCGCTGCGCAACGTGATTTACGCAAGGCAGTTGGCATTACGCGAGGCTGGCCGCATCCCGCAGTGCAGGTTGTACGAGTGGCTCAAGCCCGCTCGCTACCGGGCGCGCCGCGCGCCGTAATCCCGC
>CAXUMS010000044.1:0-29674 GCA_964252165.1 uncultured Armatimonadaceae bacterium
CGCCCCCGCCAAGACAACACAGCCAAATTAGTTTTTGCGGCGGCGCGGTTTTGCGTCGTTGTTCGGTTCGGCGTTTGCGGGGTTGTTTGGCGCGGCGCGCTTGGCGGCGCGCTTTTTGGCGGGTTTTTCGGTTTTGGCCAGCGCGCCTGGGGCGGATGGGTCGTCTTCGGCGGCCATCATCAGGGCGGCGAACCGTTCCGGGGTCATTTCCGACGTATCCACCGAGGCGTTGTCCGTGTTATCCGTTTCATCGGGGCGGGGCAGGCGGGTTGTGTCGTCGCTTTGACCGCGCACCGGCGGGGTTGCGGGCAGGTCCACGCGGGCGTAGCGCGATGAGCGCCAATCGGAAACGAACTCATCCAGGCACCGGCCCAGGTGAGGCCAGAATTCGCGCGCCAGGTTATCCGGGGCGGCGATACGCAGGCCGCAACGGGTCCACAGAATCGCCGACGTGTTCCAGTCGCTACCCGGCGCGACCGGCAAAACGCGGTAAAAGTTCACGGCGAGGCTTATCACATAGCCCGCCATATTCTCGCCCGCTTGGGATAGATCCACCACGCGGACGCTGATCGTCAGGCTTGGCTCGTCGCCGTCCTCGTTTTCGCCTTCCCACAGCGCGTGAACGCCTTCCGCCCCGAGCCGTCGTTCCGCATACGCCCCGATAGCCTCGCGGCTCGCCCCGACCGCCTCCAACTCCTCGCCCGGCTCGAACGCCCACACGCGTATCGCCGTCGCGCCCACAATTCGCTCCGGCTCGACCCACTTCAATTTATCCGGCGCATTCATCTTTCGCTTATCCCCTTTCCCATCCGCGTTTCACCAAGACACTATCGCGCGAGCCGGGAAAACGGAAAAACGAGGCGCGCCTTTTTTGCCAACAAGAACCTTTTGCGCGTTGTGCCGCCGCGCTTTTTACTCGCGCGGCGGCTCGATAAGTTTGACAGCAGTGGTCAGTCTGCGCCCGTTGCGAACGACAGATAAGGTGACCGTGTCGCCGGGCGATTGGCGACGCAGTATGCGGAGGAAGTCACCGCTACCGGTGACGTCGGTGTCGTTGATGCGGATAATAATGTCGCGCGCCCGCAAACCCGCACGGTCGGCAGGCTGGCCTGGCTCCACTGCGCCAATGCCTACGCCGCCGCGAACCGAGCCATACGTGACGCCCATATAAGCGCGCTGAACGCGGCCTGTAGCGATCACCTGCCGGGCGACATCGCGAGCCACATTGATCGGAACCGCAAAGCCAAGCCCTTCCGCGCCGTTGCCCCGGAGAACCGCCGAGTTGATGCCGATCACGCGGCCCGTCGAATCGAGAAGCGGTCCGCCCGAGTTGCCGGGATTAATCGCGGCATCGGTTTGGATAAAGCCTTCCACATCGTTCGGGCTGATCTTGCGCGCCAACGCCGACACCACACCTGTCGTCACGGTTTGCTCCAGGCCAAGCGGGTTGCCAATCGCGATAGCGGATTGCCCCACTTCCAAACGGTCCGAATCGCCGAGAGGGGCGGCGGGCAGGCTTTGCGCGCTGATCTTCACGACCGCAATATCCACAGCGGGATCCGCGCCCAGCACGCGCCCTTGCAACGTGCGCGCGTTCTTGAGTTTGACGCCTACCGTCTTGCTGTAGCCGCCGCTGTCGCGGTCGGCGACCACATGGGCGTTGGTCAGGATAATACCGTTCGCGCCATCAATAATAACGCCGGAACCCAAACCGGACTCGTTTTGAATGGTTACCACGGCGGGCGATACTTGCCGCACCACGCGAATCACGCCTTGCTCATCCTCGCCCCGGTTCGCAGAGGGTTGCGGCGCGGTTTGTTGCGCGAGAGCCGCAGTCGCGAAATCACCGCCCACTTCCTCATTCGAGGCTGAAACATTTACCCGTTGCGCCTCGCTGTTGTTGGTTCTGTTGAAGAATTCGCCGGTGACGCGTTGCCCAACGCCAAATCCTGCGCCCAATGCGACCGACGCCACCGCGAGCGCGGCGAGCCGTTTCCCCATATTCTCCATCGTCATAACCCTTCTACAAATCCGCCTATGGTGGCGCAGAGCGCAGGAGGTAATCCCCGCGCCTTCATACCAATCTATACGCCTTTTAGAACCGGAAGGTTCAGAAGCGGTTTTGTCACAGGAAATGCTAAAAAGCGGTCTATTTCAGTCCTATGATAATCCTTGAAAGATGGGAACCGTTTTTATAATATTTTTTGTAAAAAGAAATTGTTTTTCAGGCATCAGGGGTTGACAAAGGCGAAGTAACTATGCTATATAAAGAGCGTGTGATCTCCTTTTCTCTCCACATACTGTGGAAGCGGCCCGGCACAAGTAGCCAGGCCGCTTTTCTTTTTCTGGCCTCAAGCCGAAAGCGCTAACTACAGGTCTTTTTCATTTGACCCAGCGCAGGGCGGCCTTGAACTCCGGCGTTCCCGCCTCGCGTAGCCACTCGTAAACGGCGGCCTCACTCGCGCACGGTTTGACGCCCGCATCGCGGATACGCTCCATCCCCAATTTGTGTTTTTCCAGCGTGCGCGACGAAACCGCGTCCGCGCACACGTGGACCTGGTAACCGGCGTGGCTGAGGTCGTGCGCGGTTTGACTGATGCAGATATGGGTTTCCACGCCGCACAGAACGACCTGCGTCCGGCCCGTCGCCGCAAGCGCCTCGGTAAACGAAGGGGAATCCGCGCACGAGAAACAAAATTTATCTATCGCCTCCACGGTCACCGCCGCCGTATCTTCGCTGTCGTCCGTGGGCGCGGCGATAGCGCGGGAGACCGGAGGGGCGACCGTTCCCAAGCGCGATGCGTACTGCGTTAGCGCGATAATGGGTATACCAAGAAGGCCCGCAACCCGGCAGAGCAAAACGGCGTTTGCGACAAGCGCATCGCGCCCGTGGATTGCGGCGAGAAACGGCTCCTGCATATCCACGACCACGAGTACCGATGTGTCGCGGGAAAGCAGGGCGGGGTGACGTTCATGGGGCGCGGCGGGAACGCTAACGGATGCGGACATAGTAACTCCTGTGGAAGCGGACAATGTAAGACGATTTGAACGCGCTCCGAATGGGACTTTTGACCCATCCTCAGCGCGCTTTAGGTATGATACACTGACGCGAATAAAACGAACCGCCGCATTGTCGCGATCAACGCGCCGGGCGTGGCGGTTTTTTTGGCGATTGCATCCCGGTCAATCGGCGTACACTTTTTACTTAGATATTGGACAGGCGATTTTAACGCATGAGTAGCAACAACACCACGGAGCGCAATAATGCTCCGACCGGAGGTTTTGCCCCAATAAACGGCGACCAACAAAACGGCGGAACCCCGCCCGCAGTAAACGAGGAGGCCGTGATTCGGTCGCTTCTAACCAAGGGCCGCGACGGTGAACCCAACTCCGAAACCGTCGGCGGCGGCGAGCCGGTTCCCGCCGCGCCGCGCCGGGGAACCGTTCACGGACAGGTCGAGGAAATTTTTTATATGAATTTCCTCAAGTACTTCAAGAACGCCGAGGCCAAACGCCGCTGGGATATTGACACCGATATTCCGTGGGATAAAACCAGCCCGGACAGCACGGAATTGACCGCAAATATCGTGGAGTCGTTTTCCGCGGTCGAGATGTTCCTGCCCGACTACACGCACCGTATCATGCAACTGGTGCGGCAGTCGCGCGGGCGGGCGTGGTTCCAGGCGAACTGGGGCTACGAGGAATCCAAGCACAGCATGGTGCTGGAGCGCTGGCTGATCGAGTCGGGTAAGCGCACCGAAGAGCAGGTCCGCGAATTCGAGCGGCAACTTTTGGGCGCGGAATGGCAACTGCCGTTCGATACGCCGCGCCAAATGATTATCTACACGATGGTGCAGGAACTCGCGACCGGCCTGAACTACACCAACCTGCGCCGCCGCGCCGAGTCCGAGGGCGATGAAACCCTCGCGCGCGCGCTCCGCTGGGTGTCCGCCGATGAATCCGCGCACTACAATTTCTTCCGCAAAGGCGTGAAAACGTACCTGCAAATCGAGCCGGATGTGACCATCGCGGACATCAAATTCGTGTTCGATCACTTCGCAATGCCCGCCCAAGCCCTAATACCGGATTGGGAGGCGAGAGGCGAGGCGATTGAGGCGTCCGGTATCTACGGACCGAAGATGTACCTGCTGAAAATCCGCCGCCCGGTCCTGGAAGACCTCGCCCTGTCCCGAACCCAACTCAAAGAAGCGGGCCTTCCCGCCTCCGAAGCGGACGAGATCGCGGACCGGGCGGAAGAGCGCGCCGCCGATATGGCGCAATCCGAACGGAACCGCACCTTCTCCCTCACGACCGCAACCAACAGCGCGCTCGCCCACCGCCGCCGCCTCGTGACGTTGTAGTTTTGCTTGTCGTTTGCGTCCACTTAACGTAAGTCTAAATCGCTCAAGCCGCGCGGCTCCCTCTTCCAGGGGGTGTCACACAAGTGTGACCGTGGGGGACCAGCCACACGCTGGACCGTGTATTAGATAAACGAAAGGCTCGCTTATTTTGCGTAGGCAAAATAAGTGGGCCTTTCGTTTCTTAAAACAACCGATCCAACGTTAGGTTGGCGCCTCCCCCAGCGTGAGGGGGAGCCGCGCGGCTTGAGCGATTTAGCCTCACGTTAAGTAGACGCAAACGACAAGCAAAACTACTCCGCCGCCGTGCCGATGGTGACGATGTCTTTGACGGCGTCCCCGTGTTTGATTTCGTTCTCGATCGCGTCCATCATCTCGGGGCGCTCTTCGAGGAACTTTTTCGCGTTCTCGCGGCCTTGTCCCAAGCGCTCGCCCTTGTACGAGTAGAACGCGCCCGCTTTGGTCAGGATGGACAGCTCCGCTCCGATGTCAATGATCGAGCCGGAGCGCGAGATACCGGTGCCGAACATAATATCGAATTCCGCTTGCTTGAACGGCGGCGCGACTTTATTCTTGACCACCTTCACGCGGGTTCGGATACCCACCATATCGTTGCCGACTTTGAGGGTTTCGATGCGGCGGACATCGAGGCGGACGCTCGAGTAGAACTTCAGCGCGCGTCCGCCCGGCTGGGTTTCCGGGTTACCGAACATCACGCCGATCTTCTCGCGCAACTGGTTGATAAAGATCGCGGATGTACCGGTTTTGTTCAGGCTACCCGTAATCTTGCGGAGGGCCTGGCTCATCAGGCGGGCTTGAAGGCCCATGTGCGAATCGCCCATCTCGCCTTCGATCTCGGCTTTCGGCACCAGAGCCGCGACCGAGTCCAGCACGACGACCGAGACCGCATTGGAGCGGATCAGGGCGTCCACGACTTCCAGGGCCTCCTCGCCGGTATCGGGCTGGGAGATCAGCAGGTTGTCAATATCCACGCCGAGGGCTTTGGTGTAGACGGGGTCAATCGCGTGTTCGACATCCACATACGCGGCGATACCGCCCAGTTTCTGCGCCTGCGCGGCGATATGCAGGGCGACTGTGGTTTTGCCCGATGATTCCGCGCCGTAAATCTCGATAATACGGCCCTTCGGCACGCCATTGATACCGAGCGCAATATCGAGCGCGAGCGACCCGGTCGGAATGGATTCGACCGCATTGCCTTTCGCGCTTTCGCCCAGCCGCATCACCGAGCCTTTGCCAAACTGTTTTTCAATCTGCGATAACGCGAGTTCTAATGCGCGTTCTTTATCCATAGTGGCGCTCAAAATACTGCTCCTTATGTGAGAAAGAAGATATTAACCACAAAGACACGAAGGACACAAAGTCCAGAGGGGAAAAACAAAAAGTAATTTCGCTTTAACTTTCTTCTCTTCTTTGTGTCCTTCGTGTCTTTGTGGTTAAAAATCCCCTAATTTCCAAACGTTCAAAGTGTTGTGCGTCGCGCCCTGCGGGGACAAGACGCTTTGCATCAAGGCAAGTTCCTTCGCAAGTTGCGCGCCGCAGTCAGCGTCGCGCTCGCGGGCGAGAACCGCGCGCAAGGCGGCGTGGCTATCGAGATCTTCCGCCTTTTTACCGGCGCGTTGCCCTTGAAGACGCGCGTCAGACCGCCGGTTCGGTTCACCCTTGACCCGCCCGAGGGTGACATGCGGGACCAGTGCGCCACTGCCTTTCGGAAGGCCCAGGGTTTCGCCCACGCCGGTTTCCGCCCGCCGCGCAAGGTCTTCCCACTCGCTTGCGCCATCGCCCACGCCGCATAAAATCGTCTTCACCTGCGGGCCGCGCT
The DNA here is from genome assembly GCA_964252165.1 of uncultured Armatimonadaceae bacterium. Taxonomy (GTDB): domain Bacteria; phylum Armatimonadota; class Armatimonadia; order Armatimonadales; family Armatimonadaceae; genus CAXUMS01. The sequence goes on from CAXUMS010000044.1 coordinate 6,199, forward strand.
TCGGAAAGTAACTCGCGCCAGCAAGCCCAAACCGGAAAGGCGCGGCGGTTTCGCGGGCTAAAATGGCGCAATTTCCCTCGATAAGCGGCAGGGCGGGCGCGGTCTGCTCGCCCAGAAACAGCACGGTCAAATGGAACGTGTCCGGCGTGGTCCACTTGATCGTGATGTCAGGCGCTTCCTCCGCGCAAGCGTCCGCGAGCCGGGTTTGCAGGTCGGCGACACGGGCGCGTACATCGTCATCAAGGGATAAGGCTAAAAATAAACGCATCGAAACTCATTGTATCCGCCGCGCGCGGACAATTAACGGTCCGGCGCTATCATCGCCAATGTTATAACGCTTCCTTCTGAATCCTCCGTTATAGACACCGTAACATCGTAATCTTTTCCGCCATGCTTGATGAGTATGCGGTTGAAATGCGGTCCGTTCGCGCGGTTTTGCGTTTTCGTCGCCATCACAAGGAAGCGCGCCGCAATCGGCTCAAAAAAGCGTCCGGGTAAGCGAACCGTGGGTTGCATCGTCTCGTCGCCCGCAAGCGCAAGGGGTTAGTTCCTCGGTCAGGGCCGCTACCAGAGAAGCGAACGTTTTTTCGCCGCTTGGTAAACCGTTGTCGTTCTTTGTTTTGGTCACGGGCGAATTTTCCGCGTTCTACGATTCCACGCCTTCTAAGATACGGTTAAGGCAAAGGGACCGTTGCGCTGTCAAGCGTCTTTGATTCGCAACGTCATTACCTTCAATTCATCCTCATACGTGACTGATAACGCCACCTTGTAGTTTTTACCATCGTACACGATGACCATTTGGTGAAAAAAGGGACCGCCTCCTGTGGAGCGCGGCGTTAGGGCCATCATTAAATAGCGCGCCGCTATTCTCTGGAACAAGTGGCTGGGAAAGTTCATTCGTCCCGTTATTGCCGTCTCGCTTTCGTGCGTAACTTCTAAGCCGCTTTCAGACCGCTTCAACGTGATCACGGACGCCTTTTGATCAATCGCGTTCGCAAGTATGGCGTTGCACACACGCGCCGCAGTGGTTCCGTCAACAAGCGTAATCGTGTCAACCGGCTTTTTCTTGCCCCGTTTAGGCAGTCGCCAACGACGCTTGTTATCGGGCATTGGCGCGGTGTTGGTCGAGTTGTTCTTCTGCGCTTCCGCTTCTTCCGCTAAAAGAGCCACTTCTTCCGCTATAAGAGAAGAAAGGCTCCGCTGCGGCGTTTCCTTTTTCGGTAGTTTTTTTGTGAACATGAAAAACTCCTCACTACGTTCATCCTACGCCTTCAGCAGTTCGTCGCGAAGCCAGGCGAGCGCGGCCTGTGTGGCGCGGAAACGGATGTCGTCGCGCAGGCCGTTGAACAAAAACTTGCGGGCGGAAACCGTGCCGTCGGGCAGGGCGAGGCCGATGTAGACGAGGCCGACTGGCTTGGCGTCGGTACCGCCGCCCGGCCCGGCGATTCCGGTGACGCCGATACCGTAATGGGCGCCGGATAGCTCGCGGACGCGCTCGGCCATCGCCTGCGCGACCTCGGCGGACACGGCCCCGACGCCGCCGATCAGGCTGGGCGGAATCTGTAAAAGGCGCGTTTTGGTTTCGTTGCTGTAGGTGACAAGGCCCGTGCCGAAAACCTCGGACGACCCGGCGACACTTGTGATCCGTCCGGCGAGCGTACCGCCCGTGCAACTTTCCGCAGTGGCGACGGTTCGCCGCTTCTCGATAAGAAGCGCGACCACGGCGGTTTCAAGCGTGGTATCGTCCTCGCCGTACACGACGCTTCCCAAACGCTCTTTTAGGAGCGCGACGCGCTCGGCAATCAGGGCGTCGGCTTCCGCGTCGCTTGCGGCTTTGGCGGTGACGCGCAAATGCGCCTCGGCGGTTTTGGCGTACGGCGCAACGCTCGGATTGCTGTCCTGCATCAGATCGCGGACGCGCTCCTCCATAGTTGATTCGCCCATTCCGACCACGCGAAGCGTCCGCGACCGGATTACCTGACGCTCACCGCCCGTCCGGGCCGTGATACGCGGCGCGACTTCGGCCTCGAACAGCGGGATCATCTCGCCGGGCGGGCCGGGAAGCGCGACGATAATCTTGCCGTTCTTCTCGATAAACAGGCCCGGCGCGGTGCCGTTGGCGTTCGGCAGGGCTTCCGCCCCGCCTGGCACATCGGCCTGACGCAAAATAGTCGGCGTGAGCGGGTAGTTGCGCTTGGCGAACCACTCGGTCAAATGCGCGGCTATAGCAGCATCCGGCGCGAGCGGGGCGTCCAGAACGCGCGCGATAATATCGCGCGTCAGGTCGTCCATCGTCGGCCCCAGCCCGCCGATCAAAATCACCATATCCGCGCGATCAACCGCATTTTGCACGGTTGCGACCGCCCGCTCGAAGTTATCGCCCACGGTCGCGCGGTGGTACACGGACACGCCCAAAGCCGACAACTGCTGGGCGAGATAGGCCGCGTTGGTGTCCACAATCTGCCCCAGGAGCAGTTCGGTTCCTATCGAAATAACCTCGGCGATCATCCAAAACTCCCCGCCCGCGAAGGGCAAAAATCTGTTTGCATTGTATCATTTCACGCCGCGCGGAACTACCCGGCGGCGCGCAAGTTTACGCTCGGCTTCGGCATCGGCGGTTAATTTCCGGACCATTCTTTGAGACGCGGCGGCGTACGGCGATTGTTTTGAGGCGATAACAACGTTAAACGCTTTAACCGCCTCCACATTTCTTTTGGCTTTCATCAGCGTCATTGCAAGGTCATAGCGCGCCGTTATATCCAGCGGATCCAGGCGCGTCAGTTCTTGTTTGGCCTTTATAGCGGCGGGCAAATCCCCCGCAACAAAGCTACGCGCTCCCTGCCGCAACGCTTTTTCTTTTGCCGCCTCGTTTGGTTCCTGCCGACGTACGCAACCGGCGCTACCCACTAACAACGCGGCGACTATTCCCGTTATGACAGGCGCATTCTTCAACGACTAAAACGGCTCCTCTACGTCGCTTGCTTGCGGCGGCATTGACGTGTATTGTACCTTTTTAGCTTTTTTTCATAGTGAGCGTTCCGGGTTGGGTATACTTGTTCCAGTTGTTTGGTTGGAAGAAACGAATAAAGCGTTAGCAATCTGTCTGCGGCGTTTCGCCGTGGTTGCGGTCAAGCCCGTTCTTACATCACCGGTCACCGACTTTACTCAGCGCCTACCCGGACCCGGGCCATTTAATTCTGGCGCGGAATCAGCGGCGGCTCACCTGAATTAAATGGCCCGGGTCCGGGTAGGCGCTTACAGTGGTCGGCGCCGGTCCCTCCTGGTTAGTAGCGTTTTCTCGTTTCTTCCCATTAGACAACCTATATTTGTTTACGTCCTTTGGAGAGAGTACTTCGTCTATGCCTGCGCCGACGCCGCCCGCCGATTTCGTCCCCGTAACGCCCCCGCCCGCAACGCTTCCTTATCCGCCCACTGGCGACGCCGACCTGCGCGCCCTGCTCGCCTTCACACGCCAAACGCCGTTCGCGTACGGCTCGTGGCGCGGCTGGAAAGCGTTGTATAAAGCGGTCGAGGCCGACCCTTCGGCGTCGCCGGTTCTTGCGGGCGCGCTTGCGGGCCGGATAAACCTCGCGCCCCGCCGGGGCGTCGGCGACGCCAACCCCGTAATGGAAATCAAAGGCTTCCGCCGCCTTTCAGGGATCGCCGCCCGCGACCGTTACCTATATGTTCTCGGGGCGAAAACTGGCTGGAGCGGGCCTGCCGACACGCTCGCCATTTTCAACAGCGACACAAGCGGCGGCGATCCGCTGAAGCCGAAATCCGTGGCGAGCGTCAAAGTGGATGGCGGACGGAGCATCACGTTGTGCGGGCCGCTCGCCTGCCTTTTGCCGTTCAACGAATACAATGAAGCCGGTCCGCTCCTTGTCTACGATATGTCCGATGCACGGGATCCGCGACTGCGCGCGTCGGTGGACATGGACGGTCTGGTGCGCGGCGCGGCGTCCGCCTTTCCCTATTTGTATGCGAGCGTCGAAAAAGCGTCGGGGCGCGGCGCGGCGCGCGGCTTTGGCGCGCTTCGGGCCGCCGCCGCCGCTATCGGCATCGGGGCGGGCGCGGGAAATCAACCGTTCAATGGCTTGCGCGTTTTAGACCTCGCAAACCCTGACCAACCGCAGATCGCGGGCGAGGTGGTGATCGAGGGCGCGGGAGCGGTCGCCGTGGACGGCGCGCTCGCGGGCGTTCTGGTAACAAGAGGGAATGGGATGGGCGGGCGCAAGGGCGGCTTGCGCGTCGTGGATGTGAGTGACCCGGCCCGCCCGCGCGTGGTCGGCGCGCTGGACCTGGGCGACGTGAAAAGCGTCGCGCTCGCAAACGGTTTCGCCTATGTCACAACCGGCTATGTGGCGCGCCACGAATCATTTGCCCTTCACGTGATTGACCTGTCTAACCCGGCAAATCCGCGACGCGTGGGAGGAGTTGAATTAGATTCCGTAAGCGAAGCCCGCCCCATCATCCTGGACAACCACGTTTGCCTGACGCTGAACTACCAGGGCGTTGCGGTGGTGGATGTGAACGCCCCCGCCGCGCCGCACGTGGTTTCCCGGATAGGCGGCGGCAGTTACACCACGGAGTTCGCGATTTCCGGGCGCATGGGCTACGATTTACGCTCCGCGTCGGGCGTCGGCGTTCTGGATTTGACGCGCGCGGGCAAACCGGCCCGTGTCGGCGCGCCGCCCACTCCGGAAACGTTCGAGTACATGAAGCGGCGCGCCCGTCGCCTGCTCCGCACGCTCGCCAAAACCGACGAAGCGCGTTATGTCGCGGTCGCCGCGCAAACGCTCGCCGAGTACGAGGCGTTAAAATCAACTCAACTCGACCCCGGCGCGCACTGGCTCACGTACGATATTTTGTTCGCGGGAAGCAAGCGCTTCACGCAAAGTAGCCACGGGCGCGGCGGTTATCCCGAGCGTTTTCCCGTTGTCGTCGCTGACGGCGCACCCTCTACCACGTCGGCGACGCCGCCCCTGCCGCGTTTGCGGCGGCGGACGCGCGAAGAGCGCGCGCCGGGCGCATGGGACCGCAACCCGCAGGCCGCCCGCTCCCTTTTGGGATTGGCGCACCTGCCCTGGCAAATCCATGAGTTCGCCGCCCGCGTCACGCTCGCCGCGCACCTTCCCATGCCGGTGGTCCCCGCCGATGCGCTTTTGTCGTGGCTCGGCTCCGGCTCGGCGGTGTTGACGCCGCTTGCGAGCCGCGTGGTTGCGGACCGTATGACGACCGGCGACGCCGCAATCAACGGCGCGCTTGCGGCGCAGGCGTTTGTTCGCGCCGCTCCCCCGGTTCGCGCCCGCATCAAGGCCGCTCTGGACGCCTACGCGGCCCGCGACAGCGCGGCGAACGGTTCGTGGGTGAAAGAATTCGCCGCCGGTCTCGCCGCCCTGATCAGCGAACTTTCCGGCGCGGCGAGCGACGGGGCTTTGGGCCGCCGCGCCCGCCACGCCGCCGACCTGCTGGCGCGCCGCTTCCCCGATACCCTCACGGCCAGCGATGTCACCGCGCTTGCGCCGTCATTCCTGCAAACGGGCCGCGACGACCTGCGCGACTTGCTCGTTTCGGTCGCCGGGCGCGCCCAGATCGGCGACGTTTTGAACTGGCTGCAAGCGTTGAACGGAACCGGCGAAAACGAGCGGGCGCGCGTCGTGGACGCTTTAGCGCGGGCCGTGGGCGGACTTATTTTTCCGCCCCGCGACGCAAGCCTTCTGGTCAACCATCCGCTACCGTTCGTGCGCGAATCGGCATGGCGATTACTTGCCGCGTCGCAAACGCCCGGCGCGACATTGGCCCCGCTGTGGGACGCGCTATTCGCTTTGGGCTACGAAACGCCCGCGCTTGCAACCGCAATGGGTTCGCCGGATGCGCTCGCCCTTTTAGAGCGCGCGGGCGTGACCGCCGACGATCTGGGCGCGCGGTTGGAAGCGCAACCGTTTCTGGTCGCCCTTCTGTCGCCGGACGCGTTCGCCCGGGTCGCGCAAACCGCGCCCGCCCCGCTCCTGTTGCGTTTGATCGCCGCCGCGCCGGATGAGCAGTGGGCGCGGTTCCGGCCCGGCCTGCTCCGCAACCTGCGCGAGGGCGTGGGCCTCGCCGAACTGTGGATGGCCCTTCCCGCCGCGTTGCAAAACGACGTGAACGACCGGTTGGGAAGCCGTTTGGTTGAAGACGACGAAATTTCGCAGACGTTCGGCGACATCGAGGGCGACGAGCCGCTCGCGATCCGCGAACCCGCCTTCGACACGCTTCTCGCGCGCTGGGCGGTCCGAAACGAAGCGCGCTTCGAGCGCGGCTCCGCCCTGCTTCTGGACGCCGCCATTCACCCCCTGCCCGGCGTCCGCGCATGGGCGCTCACCCGCGTCCGTACTGTCGGGATGGAGTTGCCGTTCGCGCTCCGGCTGTTGGAGTCCGAGGTTCCGCCATCCGCCCAAGTCGGAAAAATGTTCTTCGAGGCGGTTCCGCACGGCGGCGACCGCGAACAGCGCGACGCGCTCGCGCTCTGCGACAGCCCGTGCGCGTCGGTGCGCGCCTACGGTTTGGAGTATGTCGCGGCCCGGTGGGAAACCCTGCCGCATGCGCCCCTACTGCGCGCCTTGTTCGAGAACTCGGACCCGGTCGTGCAGGCGTTTGTCGCCGAGCGGCTGGGCGAGGCGACCGCGCCAGCAAGCAGCGGTGATGTCGCGGAGAAGCCCGCCGATCTCGCCGGAATCGCGAGCGACGCCGCCCAATTCGACGCCGAGGTATTGCGGACGACAAACCGGTCGCGCCGGGCCAAAGAGAAAATTAAGTCCCGCCAGACCGGCGAGCAAACCATCTCCACGGAGGCGCTACTGACGCTCGCGCGCGGACGAACCCCGCGCGACGCCGACTGGGCGATGGGCGAACTCGCCCGCCGCGCCTTAGCGGGCGAAACCATCGAGGGGATGAGCGTGGACGCGAACGCGGTGACGGGGATTTAGGCAAATAGGCCCCCTACCCCCCAATAAGGGGGGATAAGAAGGCGATTGTAGCGGCGCAATGTGGTTGACAAGGAGATAAATCTCCTCGCTACGTGGCGCTTCGCGCCGGGCGTCCTACGGACGGAGTGGCGGAATGATTTATTAGGGTTGGTTTAGCCCCGTTGGGTTAGCAAACCGCACTATCTTACGCTGATACTTCACCCTGTCAATAACTTCGTCCATTCCGTCCGTAGGACGACCGGCGCGAAGCGCCACGTAGCGAAGAGATTTATCTCCTTGTGATTAGTGACAAGCAAGCCGTTCAGAAACATAAAACCATGCAAATGACGCAATCTTACGCCCGGCCCAGCGCGGGCGTGATGGACGATGCCGGAATGAAACTCTCGGTCGCGACCGAACTTTCGCGGCCCGGCGTGCAGTTAGACGCGCAGGTGAAAGACTCGCTCGCCTATGCGCGCGTCATGCTCGCTCTGTATGCGGTCGTGACCGGTGACGCCCGCGCCAAAGAAAAAGACCACGCCGCGTACCAAACGTGGGTGCAGGCGCGCTACCTCGAAGAGCTGGATCAGGAAATGGGCGCGCAACTGCGCCGCTTGCCGCAACTGAATGAACGCCGCATGGCCCTTAAAAACCGGCTGGGCGAGATCGTCAAGCAAACCGCGCCGATGGAGCAAACGCTTCAAGGCGCGGAGTTTATGACCGCGCGCCAAAAATACTTCAAATGGCTGTGGGATAACGACAAGGACGCATGGATGATCCTTGACCCGGTCGTCAGCGTCCACCCCGATTGCGTGGTGTTCGAGGTGTTTTCTATTGACGAATCGAGCTACGGACGCGTGACCGTTCCGATGTCGAAGCTTACCACGTTCGGCGAAACGGTTTTTGGTACGACCAATGTGGACTACAGCCGCGCGCTCGCCGATGAAATTCGACGCGTCCGCTCGTACCGGCCCGCGTTTCTCTCCGTCAATGCGGGCGGCGTGTCGGTCGCGACCGGCGCGGGCGAGCGGTTGGAGAAGAAAATTGACCTGCCGCCGTCGTGGGTGCGCGGCTTTCTGCAGGTGCAATCGGCGGCGACTTTCGGCGGCGTGGACCTGACGCTGTCGCCGGAAACGGTTGCCGAGGTGTTGTCCGCCCTGCGTCGCCAAAAAGAAAACAAAGGCCCGCGCTCGCTTCGGTTCCGCTTGAAGCCCGGCGAAAAGCCGGTCGTGGTCGTGGAGCCGTGGGGACTGGAAATCGCCGAGCCGAATCATGTATACAACGGCGACCACGACGGCGACATTCGCATCTGGGGCCGCCGCCGTCTTCTCGCGCTGGAGGATTTGTTGCCGTACGCCGACAAGGTGCAGGCGCGCTTGCTCGGGACCGGCATGCCGTCCTACTGGACCGTGTTTCAAAAAGATCACCGGTTCGATCTGGGATTGTCCGGGTGGACGCAAAACGACTGGTCGCGGGCCGCCCGCTTCGACCTGCTTTCCGCGACCACCACTGTCACGGACGGCGAGGCCGCCGTCGCCGCCGAGGCGCTGGAAAAGCATCTGCGACTATCGCCCGCCGACCTTGCCGCGCGCTCCGATCTGTCGCAGGACAAGGCCAATTCGGCCCTGCAACGCCTGTGCCGCGAAGGGCGCGCAATGTTCGATCTGGCGGATAATGTCTACCGCTGGCGTCAGCTGCTGCCGTTCCCGGTGGAGTTCAACGACGAATCCGATCAGCGCATGAACCTCGCCAAGCGGCTGGTCGCGACGGGCGGCGTTCAGTTCAAAAAGCCCGGTGACATAGACGAGGACGAAGAAGCGGGCGGCGGGTTTGGCGCGCCGCCTGCGGGCGAGGAGACCGACCGCTATCGCGCGACCGTTCGGGGCGGCGAGTCCAAGCGCGAGCGCAAGTTCGATGTCACGCTCGATCTGGACGCCGACGGGCGGGTCCGCTACGCCGACTGCACGTGCGCGTGGCACCGGCGCGAGAAACTGCGCAAAGGGCCGTGCGCACATATTTTAGCCACGGCGGCGCTGGCGTCCCAGCAAGGCGTGGGTGCGGGCGGCGCGAGCAAGGCGAAAGAAGCGTCGGGCGGGGCGGCCCTGAACCCGGAGCGGTTTAAAGGCCAGACGTATGTTTTTACCGGAGCCTTAACGCTGTTCACGCGCGAGCAGGCTGAGGCATTAGTGGTGCAAGGGGGCGGCAAGGCGGCGGGAAGCGTGTCGCGCAATGTCACCCATCTGGTCGCGGGCGAGCGGGCCGGGTCGAAACTCGCCAAAGCGAACGAGTTAGGAATACCGGTTTTGACCGAACAGCAGTTTCAGGATTTGTTGGAGGGTAAAGGGTAGATGAACGTTTCCCAGCGCTTGCGTTTGAAGGAAATCGGCAAGGGCGCGTTTATCCGCGAGGAGATGACCCGGCTTGGCTTCTGGCCGCCATCGCCCGAGGTCGCGGCCCGCGCCGCCGAGGTCGAGGCGCAGCTTGGCCCGCTGTACGAGGAGTTGATCCGGCTTCGCACCGATTTGACCAGCGTTGAGGCGGAAATCTCCGCATCGAGTGACGTTACCGCCCTGCTCGCCGAGGTGCGCCGCAAGCGCATCGAGCGCGTCCGGGCCGCTCGGGCGGTTCGCAAAACCGAGCGCGAGCAGGCGCGGATCGAAAGCGCCGCTCAGGACAAAGAGCGACGCCGCACAACGCTCCCGTTTCTGGGCGTCGGCGTGTCGAACGGTTTGGTCTACGAGAACGGCGATACCGCGAAGATCAGCGAGCGCGCCTTGCCGCTCCTCGAAACCGCCTCCGACATCGCCCGCGCCATCGGCATTACCGAACAAGAATTGGCGTTCTTGACGTACCATCGCGGCGCGTCCGGCGTGGACCATTACGCCCGATTTACCATTCCCAAGAAGCGCGGCAGCGTTCGCGTTTTGTCGTCGCCCAAGCCTCGGCTTCGCGTCGCGCAAGGGTGGCTTTTGCGAACGTTGGAGCATTTGCCCGTCCACCGGGCGGCGATGGCGTTCCGGCCCGCGCTCTCGGTCGCCGACAACGCCAAAGCCCATCAAGGGCGCGCCGTGGTTGTGCGCGTGGACCTCAAAGACTTCTTCCCGTCCATCGGCTTGCCCCGCGTTAAAGCCCTGTTCCAATCGTTCGGCTACAACGGCGGCGTCGCGACCATATTGGCCCTTCTCGCGACCGAATCGCCGCGCGCCGCCGTGACCCTTGCGGACGGCAAAAAGCGGTTCGTCGCTCTGGGCGGGCGCGTTCTGCCGCAGGGCGCGTGTACGTCGCCGATCCTGACCAACCTCCTCTGCCGCCGCATGGACGCCCGCCTCGCGGGGGCGTCGGACGCCCTCAAGTTCACGTACACGCGCTACGCCGACGATCTGGTTTTCTCGCACCGCGAGCAGGACGCGCCGGTCGCCGTTCTGCTCGCCCTGATCGAGCGTATCGTCACCGAATCGGGCTTTGTGATCAACCGCGAGAAAACCGCCGTGATGCGCCCCCAGCACCGGCAGGTCGTCACCGGCGTGGTCGTCAACGAAACGCCGCACATCTCGCGCCACGACCTGCGTAAGTTCCGCGCGTTTTTGCATCAGTGCGGAACAAAGGGAGCGGATGCAATGTCGGCGCAGATCGGCAAGGACGCCTTATCGTATGCGCGCGGCTACCTGTCGTTCGTCCACATGGTCAGCCCCGAGCAGGCGCGGCGGATCACCGCCGCCAACCCGTGGCTCGGCCCGGTCGGCGACGCGGACACGTCGAGCAAACCGGACGCGGTTGAAGCCATAGTTCCTACGCCCAGCGGCGGCGCAACGGGCGGCGACGATTGGGTGTAGCATTTGCGCTTGGTATAATAAGTGATGATGATGTACTGCGAGTTTGACCGCAACCCTAAACGGCTCACCCGAAGCAATTTGAATTAGGCCGTACATTTCATGCCCTATACTAAAGGCTATGACCCCGACTTACTTGACGATCATTTTCAGCGGCATGGGCCTTTGGTAGGCGCAAGCGACAAAGAAGAGTATGAGGTCTTAGCGGATACTTTTTTGGGGTTAAAGCCTTGCCCGGATGACGTTAAAGAATGCATCAGAAACAGCAACCAAGACATAATTCGTTATAAGCAAAGTACAAATGAGTTTGGCGTTCTGTCAAAAGGTCGTGTTATAAGAACGTTTTTCAAGCCCAATAAGCGCAGGCATGGCTACGTAAGCAACCTGGCCTACTTCTTTGCGGAGTGCCAAAGATGATAAATTCTCTGTTCCTAAAAAAATGGCTTTTCATGCAAACAGAAGACTACTTATGTCCCGTGTGTGCCTACACTGAGCTGAAACGCCCGCCGAAAGACTACATGATCTGTCCGTGTTGCGGAACGGAGTTTGGCTATGATGATTTTACCGTCACGCACTTGGAGCTACGTCGCGAATGGATAGCAAATGGCATGAAGTGGTTCAGCAATGTTAAGCAATCACCAAAATACTGGAATCCTATAAATCAGTTGCTTAAAGCTGGCTTTATAAGATCGTTGCCGACTGCTATGAAGCGCGAAGAAAACGCCAGTTTGACCTTACAAAAAATGAGCTTTGATTTCATACCTGACAAAATAGTTGAAGTAGATTTCAAATTTGTTTATTTAAATAACAAAAATATAAAGGCTCGTAAGCGTCAGCCTGTAGAGACTCTAAATAAAGAGCTAGTGGTCCTATGAGTGAAGGTAAACAAATGATATACCTTTTAACCTTCGTTGCTTGTGAACGATTAATACAAGCGCAAGATGAAGGGATCACTATAGTGACTCTCATAGAAGATGTGGCAATGAGTTTTCCTGAAGGATACGAAGTTACATCTAAAGCGGCTTCGGATCGTCCGTTTGTTATGTTTGCCTCTTACCGGTTTGACGAAGAAGCAAAAAGGATCACGTATAACGAGTCTATACAACTTTTCCTTCCAAACGGCGAACTGGCAGGTGAAGCTACAAGTGAATTTACACCGAATGCGACTATAGTACGTAGCTCTACTAGGGCCGATAGCTTTCCTGTCGGGATAAAGGGAGTTTGCACGTTAAAGCTGACGTTGACTCGATCTTCGGACGAGCAGTTAATGGTCGAGGCTCATTATCCTATTGAAGTTTTCCATGAGTTCTTCAAACCTGATGAGACAGAAAATATTTCTGCTTAAGAGCGAGGTTAGACATCTGATAGTTAGACCATCTATGTAATGCATGGTTCTAGTAGAACGCAGTAGGGCGGCAAATGTAGTGCCGCCCTTCATGATGCTACTTAAAACTCGGCGTAGCCGGGCGTGCGCGGGAATGGGATCACGTCGCGGATGTTTTTCATGCCCGTGATGTACATCAGCATGCGCTCCAGGCCCAGTCCGAAGCCCGCGTGGGGGGCGGTGCCGTACTTGCGGAGTTCCAAATACCACCAGTATTCGCGCTCGTCCAAGCCCTGGCGGCGGATTTTATCCAACAGAACGTCGTGCCGCTCCTCGCGCTGGGAGCCGCCGATAATCTCGCCGATGCGCGGGGCCAACACGTCCATCGCGCGCACGGTTTTGTCGTCGTCGTTCAAGCGCATATAAAACGCCTTGATTTCTTTCGGGTAGTCGGTAACCACGACCGGCTTTTTGAACGTCTCCTCGGTCAGATACCGCTCGTGTTCGGATTGCAAATCCGCGCCCCAAAAGACCGGGAACTCGAACGCGCGCCCCGACTTCTCCAAAATACCCACGGCTTCGGTGTACGTTATATGCTCGAAGTCCGAATTGACAACGTGTTCCAGGGTTTCCAAAACCGTGTTATCAATTCGCTTGTTGAAAAACTCTAGATCGCTCTGGCAGTGATTCAGCACGTAGGCGATGATGTACTTCAGAAATGACTCCGCAAGCGCGCGGTCGCCATCGAGATCGCAAAACGCCATTTCCGGCTCCACCATCCAGAACTCGGCTAAATGGCGCGGCGTGTTCGAGTTTTCCGCTCGGAACGTCGGGCCGAACGTGTACACATTCGAGAACGCGAGCGCGAAGATCTCGGCCTCCAACTGCCCGGACACGGTTAAATGGGCGCGCTTGCCGAAGAAATCCTCGGCCCAATCCACGCCGCCGCCTTCCGCCTTGATCGGCGGGTTCATCATGTCGAGCGTGGAAACGCCGAACATCGCGCCCGCGCCTTCGGCGTCCGACGTGGTAATCAGCGGCGCGGTCAGGTAGACAAACCCGCGCTCCTGGAAGAATTTATGCACCGCGAACGACAGAGCGGAGCGGACACGGAACACGGCCCCGAACGTGTTGGAGCGGGGCCGGAGGTGCGCGATCTCGCGCAGAAACTCCATTGTGTGGCCTTTTTTCTGGAGCGGGTACGTTTGCGAATCGGCAAGCCCGATGACTTCCATCGCGCGCGCCTTGAGTTCGACCGCCTGCCCCGCGCCCGGCGACGCGACCAACTCCCCGGTCACGCTCAAACACGCGCCGGTGGTCGCGCCGCTCAAAATATCATCGGCGATACTTCCGGCGTCAATCACGATCTGCAAGTCCGTAAACGACGAGCCGTCCGAGAGTTGAATAAACGAAACGCCCTTGCTGTCGCGGCGGGTTTTCACCCAGCCGCGCGCGGTGACGGTTTCGCCGGGTTGTTGCTTGAGAAGGTCGCGGACGTAGCCGCCAGGTTCGATCATCTAAATTAGGCCTTTGGGGAAGAAGTTTTCGCTTATCCATCGCGGTTCGTACGCGCCGCATCGCCGGTTGCGCCGGTTCGCCGTCCGGTGACGGCGCAGGAACGCGCGGGCGGCAAGGGGCGAGGTTCCCTAACGTGTCACCGCTATTTTACAGCCTGTTACGCGCAGGCGTTTTCCTCGGTGGAATGCGAAGCAAAACAAGAAGCCCCGGCGCAAAACGCGCCGGGGCTTCTCGTTTTTGGTCGCGCGTTCGGCAACGCCGTATTACCGACGGTTAATCGTCCGCTTTGGCGGGGTCGTGGCCCCAGTTTTTGAGCGAGTACGCCCAGTTCGTGTGTTCGATGTCGTCCTTGTGCGGACGCTGGGCGGAATGACGTCGAATATAGCCGATCACCTTTTTCATGTGGGCGTAATCGTCGTCGCTGAGGTCGCCCTTTTTTTTGTGCAGAATTTCCACGATCCGCTCGCCGCTTTGATGCCCGACCGACTCGGCGGTTCCGTCGTTGCCGTCCGCGCCCTTGAACCCGACTTTTTGCGATTCATCGGTTTCGAGGAATTTGCCCAGATCGCTTGCGGTCATGTTGACGAGTTCTTTGAAATCGTCGTAAATTTCGCTCTTGACATCGTCATCTATCGCTTGCGCCGTCGCCATTGCGTTTGTTTCCTTGTCTAAAATGCTTCCGGGGTTACGCTTTCCGCAACGCGTCCGGTTTGTGGGCGGCCTCGGCCCCGGTCTTATCGCTTTTGACCAGATACTCGGGGTTGTCCTTGCTCGCCTTGACCTCGTGGGATTTGATCGTCATCGGCTCAGTCAGTTTCTTTTCCACTTCGCCGTGAACCTCACCGTTGCGGCTGTCCCATTCGACCTTGTCGCCCTTTTTGAATGTGGGCGCATCGTCCGTCTTGTCGTTCTTCTTCTTGTCCGCGTTATCCGCCATTTTCGGCCTGCATTTCTAAGCGGGTGTGTTCCGTTCGTCCCGCGCTAAAATCGTTCCCGCGCGCATCGCCGTGTGAAACCGAATGGGCGTAATAAGCGTATAATAGAGAGTGACAGTTCTCCCCGCGCGACGGGCCGGGTGAGTAGGGAAACCACGGAGAAGAAACAAAGTTTATGAGAAGCTCTAACCCCGCGTTATCGGAAGATACGTTCGAGGAATTTTCGCGGCCCGCGTTTAATCCGGGCGAGCGCGGCGGCGTAGTCCCGCAGACCCCGGCGCGCGTGATGACAATTGACGGAACGGTCAACAAAACGCTGATCCTGCTCGCGCTGTGCATCGCGTCGGCGGCGTTCACGTGGAGTTTGATCGGCACGCGCCCCGACCTGATCGGCCCGCTCGCGATGGGCGGGGCTATCGGCGGCTTTATCGTGGCGATGGTGACGATTTTCAAAAAATCCGCATCGCCGTACACGGCCCCGATTTACGCCGTTTTGGAAGGTTTTTTCCTCGGCGCGATTTCCGCGATCTTTAACGAGCGCTATCCCGGTATCGTGACGCAGGCGGTTGCGCTGACGTTCGGCACGCTTGGCGTAATGCTCCTCGCGTACCGCTCGCGGTTGATCCAGGCGACCGAGAAGGTCCGACTTGGCATCGTGTCCGCGACCGGCGCAATTGCGGTTGTGTACCTCGTCAACATCGTCATGGGAATGTTTGGAAACGCCGCATTGTCCAACTTCCTGTGGAGCAGTTCGCCGCTTTCGATTCTGGTGAGCGTCGTGGTGGTCGTGGTAGCGGCCTTCAACTTCATTCTGGACTTCGACCTGATCGAAAAAGGCGCGGCCCGACGCGCGCCCGCGTACATGGAATGGTACGGCGGCTTTTCGCTGATGGTCACGCTGGTCTGGCTGTACATGGAGTTTCTGCGCCTCCTGTCCAAACTGCGCCGGTAGTCGCTATAGCCGCGTAGCGGGGACCGCCGCGACAAGCGAAACAAGAAAAGCGGGAACGGCGTTTACAATGCCGTTCCCGCTTTTCTTGTTTCGCTAATTAGTTCTCGCGCGGACATACAAGCGCGACGATCATTCTCATTATGGGATCTATCCCAATTTTACTTGGCGGTCTTTTCTTCCTTGTTTGCTTTGTAGTCGCCCTCGGCTACCTCGTCTCCGCTAAGCGCAAGGATCGCTCGCGCGGTTTTCGTATCGGCGCAATGGGCCGACCGGGTTCGTTGCCATTGCTCCCCTTCCTACCTCCGATAAACCCCACTTTTTCCAGCGTGAGCGATACGTATCAAGGAACATTTGGAGGCGGAGCGAACACATTTGTCCTTCGACCGGATGGAACATACGACCAAGAGTTCGTGACGGACGCCGGTGAAATCTATGTTAATCGCGGAAAGTGGGGATTTAGCGGGTCTGGTTCACTTTACTTCAATCATTTACTGTATCCGGTAGGGGGCTTCGGGAAGCCTCAAAAGCCGAGAATCACCAACTTTGGCGGCGCAGGTATATACCTTCTTAGTAGCGACATTTGCTTCAGCGAAGAAAACAACATCACCCTTTATCGGGTGAATCGTTAAATTTTGAATGTGAAAGAACAAGTTTCACCCTCGGCTTAACCCGAACTCACGTTTATGATAACGCCAACATTGGGATGCCTTTTTCGGGGGATAGTCTGTACTACCTGTGGCGCTCTGCTCGCTCAGTACGCTTATTCGTATTTCGGACCATTAGGTGGGGTCGCTGGCTTCTTCTGCGGCGCAATCGCCGTCTATTTACTTATCTGGTGGTTGCTAGTAGGACGCGTCCTGTGGCTTTATCCCCTGCCCATCTGTCGGCGCGGGAACTGTCAGGACTACGAAAACTATAAATGGCGGCTTAACACAATCCTTGGCTGGGAGCCATGGGGGAAGTATCGTTATCGCTGCGCCTGTGAAGGTGAAGGGTGCGAAGAGGAGTATGTAAGGAAGGGCAAGCGATTCCTGATTGTTGGCCCGAACAAGGAATTGAGACCTTATAAAAAACTCATTGGTTTCCGAAAATGGGGAGAGGATACAAACGATGCGGAAAGCCATCGTCAAGGGCTGTCAGAAAGTTCATAACACGCTCTAAGCGGTTCGTCCGGCGGTTCCGCTTTTGTCACGGGCGGCGGCGAGCGCGAGCGAGACGATGAGCCAGATGAGAAAAATGGCCTGCACGGTGTATCCGGTGACGGCGTTGATGGTGGAGTAGGCGGTGATACGCTCGCCGACCGTCGCGCCTAAGTTTTGACCCGCTTTTCCCTCCATAATAGCGCGCATCAAGTTCTGGCTGGGATAAACGGAAACGCGGGCGATAAGGGCGTACAAACCGTAGGCGAGGGTTACAGGCAGGCGGGTCCGGTAGAACGCCCAGATGCAGGCGGTAAGCGTCGCCAAAAGAAGCAGCGTGGTGTAAATCTCGGCGGCGGCGTTTGTCATCTATGGTTTTCGCACACGGTCCGCGCGGATGGCGACGATGCGCCCGTTGCCGTTGGTCTCGAAGGTCATGCGGGATGCGGCGAGCGCGGCGGCGCGAGGGCGCAGGGTGAATACGCGCCCGGCGCGATCTGATCGCTCTGAACGAACCGTGAATACGCGCCCGCCGCCGGACGGGGCGGACGACAAAAGGGCGTCGGGGTAGCGGTCGCGGAGCGCGGCGGCGGTGTCGCCGACACGCGCGCCGCTTGCGGTTTGGGCGTCGCATCCGGGCAGAAAGTTGATGCGTGCGATAACGCCGTTCTCGACCACGAACTGAACGCCACGCGGCCCGTGTTGCGGTTTGTACAGCCCGTCGCCGGTCGCTCCTCCCACTACAGGCGCGAGCGCGGCGGGAACGACAACCGGGATGAGCGTATCGCGCGCGGCGGCTTCGGCGGCGGCGCGGGTCATGCCAAGACGTACCGCGCCAAAGCCGGTGAACGACAGTGTGGAGGAGTTAGACAAAACGCCGCCGCTCCGCTTGACGGAGGGAACGATAGCGGCGGGTCGGGGCTTGGGCAGAGCCGGTTTGGGAGCAACCGTGGTCGCAGGGCGGGGTTTGGGCGTTACCACGCCACCGCTACCGCCCCTCTCGATCGCGGGCGGGACAGGGCGCAAAAAGGGGGGGATTGGCGGCGCGCTTGTCGGTTGCGGCGCGGCGGGCGCGGGCGTGACAGTTCGCGTTTCCGTTATAACGGTTGCAGATTTCGCCGCTGTGCTGGTCGGTTGCGGTATGGCTAACGGCTCCACGACGCGCGGCGCGGTTGACGGAAGCGCGAATGCGCCGGGCTTAACGGTGTCGTTCTTTGCGGGTTCGTTCTGTGACGCGGGCGGGACGGGTTGCGGATTAACCGTGGGAGCGGCGCGGGTTAGTGCGGGCTTCACAACCTCATCGGGCTTCGCGGTTACGGGCAGGGGCGATGGCGCAAGCAATGGCGCAACCGGCGCGGCCTTTACCCCAATCGGCGGTTTAGCGGCGGCGACAGGAGGAACGGCGTCCCCGGGGGCGGGCTTGTTTATCACGATCACGAACGGGTCCGACGGGCGAACGGCGATCACGGAAATCGGCGACATCGGCGCGGCGGAAGGCGCGGGAAGCGTTGCGGACGACGACGCGGCGGCGGTTCGGTCACGGAGGACGGGCGAAACCGGAGCGACCGGCGGCGCGGTTTTAGACCCCATCGCAGTGGGTGACGCAACGCTTTTGAACGCCGCCAGCCCGGAGGGCGCGAGCCGCGCGGGTTTGGAATTGGCGACTATCGCGACTTTCGCGGCGAACGCTTTCGCGGGTTTGGCTTTAACGACGGGTTTGGGAACCAGCGGGATGGAGCCGTACGCGCGCACGTAAACCGCATCGCGACCGGTCGGAAGCGATGGCGGGGTGGCGGCGGCGGTGCGCGGAAGCCTAATCGCGCCTGCGGCGAAGGCTTTGGCGTGGACGGCGGGAGAATCCGGAGCGCGGCGAACCGGGCCGGGGGCGGACGCGGCGATGACGGACATGCGCGGCGACCGTGCGGGTGCGGGACGGGCGGCGACGTAAACCGGACGCTTCCACAGTTGCCCGGTTCCCGTTCCGGTTCCGACACGCTCCGGCTTCCAGCCCAAAAGGGCCAGATGCGCTTTGGCCGCGCGCCGTCCCCCGTCGCCGACGGGAACCGATGCGGCGATCTGCGCGGTGCGTTTGGGCCACGCTCCGAACCGCGATGTTCGCCCGACACGCTCCCACACAAACGGGAACAAACCCTGCGGCCAGCGTGACGGCGACGCCTCGCCCGTGATGCGCCGGGTTTCGCGGACCGCGCGCGCGAAATGCGTCCGGGACGCGGCGGGGTTGTTGGTCCATAACGCGAACAGCAAAGCGTCGGAGAACGTATCGCCGCGCGTGAAGTCGGACGCGGTCAGGTCGCCGTCCACATGTTCGCTGAGGCACCGGCGCACATTGCGAACCGCCCACTCGGTTTGCAAGGCCTGCACCTGCGGGTTGCGTCCGGCCCGCGCGAACACCTGCGCCCACTTCGCCGCGGTTGAGGGGTCGTACTTGCCCACTGTCCGGGTGCCGCGAAACAAAACGCGCAGGTTCGTGATACCGGTGACAGGCCGCCAGGCGGTCGGCCCGCCCACGAAAAACGCGGGCTGTCCGTCCGGTCCGGTTTGAATATCGAGGCCGTGTTCCTTGAACAGCGCCGCCCAAACGCGGCCCCGATTTTTGTCCAGCAACCGCCCCTTGACGTAGGCGAGAACGTCTTGAAGCGAATTTTCGTGCGCGGCCCACTGCATCACGCCCCACGACAAAACGCCCCGGTCGTAGATATTGACGCTGTCAAAACCGCCCTCGACCCCCTGCGTCGCTCGCAGAATGTACAGATCGCGGTTGGTTTGCGTCCCCCGGTCCGGAAGGTACGCTTCGCTGTTGACATACACGCCCGCTTCCAAATTTAGTTTGCGGTTGACGGCGTGATCGGACGCTTTGGGGTCGCGCAGGATAATGTCGGACTTGGGAACCGGCGGCTGGGTTCCGCGTGCGCCTACAACAGTAGTCATAGCGACCGGCAGGGTTAGGGCGAGAACAAGGCGTGGCGGGAAGGTCATAGGCGTAATTTGGAAGCGACAGCGCGCGTGGGTGCGAAGAAACTGGTGTGATGTAAAGGTCAGTTGGCGCACATGGGCTTCGTCGCTTATTGCGTTTCTCGATTATACCCCAAAACCCTATATTTTCGCCTTTAAGCCTCGAATTGTTTTCATAGGGACTTGTTCAATGGGGTAAATAAATTCCGTCCGTCTATTTTCTCGGAAAGCGTTTCGCCCGCCAAAACCAACTTATATGACTGTCACCGTAAGCCGCTTCGACGAGCGCGCCATTGCAATCTTCCGCAATCTGTACCCGCTGTATCGGCACGATTTATCCCGGTTCGCCGATAACGCCTGGCCCAACGCCCACGGCGTTTTGGAGGTGGACGAGGCAGTGCGTGATCTGGCGGCGCAGGCGGACGCAGTTCAGCGTGCGTGGCTTGAAGACCCCGCGTTGCTCCCCTTTTTGATCCGCGCGAACGGGCATCCGGCGGGGTTTTGCCTTGTCGCTATCGCGCCGGACGGTTCATCAGGTACGGGCGCGCCGCTGGGCGCGGAGTATCTGGTTCAGGAGTTTTTCCTTCTTCATTTCGCGCGAGGGCAAGGCGTGGGCTACCGCGCGGCGCAAATGATAGTCGAGCAACTGCCCGGACGATGGCGCTTGTACGTCATGCCGCGCAACGCTCCCGCCCGGCGTTTTTGGCGCGGCGCGCTCGCCCCCTACGCGCCGGAGGAATTTGATGGCTTGGACCCGGACGGGGACCCCGCCGTGGTTTTTCGCTTCCGGTCACCGTCCCAACTGTCTGAACCATCGCCCGCTTGACAGTGCATTAGTTTCTGATGTATGATTATTTCATACTAAAGGGAGGCTAATCCGTCATATGCTCCGCCAAACCTTGCTTGACCATGCGCCCGATGTGGAAACCTACCTTGCGCGCCTCGACCGCGAACTCAAATCGCTACCGGAAACCGAGCGTGACATCGCCCGCCGCGAGTTGCGCCAACACATGGACGCGCTTATCGCTGCGTATGTAGAAACAGGGATGAGCGACACCGAGGCGACCCACGCCGCCTTGGCGCAATTCGGCGACGCCCGAAAAATCGGCGGCGGTTTGCGTCGTGAATGGCGTTTGTCAAACCCGTTGAGTTTTGGTAATGATGTCGTTGTCGCGACGCTATGGGCTTTGGCGGCGCACTTCGCCACATGGTGTTGCGCCGTTTTGGCTTATCTCACTGTTCCGTATCCCGCCTTTAACCTCGCGCTCGGCATGGCATTTTGCTTTTTTGGTCCCGTAACGGCGGGCGTACTCGCTGAAACCCGCGCGCCGAAACGTGGTCTTCAGGCTATCGCTTGGGCGTTCGCAGCAAATACCCTGTTCACGGTCAGTTCGATGATGTATATGTGCATTTGGCCTTTTGACGGGGACAAAATCTCTTCTGTTATTGCATTAACACTACCGCTCGGCGGCTGTCTCCCCATGGGCGCGCTTGCGGTCGGCGCAACCGCCTTTCTGCGGCGCCGACGAAACCGCAAGCGACTTGAAGCGGGAAACGCGTAACATGGCGACAAGCGACAAAGGTAGCGGCGATGATCAACTCAAAAAAGGCTCGACGCAAACCCTGATTCTCGCAACACTCGCGGACGCGCCCCGGCACGGCTACGCGATTGCGCGCGAGATTGACCGCAAAAGCCGGGGCGCGCTTCAAATGAACGAGGGGGCGTTGTATCCGGCCCTGCGTCAGTTGGAGCGCGAAGGCGCGATTGAAAGCGTTTGGGTTCACCCGGCGAGCGGACCCGCCCGTCGCGTGTACAACCTCACCGAGTCGGGCCACATGCTTCTTGCGCGACAGCGAAGCGCCTGGAGCCGTTTCGCGGACGCTGTGACCGCGATTTTAGAACCGGAGGAATCCCCCGATGCTTCGACAACAACCGCAAAGCCCGCTTAACCACACGCCGCCGACGCTGGCCTCGGATCTGGAGCCAGGCGCCGTGGGGGCGTACCTGTCACGCTTGGAGCGCGAACTCAGTCCGCTTCCTTCCGATGAGCGCGAAACAGCGCGCGTTGAACTGCGGCAACACGTGGACGCGCTGATCGCCGCGCACGGCGAACTTGGTTTATCAGCGGCGGACGCCCAAACCGCCGCGCTCGCGCAGTTCGGCGACGCCCGCAAAATTGGCGGGAAACTGCGCCGAGAGTACCGCTTGACGTTGATCGCGAACAACGGCGGCCCGCGCGCCCTGCGCTACGCAACGCTGTGGGCGGTCGTTGCGCATCTGGCGACGTGGTTTTGCGCCTTCCTCGTCGGAAGCGCATTTGAAAAAACGCTGTCGAACGCGGCGTCGCTCGGGGACGCGACCGCCCTCGGTTTGGCGCGGCTGTTTTATCTCGTTTTCCTGGGACTGTTTTTCGTTGCGGGGCCAGCGGTCGCGGGCATAGTCGCGGAAACCCGCGCGCCGCGTCAAGGCGCACGCGCTGTGGCCCATGCGTGCGTGGTCAGCGCAACGGTTACCGCCAGCATCTTCGCGTTTGTCGAAGCGGGTTATCGAAACCCGACCGCGTGGGCGTCGTCGCTTGCGGTTCCGTTCGCTTGGTTACCAGTGGGCCTGATCGCCGCCTGCGCGACCGGACGGGCGAAGCGGCGCAAAACCCGGCTGAAGACGGCGCGGTAAACGGCGTGAAGCGGAACACAAACAGGCGGCGCGTTCGTCTAATAGGTAACGCGCGCGCTACGCGCCAAAACCATTCAAAGGAACTGCCCCCATGTCTCGCCGAAGCCGCCGAAACAATCGCCCCGCTGTTACCGTTCCCGTCCGACCGGTGAACAACGAGGGCCGCTACCTTGTGCGCGCAAGCGTTGTCGCCGTGGTCGCCGCCGCCGCGCCGCCGCTTTTGCTACGCGTCGCGCTCGCCCTGCTCGCCTCACGTCAGCAGTAAGTTTCCCGCCCCCGCGCCGCCCGGTATACTAACAGGCGATGAAAACGCCGCCCGCCGCCCGAACAAAAATCCGCCGCCCCACTGTCCCCGCCGTCGCATCCGAAGCGGCGGCGGGCGATACGGTCAGCCGCGTTTACGCGGCCCTTGCCCGCGAACACCGCGACCGTACGCCGGATGAAATCGCCGCGACAACAACGGACGGCGACGCAACCCACGCCCGCGACGCGCTTGCGACGCTCGCAAACGAAGGACGCGCCGTTCGTTTGCGCCCCGACCTATTTCTATCCGATGTCGCCGCCGCTCGTGTCCGCGAAACCGCCCGCCGCGCTTTAACGACGCACCACAAGCAAAACCCGTTCAAAAAGGCGATGCCGCGCGACGCCCTTGTCCCCCTTCTCGCCAAAGCCGCCGCGCTCCGCGATTTCGCCGCCGTGGAGGCGTTCCTCGCCGCCGAGACTATCGCGGTCACGGAAGGACACGGCCTCCGCGCGCCAGACCACGCGGTGGTGATGCCCGTTCTCTGGCAAGAACCCGCCAAACACATCCTGAGCGTCTACGAGGCGAGCGGCCTGACGCCGCCGAAACCCGGCGACTTCCAGGCGAACTACCCGCGCGATGTTCATGTTCCGACTATTCTGGACATCCTGGCGGAAAACAACGCCCTTATACGTCTGGAAGGAAATCTGCTCGTCCACGCCGCAACCTACGAAGCGGTCAAAGAAACCCTGCGACGCCTGGCCCAAACCCCAAACGGCATCACCGTCGCCACTGTCCGCGATGCCACCGACTCGTCCCGCAAAATCGTCCTGCCCCTCCTCGAACATTTCAACGCCATCGGTTTCACCCGCCGCGTCGCCGACTCCCACGTTTTAGTTGATTAGTCGTCGCCGTCTACTTAGCGTTTGACTAAATCGCTCAT
>CAXUMS010000045.1:0-27881 GCA_964252165.1 uncultured Armatimonadaceae bacterium
GTTTCTTCCCGCTTCAGCGGGATCATGGCTTCTTAGCCCGGTAGCGAGCGGGCTTTAGCCCCTCGTAGACACTGCGACGCGGAAACCAAAACTATTTCCCATGTCGTCTACTTGTATCGAACCGCTTTGTTGTGCTACTATCTGGGAAATATCTAAAAACCAAGCGAACAGGCAGGTGAGCGGGCGGACGGATGGAAAAGCGTGAGTGCGCAAGAACAAGGGCAAACACAAGGTACTAGCGGCGATGCCGCAGATGCGGCGTTAAGCGACCGGGAGTTGGTGCGAAAAACGCTTGCGGGCGATCAAAACGCCTTCGCCGTTTTGCACCGGCGCTACTACGCGCGCGTGTACCGATTGGCATTGTTCCGGTGCCGGAACGCACAGGATGCCGAGGATGCGGCATCGGAAACGTTTGTGCGCGCGATTACGCATCTGGGGACGTTTCGCTTTAGCGGCGAATCCCTATTTCCGTGGCTAGGGCGGATTTGTACGAACTACATTGCGGACCAGGCCCGACGCGGCGGCAAAACGACGCTGGTTTCCATTGACGCCGCGACCGTGGACGGCGTCCGCTCCCTGCTCGACGGTTTGGCAAGCGATGCCCCCAGCCCGCATGAACTTGCCGAGCGAACCGAAACGCAGGCGCTGATGCGGAACGCGGTCACCGGTTTGCCGCGCGATCAGCAGGAGGCGATTTTGCTTCGGTTCGGGGCGGATATGCCGCTGAAAGAAATCGCAATTGAAATGAACAAAACCGAAGGCGCGATAAAATCGCTTTTACACCGTGCGACCGCCAACCTGCGTAAAGCGCTACTTTCCGGCGCGCAGGAGGCGGAAGTCTTCGCGCAATACCGGAGCGAAGCGGCGACCACAAAACCCGCTCCCGCCGAACAGGCCACGCAAAGTTATCATGGAAGCCTCGATTTTTGAACCGATGACGGAGCCGATGCGGCGCGTTCTTGACGCGCTCGCGGAAGGCGTTCCGGCCCCGCCTGACGCGCAGGCGGCCTTAACCGAGGCCGAGCGCGCCGAGATAGCATCGCTTGCGCGCACGACCCATCTCGCACACCTGACCCTGCAACAACCCGCGCCACCCAACGAAGCCGAGCAGGCATCGCTGGGGCGGGCGCAGGCCGCGCTCGAAAATCGTCCGGCTCCCGTCGGGCCAAAGGAAGGGCCGGAGCCGCCGCGTAAAAGAGCGGGCTGGCTGGGGCGTTTTTTCCGAAGGGGCGACAAGTAACCCATGTCCGCCGTTCCTACGACCACTCGCTCCCCGCTCGCCGCTATCGCTTTTCAAAAGGTCGGCAAGTTGCACTATTATCCGGTTCCGCCAAACGTTCCGCTCGTTGTCGGCGCGCAGGTGGTCGCGGAAACCGAGCGCGGCACGGAATTAGGGGAGGTCAAGATTTTGCGGGATGTGGACGGCGACGCAGGTGATACCCCGCAACCGTTCCGAATTCTGCGATTGGCAAACGGCGAGGACAGCGAGCATTCGGTCCAGCGCAAGATCGAGGCGCAAAATGGTCTTGCCTATTGCCAGAGCGTCGCCGACCGGTTGCGTCTCGACATGAAAATAGTGGATGCGGAAGTGGGTTTGGACGGTCAGCAGATCACGCTTTACTTCGTCGCCGACACCCGAATTGATTTTCGTGTTCTGGTTAAGGAAACCGCCGGGCGCCTCCAAATGCGCGTTCATTTGCATCAGGTCGGAACCCGCGACCATGCCAAAGCTTTAGGCGGGTACGGCCCGTGCGGGCGTCCCCTTTGCTGTACCACGTTCCTCCGGGACTTCGCGCCGGTTTCGATGAAGATGGCGAAGGATCAGAGTTTGTTTCTAAACCCATCGAAATTCAGCGGCGTTTGCGGCAAGCTCATGTGCTGTTTGCGCTACGAACACGATGTTTATCTGGAAGCGCGCGAACATTTGCCGCAGGTCGGGATGACCGTTTCCGGCCCGGACGGCGGGCGCGGCGTTATCTCGGACGTGGACATTTTCCACGAAATCGTGTCGGTCGTGGTTCGCACCGAAGAGGACACGCGCACGTTTCGCTGGAAGGCGAGCGAGGTGACAACGGCGCGGGCGTGCGGCGATTGCGGCGCGGTCGGCGGCGGGTGCGGCGGCAAAACCGAGGGCGCGTGTGGCGTCTCGGCGAAAACGGAGGCAAAGCCGATTCAGTTGGAAGTGCGCCGCCGCGATAACGCAACGGGAGAGTAAGTAATGCCGCCTAAGCGAGATGAATACACTGCCTGGGTTTACGAGTGTATGAAGGAAATGGAAGCCGTGCGTGTCGGTATGACACGCGAAGATTTGTTGAAAGTTTTTCGGGAGCAAGGCGGCTTGAGCGGGCCTCCAAGAGGCAACTTTTATTATCGCCGCTGTCCGTATTTTCTCATCGGAGCGGAGTTTGACCTTTTCGACAAGTCGCGCGACGCTGAAGGGCGACCTATTCGGCAACCAGTGTGGAGCGATGAGCAAGGTGAGATTCATCTCTTCGACCGCCGTGACGTTATCACAAAAATCTCGCCGGTTTATGTAGGTCTTCCTGATATAGATTGAAACCGAGTTCTACGTCGGACGGCGGCGCGGTACACTAAATCTATAACGCAAAACAATTTATGCGCCCTGCGTGTTTAACGCGCGGGGCGTTTTCGCGATAGTAACTTATGACCAACGACCTGAATACCGCAAGCGGCGACGCCGCGCCGCAGAGCAAACGCTACTACATCACCACGCCGATCTACTACGTCAACGGCGCGCCGCATATCGGGACGGCGACCACCACCGTTCTCGCCGACGCCACTACGCGCTACCGCAAATTACGCGGCGACAACGCCTACTTTCTGACCGGGACGGACGAGAACGCCAAAAAGGTGACCAACGCCGCCGAGGACGCGGGCAAGTCGCCGCACGATTTCGTGGACGAGGTTTCCCAGCGATTTGTGGAAGCGTGGAAACTGCTCGGGTGTGACTACGACGTTTTCATTCGCACGACCGAGGAGCGGCATTTTCGAGCCGTTCAAGAAGTCTTTACGCGCCTTTTGGCGTCGGATGATGTGTACCTGGGGACGTACGAGGGCTGGTACTCGGTCGCGGACGAAACGTTTTTCCGCGATACCGATGTGGACGCCGCAACCCAAACCGCGCGCGAAACCGGGGCAAAGGTCGAACGGGTGCAGGAAGAGGCGTATTTTTTCCGCTTGTCCCGTTATGGCGACCGGCTACGCGAGTATATTGTCGCCAACCCCGACTTTCTTTTGCCGGAAACGCGCCGGAACGAGGTTTTATCGTTTATTGACGAAGGCCTGCGCGACATTAACATCACGCAAAACCGAAGTGGCTGGGGTATTCCTGTGCCGGGCGACCCGAACAAGATTATCTATGTTTGGTTCGACGCTCTGATCAACTACCTGACCGTGACCGGTTGGCCTGCCAAAGGCTGGGAAACCCTATGGCCCGCCGATGCGCACCTGATGGGCAAGGAAATCTATCGCCGGTTCCACGCGACGCTGTGGCCCGCGATGCTGATGGCCCTTGACCTTCCCCTGCCCCGCCATGTGGTCGGGCATGGCTGGTGGCTGGTGCGCGACCCGAACACGCTTGCCCTGGTGAAAGGCTCCAAATCTGGCGTTCCGCTCCCGCTCCCGGAAGAGATGGTCGCGCTCCTGCAAGAGCAAAGCGGGGCGCCGCAGGAAATTTGCGTGGACGCGCTACGCTACTACCTGCTCCGCGATATTCACTTTTCCGCCGACGCCGAGTTCAATGTTTCGATTTTGCTGGGTCGCTTCAACTCCGATCTCGCCAATGATCTGGGCAACGTTCTCAATCGCGTCCTGCGCGCCAAGTACTTCGACGGCGTTATCCCGACGCCCCGCGCGCACGATGCCGGTTTAATAGAAACCGCGCGCGCGGCGGTCACAGGCTACGAAAAGGCATTAGAAACGTTCGACTGGGGCGAGGCGTTGCAATCGGCGTGGACGCTGGTGGCCGCCGTCAACAAGTACCTCGACGATATGGCGCCGTGGGTGAAGGTAAAAGAAGGCGACTTGGACGGCGTCAATGACGCCATCTATAACGCGCTGGAAGGCGCGCGGCTTGCCGCCGTTTTACTCTCGCCGGTTCTACCTCATGCCACCCGCGCTATGGGAACGCAATTAGGCGTTACTAATTTAACGGGCGGGAAGTCGTGGGACGAACTGACCCGATGGGGTGGCCTGGTTTCCGGCTCGCCGATTGGGGAGCCGACGCCGCTGTTCCCGCGCATTGATTTGAAAGCCTACAACGCGGCGCAATCGCAAAACAAGCCCGCCGCGCCGAAGAAAGATAAAAAAATGTCTGACGACATCACCAACGCCATCGTTGACCCCGGTTTTGCGCCGGTTTACGATCCCAATAACAAAACGACATCTGCGCCCGCCGCGCTGGTCGCAACGGATGCGCCGGTTGACGACGAGGACGAGGGTATCTCAATTGACGATTTTCTCAAAGTCCAGTTGCGGGTTGCGGAGATCATAAGCGCGGAAAAAATTTCCGGCGCGAAGAAACTGCTCCGGCTTCAAATCCGGCTCGGCGATGGCGAAGAGCGGCAGTTGGTCGCGGGCATCGCGGAGGCGTACAAGCCGGACGAGTTGCCGGGCAAGAAAATTGTCGTGGTCGCGAACTTGCAAACCGCGGTAATTCGCGGCGTGGAAAGCCGTGGCATGCTTCTCGCCGCAACCGACGAGGATGGTCTTGCCGTTCTGCTGACGCCGGAGAAACCGGTTCCGGCGGGTAGCGGCGTTCGCTAAAGATTGACGTGGCGGCTACGACGGGCAGTAGCCGCCACCCGCAACCAGACGACCCATTTGCGGTTCTTAAAAGTACGGGGCGCGTACGATGGCTTTTCCGCAATCGCGCGGAAGCGAGTGAATGCGCGTTTTTTGAGGTTCAATCAACGATGGGGCGTCCGCGTAGCGTTGTATCCGTTTTACTTTTGTCGCTGTTGACGTGCGGCTTGTACTACATCTATTGGGTTTACACGACCTCGCGCGATATACAAGCGTATCTGCGCGAGCCGGATATTCCGCCCGTAGTAGAGTTGCTCCTGACCTTCTTCACGGCGGGCTTGTACCTTTTCTACTGGGATTGGAAAACAGCGCAACAAATCGCGCGTATGCAGGCGGGCTTGGGCTTACCGGTTCGCGATAACTCGCTTCTGTTCCTTGTTTTCGATGTGCTGGGGGCCGGGCCAATTTATGGCCTTGGCATCGTCGTACCGTTGATTCAGCAAAACGATCTTAATGGGATTTGGGAGACCGCCGCGCGCCGTGGCTACCGCGCTTGATAACCGCCGCCCGCGTAGGGGCGCATTGGTAGAATGGGGGCGACGGTACGCCGTCGCCCCCACGCTTCTTTTGCTCGCCTTCGTTCTGCCGCCTACACGGGGCGCGCACATCGCGGGCGTTCCAACGCTCTGCGGTTTCCGATCCTTGACCGGCCTCCCCTGCCCCGGTTGCGGCATCACGCGCTCCGTGGTCTGCGCCGCGCACGGCGACCTTCCCGACGCGTTACGCTTTCATCCCCTCGGCCCCCTCGTTTTGTTTTCGCTTAGCGTGTTTACACTTTTGCGCCTGACTGGAATGGACGCCCGTCTTTTACGCCGCCTGCCGCGCCACCTGGGCGAAGCGGCTTGCGCGCTGGTAATCGTCGCCTTAATCGGCATCTGGGTCGCACGTCTTGTCGGCTGGCTTCCAACGCCGCCTTAATTTAAAGTAAGCGGCGTTTCCTACTTAGCGGCGTGTTCCTGCACGGGCTTCGCCGCGCGGAACTTTCGGGGCAAAACCTGCCGTTCCGCTTCGGCTTCAACCGCATTGATAGAATTTTCTACGCGGCGCGCGGCCTCAGACAGGTCATCGCCGGGGGCGACAAAGATGGGTTCGCCGTAGATCCAACGCGCTTTGGAAAACGGCTTGGGAACCAGATAGCGGTCCCATGTAGAGATTTGCCAGCGCGGATACGCGCTGATGCCGGTTGGGATGATGGGCTTACCGGACCGCTGGGCGAAGTACACCACACCGGCTTGAACTTTTTGTGACGGGCCACGCGGACCGTCCGGCGTAAAGGCAAGTACGCCGCCCGCCTCAAGCGCCGCCAAAACCTCGCGTGTCGCCGACACGCCGCGTCGCCCGGTTGAGCCGCGTACGACACGAAACCCGAACAGCCGAAAGTTCTCCGACTGTAAGTCGCCATCGCGGGACATCGAGATTAACGCCCAGTACCCGCGGCGCCGGAAGTGGTTGATCGGTAGAAGCGTCCGCCCGTGCCACGTAACGAAAATCGCCCCGTTATGCTGGGCGATCAACGCCTTGCAAGTCTCCTCGCCCACGATGCGAAGGCGCACGGTCACGCAAATCGCCCGCACCGCGCCATAAATGAGGCGCGCGAGCAGACGCGTTTTGAACGTTACGGGACGTTGTACTTCGGCTTCTTTCACAGGCGTTTATGGGAAGGCAAGAAAGTTGGGAGCAAGAAATCGGAAAGCCAGACCTGACGACCCGGCAAATCTTCTTCGTTTACTTTCTTTCTTTCCGGCTATGAACTTTCTTGCTAATTCTCAGGCAATGCAAGTTCGGCGGCGCGGCGCTGGGTTTCAAACAGTGTCGCGTAGACGCCGCCACGGGCGAGAAGTTCGGCGTGCGTTCCGGTTTCCGCGATACGACCGGCCCGAATAACGACGATTTTGTCCGCGCTGACGATGGTGGATAATCGGTGCGCGATTACGATGGTGGTTCGCCCCTGCATCAGCGTTTCGAGCGCATCCTGCACTAACGCTTCGGTAGACGCGTCGAGGGCCGAAGTCGCCTCGTCTAAAATGAGGAGGCGCGGGTTCGCGAGAAGCGCGCGGGCGATAGCGATGCGCTGACGCTCGCCGCCGGATAGCGTTTGACCCCGCTCGCCGATACGGGTTTGGTAGCGAAGCGGACACGCCTCGATGAACGAATCCGCGTTCGCGGCGCGGGCGGCGGCCTCGACCTCGGCATCGGTCGCATCCGGCTTGCCATAGGCGATATTGTCGCGGATCGTGCCGGAGAACAGTAACGTTTCCTGCGGCACAATGCCGACCTGCCGACGCAAACTCTCCACGGTCACACTACGTATATCGTGACCGTCAATCAGAACCGCCCCCTCGGTCACGTCATAAAAGCGCGGGGCCAGATCTGCGAGCGTAGATTTCCCCGCCCCGGTCGGCCCGACAAGCGCGACGACCTGCCCCGGCTCGATAACGAGATTGATGCCGGAAAGCGTGGGCGTTCCCGACTCGTACGCGAAACCGACGTTTTGAAACTCCACCCGCCCCTCGATGGGCGGTAGCGCACGCGCGCCGGGCGCGTCCCGTATCTCCGGGACCACATCGAGAACATCGGTGAAAATACGGTCCGCCGCGCCCATCATCTCCTCCCACGACACCCGCAGGTTACCAACCGCACCGACCGCGCTGGAAAGTTGCGTGACAAGGTATAGATAAGCCACCAAATCGTCCACTTCCCATTCGCGGCTGGCGATCATGCTACCGCCGACGTAAAGAGTAAGGGCGATACCGAGCGCGCCGATCAGGTCAATGGTGGGTCGCAAACGAGCGGAGCGGCGAACGCCGGTCATGGTGATCGCGAGGGCTTCGCGGTTTTCGCGGTCGAAACGCTCGATCTCGCGGGCCTCGGCGGTGAACGCGCGCACGATGCGCGGCGCGGATAACGTTTCTTCCATGATCGAGGCGACATCGCCCATCTTCGCCTGCGATAGTTTGGAGATGCCGCGTAGACGCTTCGACAAGAGTTGGATCGCGCCCGCCATCAGCGGCACGACGATAAGCGCAAACAACGTCAACTTCCACGACGCCCAAAGTAACATCCCCAAGTAGACGACGGCCTGTAGCGGGGTCGCGATAACGTCCTTTATCATCATTGCCGCGCCCTGAAGTTTCGGCACATCGTTGGTGAGCGTGGACATCAGCGCGCCGGTCCGCCGCTTATGAAAGTAGGAAAGCGAAAGGCTTTGCAGGTGCGCGTAAATGTCGCCCCGCATTCGCATTCCGATACGCTGGGCGACCTCGGCAAGTAGCACCGTTTGCCCATAGGTCATTCCCCACAGCAGGCTGTACAACACGACTACCAGCAAGCAAACCACGCCGAGCGCGTGCGTGTCGCCGCTTTGCGCGGTTTTGAAGAACGCCTTGATCGTGAAAAACAAACCGGCAGGCACGAAGCCTGCAGCGAGACCGCACAAAAGGCCAAGCGTGAGCCGCGATGTGTGCGGGCGCAGGTACGCGAGGAGACGCTGGCGAACGCGCTTGTTCGTAGGTGCGTCCGGGCGTCTTTTGAGGTCCAAAGCGGCGAGATCGCTTGGTTCGCGGTCGGCGGGTTGTCTTGTGTCGGGAAGGTCGGGCATAACGTTCTTGTTTAACTACCGCTCGGCGCGCCTGGCGGTTCCCTATCCCCAACGTTGTCACGGGCAAGATCCAAAACCATTGCGGCGGCGCGGGACGCCCCGCCCGGCGCGCCGAGAAGCGCGACCACGGCTTGCAGTTCTTCGCGCGCTTTCAGCAGGAGCGCGGGTTCCAGAAGGTAGCCGATTATCTCGCCCGCAAGCGCGTCCGGGGTCGCGTCGTTTTGCAGGTACTCGGGAACCACCTTTCGGTCGGCGAGCAGGTTCGGCAGGCCGACATACTTCGGGATGGACTTTCGGACGATCCAGTATTCCGGCGCGTGCCACAACGCGAACCGGTACATAATAACCATCGGCTTGCCCAGAATTGCGGCCTCCAATGTCGCTGTGCCGGATGCGGTCAAAAGCACATCGGATGCGGACATCACGTCATATGTCGCATCCTCGACAATGGTCAGCGCAAAATCGCCGGAGGCGCGCTCCCGCGAAGACTCAGCGAGTTGCTGGCGCGTTCGGGCCGCGAAATCGTCCCGGCCCGGCGGCGCGTTATGGATTGTTCCCTGCGGCGTCACCATCTGCGGAACCGCGACCGTTTTTGGACGGGTATCTCCCTCGACCTCGGAGCGTAACCGGTCGGCGATCTGATGAAAAACGTCCGACGCGGTTTTTCCGTGACGGCGGCGCAACGCTTCGACCGCGCGGATAATATCGTTTTTGTCCACGGTGGGCGCGAGCGCGAGAAGAAACTGGACGCCCGGCACGCGGCGGTGAATGATAGCGGCGGCCTGCAGTTGAACCGGCAAGATCTCGCTGATTTCTTGCCGACGACTGCCAGGAAGCAAGCCGACCACGGGGCGATCCGGGTCCAGATGGTAGCGGGCGGCGAAATCCGCGAACGGTTCGGAGGGCTTCACGAGATCAAGGAGCGGATGACCCACGAAACGTGCGTTGACGCCGAAGCGTTGCAACTCGGTTTCCGACCACGGGAACGGCGTCGCGACCGCATCGGTGACGCCGCCAAGCGTGGTGCGTTTCAGCGTTCGGCGCCATGAGCCAGGCGGGAAGTAGTACAGAATTTTGGTTTGGGGCAGTTCGCGACGCGCCCACGAACATAAGCCTTCAATCGAACCAAAGCCCAGATTGAACGCGCCCGCATCAATAGGGACCAGCACATCGGGCGGGCGACGCTTCAGTTCCGCCATCAACTTGCGCCGGGCGGCAAGAATGCGGGGCAAAATCGCGAGCGCGGACGCCGCGCCGATGACGCCCCAGCGGGATGAGTCAATAAAAACGTCCGCGCCCGCCTCGCGCAGGTATTTACCGCCGGTCCCCCACAACACGATGTTGGGGCGCAGGAGTTTCAGTTCGGTTGCCAAACCCGCGCCCGCGCGGTCACCGGACGCTTCCGCCGAGATAATCGCGACTTGCAATGGGCGCGGCGTTGTCGCCGTTTCCGCAACCAAGCGCGGTTACCGGCGCCGGGGCCGGTCGTTCTGCCGTCCCGACGAGCCTTCTTTGATCTGCTGCATGAACGACACCAGATAATCGAGTTCCGGCGACGCTTCCACCTCTTCCGTGATCGCCTCCAGCGCCTGTGACACGTTCAGGTTCGAGCGGTAGAGCAATTTATACGCGTTTTTAAGCGCGGCGCGCGAGCTTGCCGGAACCTCGGCGCGGCGCAAACCGCGCACGTTTAAGTCAAGCACATCGGCGGGGCGACCATCGGCCATCATAAACGGCGGAACGTCCTGCACCACCTTGCTGTAACCGCCTAGCATCGCGAGTTTTCCGATACGCACAAACTGATGAACGCCCACCATACCGCCGAAGACCACGCCGTCCTCGACCGCGATATGACCGGACAAACCGGCGTACGACGAGATCATCGCGCCCGACCCAATGTCGCAGTTATGTCCGATATGCACATACGCCATAATCAGGTTGTCATCCCCGATGATGGTCGCCTGATCTTCGCCGGTTGCGCGGTGCATGGTGACGAACTCGCGAACCAGGTTCCGGTCCCCGATACGCAGGTACGAGCGCTCGCCCTTGAATTTATGGTCCTGCGGCGGGCCGCCCAACACGGCCCCCGCCCGCACCTGACAGTCCTTCCCTAAAATGGTGTACGGCTCCAGCACGACATGGGGGCCGATAACCGTTCGGTCGCCAAGAACGCAGTTCGCCCCGACAACCGAGTACGCGCCGATTTCGACATCCGCGCCGATCTCGGACGATGGATCAATTACGGCGGTCGGATGAATTTTCACGCGGCCATCCGTTCCTTCCGTTGTCACGAGTTGACCTCATCTTCCGCGCGTACGATAAGGGCAAACGACATTTCCGCGTCGAAAACGATCTTGCCGTCCACGCGCGCTTCGCTTTTCGCCCACCAAACGTTGCCGCGCGTTTTGACCATTTTCACCTCAACCTCAAGCGTGTCGCCGGGCGTTACCGGTTTGCGGAATCGGGCCTTTTCCACGCCCGCAAGATAAGCGAGTTTGGCCCGATGCTCGTCCAGCGTTAGGAACATCACGCCGCCCGCCTGCGCCGCCATCTCGATAATCAGCACGCCGGGCATGATAGGCCGACCGGGAAAATGCCCCACGAAAAAATGCTCGTTGATCGTGACGTTTTTGCGGGCGAGAACGCGCACGCCGGGTTCGATCTCAAGGATGCGGTCTACCAGCAGAAAAGGGTAACGATGCGGCAGTATACGCAGAAGGTCTTGGGCGGAAAGTTCCAATGCTTGTTATCTCGTTTTAAGGATTCGTTCGTCAGTTTCGGCTTGCCGCCGCACGGACGACAGGGAGCGCGAAAGTTCAACATTTAGGCGGTGGCTCGGCTTGACCGCGAAGATTTCCAGAGCGGGCAAGTATTCGCCGGGAAACGCAAGGGCGAGATCGCCGATGAGATCCAGCAGTTTGTGCCGGGCGAGTTCATCGGGAAAGCGAAGCGGTGACGAGTACCGGTCCGGGTAAACAACAACCGCGTTGTCGAACGAGCCGCCGCGCGCAAGTCCCGCCGCCCGGAGGGCTTCGACCTCTTCGATAAAGCCGAAGGTTCGGGCCGGAGCAACCTCGCGTACATAGTCCCCCGTCGCGAAATCGAAACGCGCGGTTTGCGTTTCCACAAGCGCGTGATCGAACGCAACCGCGACCGTCAGCCGCAACACATCGGACGGATACGCCGCGATAAACGCGCCGTTTTTACCCGTTATGATCAGGGGTTCCGCAAGCGTCCAAGCCGCCTGATTTTCGTTCAGTGTACCAGCAAACGGTCTCGCCCCGCCCGCGCGGGCGATAGCGTCGGTCCAGATAAGCGCGCCTCCATCGCCAATCGGCAATTCCGGGCCGTCCACAATCACAATGGCGTCGGTGACGCCAAGCGCGGCGAAGGCGGAAAGTAAATGTTCAACGGTGGATACGGTCGCGCCATTACTTCCCGAGCCAAGAACCGTGCAACGCGCGGTATCCACAACGTTGACCGCAGACGCAACGATTACTTCGGCTTCGCCGCTTCGTTGGAAAACAACGCCACGCCGCGGCTCGCTTGCAGGCGCAAGCGTAACAACGGCGTCGGCTCCTGTATGGATGCCGACGCCGGTTACAGTCACGGACGCATTGATAGTCATCGGCGCGGCGGCGTTCACGCTTCGGGTGTCGCTAAGGTGGAGTCGTTGTTCAAACCGGCCTCAAGTTGCTTCAAGCGTCGCTCCATCGCGCGCACTTTTTTCAGTAGGTCCGGCAGTTGGTTGACCGCGGCGTTGGTGCGAAGCACCTCGCGGTGCGGTTTTGCGCCGTAGCCGGAAACGAACGAGCGGGCGGGAACATCGCCCATCACGCCGGTTTGCGCGCCGATGGTGGTGTATTCGCCGATCTTCACCTGCTCGGCAATCCCGGTTTGACCGGCGATAACCACATGGTGACCAACCTCAACCCC
This sequence comes from uncultured Armatimonadaceae bacterium, assembly GCA_964252165.1. Taxonomy (GTDB): domain Bacteria; phylum Armatimonadota; class Armatimonadia; order Armatimonadales; family Armatimonadaceae; genus CAXUMS01. The sequence continues at coordinate 12,359 of CAXUMS010000045.1, forward strand.
GCCCGCAAGCCCGGTTTGCGCAATGATAATACAATCCTCGCCGATCTCGCAGTTGTGCGCGATATGCACCAGATTGTCAATCTTGGTGCCGCTTCCGATGCGGGTGCTTCCGGTTCGGGCGCGGTCCACAGTCACATTCGCCCCTATCTCAACATCGCTACCGATGAAGACATTGCCGATCTGCGGAACTTTTCGATGCTTGCCGCCGATAGTAAGATAACCAAACCCATCCGCCCCTAAAACCGTTCCTGCATGAATTACGCAGTTCGCGCCAACAACCGTGCCGCGAAGAAGACTGACGTTTGGATAAACAATCGTGCCGTCGCCGACTTCCACGTCGTCGCCCACGAAGGCGAGCGGATGAATCGTGACGTTATCGCCGAGGCGCACGTTCTCGCCGAGAACGCAGTGCGCGCCGATGGACACATTCACGCCGCACCGGAAATCCGAGCCGATGACTACGCTTGCGTCCACGCCGCGCGCGGCGTACTGCTCGGGCGCAAAAAGGTCGAGCAGTTGGGCGAAGGCGAGGCGGGGATTTTCGACCTGAATGTATGTTTTGACGACGCCGGTTTTACCCGCGACGGCGGCGGCTTCCGCCGCTTCCTGAAATGCGGCGGGCGCGATAATAGCGGAGGCGGGCGATTGTTCGGCATTCTGCAAAAATCGAACGCTTTCCGCAAACGTGATGTCGCCGGATTTGGCATCCTCGATAGCGGCGATGCCGCGAATCAGCGTTTCGGGGTCGCCATAAACGCGCCCTTTCACCACATCCGCGAGTTCGCCTACGGTTCTTGCTCTGGTTTCCTTCACGTTTCTTTCATCCTCCCGCCGCGCGCGTCGCCGCCGCCGGTGCGCCGCCGCGCGTCGCCTCTACTGGCAAAACCCAATCTGCAAAGCGGTCTGTTAAATTCGTCCCGAGTACGGGTTCTCCGAACTTGCTCGGCGAACCGTTATCGCGCAACTCCACCACGACATGATGTTTTAAGGCGGCATCCCGCACCGATTCGCGTATATCGGTCGTGATAAAGGCCAGCAAGCGTCGCCGCTGCGCGCCAATACGCGCAAGGGCGTCCCGCATATTAAGCGCGCCCGCCTCGGGCGCGAACGTCGCGACCGCGAACGGCCCGGCCACAGCGCCGTTTAGTTGCGCCCGCCGCAGTTGTTCCGCTTCGGCAAGCGCGCGGGCGCTTGACCGCGCTTCGAGCGCGAGCGCGTCGGCTCGCTCTTTCCGCTGACCGCTTATCAACTCCTGCGCCCGGTCCCCGTTTAACTCCAGCGCAAGACGCCGCTCGATCCCTTCGGCGGCTTCGGCCCGCGCCTCGGCAATCGCAATCGCCGCCTCGCGCACGCCCGCGCTTTGCACCGCATCCGCCTGTCCGCGCCGATCCGCAAGGTCGGCTTCCACCTGTCGCCGCGCCCGCTCTAACCGGGCGCGGTCGCTGATACCGGCGACAAGCGGTTCGGCATTGAGTCTTTTAATCTCGGCCTCGATATCAGCGGAGCCTAAAACCCAGTCCAGCGCGAGGTCGGATTCGAGAGCGCCGCGTTTCACCCGAAGGTTTGAGCGCTCCAAACTCTGCATTTCCAGCAAAGAGCGTATACGAATGGTAACGTTCTCGCGGATAACGCGTTCCCGTTCCTGTTGCTGTGCGCGCCCTACGGCTTCAAGCGACGCCCGCCTTTGCGCGCGACGCCGCTCCCGCCGCTCATCCAACTCGCGGGCAAGCGCGCCCAACTGCTGATCCGTTTCGCGCACCAACTGCCGCCGGGCATCCGAGCGTCGCCGTGCGAACGCGTTTCGGGAGGCGCTTTCACTTGCCGATTCCGTCCCGCCTCCCGCCATCAACGCGGGAAGAATATATCCCTCCGCATCGCTTCCCGGCGCGTTCGTCGGGCGGGCCGCAAGCAGGCCAAGTCGTCGCTCCGCTTCCGCAAGTCGTCGCACGTCCTTTTGTAGCGGGTGCCGCGCGGCGAGACGGTTTACATCCACGTAGCCGCTTTCGACCACGCCTGCGCCGGAGGCGCCGGGCGCGTTTGCAGGTTGTTTGCCGCAACCAGCAAGCGCGCAAACCGTGAAGAGCCACCCCAAAAACAAAGACGCGGTCTTTTTCATTGTCTACGACACAGGCCGCGCCCGTTATTTATTTAGTTGCTTCACGACATCTGCGGTAATATCGTTGCTCGTGTAAATAGCGACATTCACATCGAACACCGCCGTTAGCCCTTTGTCCTGCGCGACCTTAGCGACAGCGGCGCGCACCTCGCCCAGCGCTTTCTGCTCCAAATCGCCGCCTTTTTTGCTAAGTCGCTTTTCAAAATCATCGCGCACCTGGGTAAGCCCGGTGTTTCCTGTACGCTCGGCCTCGGTCAAATCGGCGAGTTGTTTTTTTTGCGTATCGTCGAGCGTCGCCGTGCTGGAAAGTCGGGTCAAATTGGCTTTCGCCGCGTCGCCCTTTTGTTCCAAAACGCCAATGCGCTTTTTCTCCGCGTCACTCGTCGCGGCGTCTTTTTCATATAAACCGGCAAGTTCTTTCATTTCCGCATCGGTTAAAAAACGAGCCGAGCCTTGATCTAATCGCCGTAATACATTTGACAAACTAAGTTGCGCCGCCTGAAATTCACTGGCTGCCGTTTGTCGACCTTTGTATTCGGTCAACACTTTCTGCGTATCCACACTGCCAAAGGCGACCGCACCAGGGGCTTTTGCGCCCTGTGCGAACGCGCACGGCGCGGTGACAACCGATGACAATCCGAGAACGCCGAAAACAGCGACAAAACCAACATACTTTTGGAAAGAATTTAAGGTCAAAAGTTTCTCCTTAAAATGAAATCGCCATTAACGGGCGATGGACGCGTTTCGCTATGCTATGGCGATAACGCGGAAGTGACGAGATAAAGGACACCCCCAACGGGCGAGCGTTCCCGTTAGAACGCTTGTCCGATGGAGAAGTGGGTGCGGTTTGTTTCGCCGATACCGTAGTCGAGACGGACCGGCCCCACCGGCGTTTTCACGCGGATGCCGAAACCAAAACCGACATTGGGGCGAAAATTGTTGTGTTGCTGGAAGTCTTTGATGTCCTCGCGGTTGGTTGCGGTCGCACCCCACGCATCGCCGACATCGCCGAACAAAACGCCGGTAAGCGAGCCGCCCTTATCGAACGGCATCCGAAGCTCGGCGGAGGCGAGGAACAATTTGTTTCCCCAGAATCTATCGTCGGCGTAGCCGCGCAGGTTGTCCGCGCCGCCGATAAAGTATTGTTCGGAGAAACCGATATTGCCGCCCGCCGCGCCGCCCAAAACGCGCAGGGCGAGAACGCGCTTGGGTTCGCGCAGACTCGTGCGGCGCGGGCCGCTAAGCGATATGTACCGGCGATAATCCAGGTTAAGTTTGGTGAACGCGCCGTTTTGCGAGCGGTTATCCGTAAACACCCGCTGGATATTTGGCGTGGTCGCCTCGTCCACATACAGCGGGTTCAAGCGCGGACTGGAATAATCGAATGTCCCGGAGCCAAACTCCACGGCGGGTGAAAAGAACTGCCCGGCGGCGGGGTCCAGCTCGTTGTCGCGCGTGTTGTTCGCCGCGCGTAGCGTCACCGACGCAACCTTTCCCGTTTGGATGAGCGAACCGCGGAAGTTCTGGATTTGATCATTCGTCAAACTCCCGTAGTTTACGGACAGGTTGTTCGCGCGGATGTTTTCCGCACGCGCGGAGATAAAGCCGCGCGTAAATTCGGAAAACGGTCGCGACAATGTCAGACCGCCGCCCTGACGCTCCTCGTAGTACGGGTCGTTATCCTGCCCCGATGTCGCATTCGACGACAAAATCCGGTTGAAGCGGAACGCGAACCTATCGTACACGTTTACACCGAGCGAGGTGCCGCGCTTATCAATATACGGCTCGGTAAAGCCAACCTCGAACTGACTTTTGGAGGCGACGCCGCCAAGCGTCCATGACAGGTTCAAGCCCTGACCGCGCCCCCGGAAGTTGGTTTCGTTCAATTCCAGCGTGCCGGTTAAACGTTGCCGCACCGAGTAGCCAAAGATAACGCCGACGTTGCCGGTGCGCTGTTCGACCACGGGGATAATCAGGCGCGCCTTGCCGATGTCGGAGCCGGGTTCGCGGCGCACGCCGGAAATATCCTGAAACAGGTTGGTGTTAAAGATTCGGTTGACATCGCGGTTCAGGACATTGACATTGAGCGGTTCGCCGACTTTGGTCCGCATCTCGCGCGTGACGACAATCGACTTGGTCTTCTTAAGCCCTTGAACCTCGATAGATTCGACCACGGTTTCGATGATCGGGATGGTTAAAATCCCGGTGTTGGGGTCAACGCCGATCTGATCGGAAACAATGGCGAGAAAGCCCTTGCTCTGGTAGTAATCCTGAATTTTTTGAACATCCGTGTCCAGCAAGGCCGTGTTCAAAACCGTGAGCGGTTTGGTGGAAACCAGCGCGAGCAGTTCCGCAGATTTGATCGCCTTGTTGCCCGTAATGACGACGTTCGAGATGAGCGGGTTTTCAATAACCTCGAAGATAACGCGCAATTTACCGTCGGCGGTAGTTTCCGTTCGCCCCAGTACGGTTTCGTACAAACCGCGCTCGCGAATAACGCGCTTGGCCTCGGTAAACGCGTCGTTGCGGAAGGCGACGGTTTCCCGGATACCCGCCGCGCCCGCCGCGAGCCGCACGACATCGGCATTGGTATTTTTGACGCCGACCACGACGACTTCACTGATGATTTGCCCTTCCTGCGCGCGGGCCACGGACGGGGCGGATAAAACGGTGACAACAAGGGCGGCGGGGAAAAGGGCCGCAGGTAAGCATCGGAACAAGTTACTCAAATTTAATTTTCCAATGGTTCGCCGCGCACGCACAAAAAAACGCGGCGAATAATTAATTTCGTCGCGCCGAGGAACCGTAAGGAGGGCCTTTTTCATCCGTCGGACCTTCCGGTCCAGCCGCGATAATACGGTTCCAGGCGTCGGCGCATCATGTTTCGCGCGCGATGGAGGCGGGTTTTTACGGCGGGAACCGTGAGACCTGTCACCTGCGCGACTTCTTCGTACGATAAACCTTCCATCTGCGCCAGCACCAGAACGGATTTGTATTCCGGCGCCAGGGCGTCCACGGCTTTTTGTATCTGAACCGACAGTTCCTTATCCATCAAAAGCCGCTCCGGGGCGTCGCGCCAGTCCGCGATCTCACGCCCTAATTCGCCGCCGGAATCAGTTCCAATCGTGTCATCGAGCGAGTACGGTTCGCGCTCGCGCTGACGATCTTTTTGCTTAAATCGGTTCTTGCAGTTGTTATAGGCGATTTGATGAAGCCACGTCGAAACGCGCGCCTCGCCCCGAAACCTATCCCACGCCTTGAACGCGTTGGTGAACGTTTCCAGCGTTAAATCCTCGGCGTCGTCGTGATTGCCGACAAGCCGAAGGATAAAGTTGTAAACTTTGGGATGATACTTCGCGACTATCTGATCAAAGGTAAGTTTGCGGTCCTCATCCACGCTTTGGGCGAGCGAGGCCGCAGGCGAAACCGGAGCGTCGGCGGGTTCCGATGAAACATCGCGCGACGACTGCCGCTCGGCTTCCACAGGATTAATGCCACTCATCGCCGTTTGTCGCCCGGACACCGCGCCCATCACAACAACCGCGCCGTTGTTATAGACAGCGCCGATGCTCGAAGGTTTCCGATTGTTCGCGGTATCGCGCCCAAACGAAGGCTTTGGAAAAGGAAAGGACATGAGATTAGGAAAAGCAAGATAGCGAGAAAATTGACAGCAAGAAAGTGAGAAAAAGGCGTAAGAAACCGTTCGACCAAATCGTCCGGCTTTCTTGCTGTCAACTTTCTCGCCATCTTGCTTTCAAAAAGTTATAACGCCGCGAAGGTACGTGAAAAAGTCGCGCTGCTCATCGGTCTGTACGCCTATCTGAATACGCGGTTGATAGCGCGTCAGCGTTTTAAGTTCGTAAAGATCGTAATTCAAACCCAGTTCATACGGCGGCGGGACGCCCGGTTGCGTCCGTGTTTGAAACGATTTGCTGTAGGATACCACAAAGCGGTCAAGCGGGTATCCGAACCGCTTGGAGAGCCGTAGAACGATAGGCGCATCCGGCGCGTACTCGACGCCGAAGTCCTCCAAGCCCAGCGTGTTCGCAACCCCTTGCTCGATACCGGCGAACAGCGATGGCGCAAGACCCGATGTTAGATATTGCGTCACGCCCAACCGGGCGGCGCTTTGCAGGTCGCCGCGCGCGAGCAACTCGATTTGCTGTTGCGTTCCGATCAATGCGAGTATCTGCGACTCCGAAAGCGGCGGGTCCGACTCGAACGACAAACGCAGTCGGTCCAATGTCGCCGTGTCTGTGTCCTCGAAAATGTCTAACGGCCCATCAATCGTCACGCTGATCCGGTAGCGCGTTTGCCGCTGACCCGCGGATGGCGTACTCGCCGCAATCGGCCCGCCGCCGTCGCGAAGGCGGCTCGATGCGGACGGAACCGCGCCGGGATTGGCGTACTGCGTCGTGCGGGCGACAATGTTGCTCGCGACAATGCCGGACCGGACGCCCACCGAGTTGTTCGCGCCGCCATTTGCCGCATCCGGCGCGGTGAACCGCAAGTCAACCCGCCCGCCTTTGTCCACGCGGAACCGCGCGAAAACGTACTGGAAGTAGCCGCCCAGCGTATCGAACGACCCGGTCAGCGTGGGCCGGTTCAATGTTCCGCCAATTGAACCGGCCCCGTTGACATCAAATTGAAACAGGCCCGCTTTGGATATCGAACTTTTCTTGTCGGTCGAGAACGCAAGATCAAAGCGCGGATCAAACGGCGACGGGCTTTTCTCACCGTTTACCTTCGCGGTCTTGGATGGCAGGCTCGCATATGAATTGCTGATCACAATCGGCTCGCCGGTGGGCGTCGAGATGGTCGGCGCAAGAAGCGGCCCTTTTATCGCGATGGTCCCGTTCAACTCTCCCCGCCCCGCCTCGCCCAACCCGAGTAGGTTGTTTTCCACCGGTCTAAGTTTGGCAAGTTTGAGCGTAAAATCCAAGTTACCGAACTGCGAACCGTCGCTTGGCGCACGTGCGGTTCGCGCGCCTGCGCCTGCGCCGCCGCCTTTCCCGCTTCCTAACAACGCTTCCAAACTGCGAAGCGTGACACGACCTTGCGCAGATAAGGTGCCGAAGTTGGCGTCCGCGCGTCCGTTCGGTTCGCCAAGAGTGGCCACAAGGGTATCCACAATGACGTTCGGGCCGTCAAAGCGTATCGCCGCATCCAGATCGTTCAAGGGGTTGATCGGGTCCGGCAATTTCGCCCCGCCGCGCGGAAAGCGGAACGAGGCGTCGGTGACGGTCAAGCCGCCGGATAAGCGCGGCGCGGCGAGCGTTCCGCCGAGTACCACGTTGCCGTCGAGGGTTCCTCCGATAGATTCCGCGATGCCGGGTTGCGGGGCGGCGGCGTTTGCCGCCCCGCCCGGCGCGACGAGAGCGGCGGGCAAAGTGAGCGCGGCGATAACGGAAAGGTTCTGCCGGGGAACTTCGGCCCGTATAGACAGCGGCTGATCGGTCGGGATGCGCCAGCCGTCGTACGTGAACGGCAATTCGCCGGACACGCGCAGCTCGCCCGCCCCTTTGGTGAGCGTGATATCGGAGATCACGATGCGCGCGTTGCCCTCGGCGTCGCGGGCGATTTCGGCGTCGGCGCGCACCAGCGACAAGCGAACGCCCTGCAGGGCCGGTGTAGCGGGCGCGGCTCCCCCGCCAGGATTCACGACATTTTCCGCGCGCGCCGCCTGCGGGTCGAGCGCAGCCTGCGCCGCCGCAACCCGCGCGGATTCGGATAACGCTCCGACAATATCAATATCGCGGCCCTGCAACGTCGCGACGATTTGCGGGGTTCTTGTCGGGCCGGTCGCGCGAATGGTGACGTTATCCAGCGTGCCGACTGCGGGGAACGCGGGGACAAACGCCCGGATCAGATCAAGCGCGATGTTGTTCGCGTCCAGCGTGAAGTTGATCGCGCCGTTCAGGTCGGCGACGCCCGACCCGCGCACTGTGGTTTGCGGGGATTGCACATCAAAATTAGACACGCGTATAACATCGCCGGTGAGCGATCCGGCGAGCGTGACGGCATCGGCCCGAAACGCGCCGACTTGAACGGCGGAGGCGCGAAGCGCGCCGCTCGCCGCAATGTCGGTAAGTTTTCCGTTCGCGACACGGGCCGCAAGCGTCGCCTTTTCCACCGCGAACGCGCCGCCAAGCGGGTACGGGAACGCGTTCAGCGAGGCGATAATGCGCTCGCCCGACGGCGTGCTGGCAAGGCCGGAGCGTCGCAGGACGTCTATCAAGGCCGACAGATTGCCATCAGTCACGGAAACCTGCGCGCCCAACCGTCCCGTTTTGACATTGAAACTCGCGTTCCGCAAGGCGAACAGGGTTGCGCCCTGCCGGAACGACAGGAGCGGCGCCTCGACCCGCTCTACCTTTTGCGCGCGGTTCGCGATATAGCGCAGGCCGGTGAGCGTCACGTCCTCAAACGGGACGCCCGCGACAACGACGCGGGAGGGCGTGACGCGCACATCAACGATAGGACGGTCACGTGTGCCGGAGAACGTGCCGAAGAGGGACACCTCGCCCCCAAGAGCCACAGATTTGTCCGTGAGAAATGACAGCGTTTCCAGATCGAGGTTTCGCCCCGCGAACGAACCGGAAACCTCGCCGTTTGATGCAATTGTCGCCCCGCCGGTGATGGTCCCCACGCTTGCGGTCACGCGTACATCGGACAGCGCGATTTCTTTGCCCCGCACGGCGAACGCGAACGAGCCGCTGTCTATCGGGTACGGGCCGACAAGAACGCGCCCCACCGCGCCGGTTCCGGTGATCCGCGGATTGGAGACTCGTCCCGCCACATTCGCGGTAAGGGTGCGGAGCGACCCGGCGAACGCGGGCGGCGCGCCGTTCCCCTGCGTGGGAAGCGCAACCGCGCCGCCGCTTTGCCGAACAACCTCGGAATAATCCAGGTTGCGGATTGAGGCCGTTAAATTGAGAACCGGATCGGGCGCGCGTCCCGGAGCGGAAGCGAGAAAATCGCGTACATCGCCGCTGACGCTGATAACGGCGGGAAAGCGGCGCACAACAAGCGGCGATAAAAGCGCGATTCGGCTTCGCGTCGCCGTTATCGCCGCGCCGCTTACGATATCGGCGGCGAAGGTTCGGTAACGCAGGTTGAGACCGATTACATCGCGGAGCGTGACGCGCGGATCTTGCAGGGTTCCGCCCACGGTTCCGGTCGCCGTTAGCGATCCGGATAGGCTTGATTGCCGCACGAGCCGCCCGATGCGCGCGAGGTCCAGTCCGCTTGCGGTCCATTGAAGCGCAAGCGCGCCGCCTGCATCCGTGTTTCCTTTGACGAGTAGCGAGCCGATTTCCGGCGATTCCACGCGCGCGGACGGAATTAAAATTCGGTTTCGGTCCACCAAAACGCGGGCGATGGCGGTAGTGACGCGCGCATCGCCGACGCGTAAATTCGCGGCGCGCACGTTCGCCGCAAGCGTCAGCGCGCCGCCCACGCTTTTGCCGACCGCTTCCACGTCGCCAGTTCCCGCAAGGCGCAGATTTGAGGGAAGCGCGCTTTTGCCGTTCAGCAGTTTCAGCGTCGCGAGCGGAACGCCGTGCGCTTGGACCGCGAATGCGGCGCTTTGCTCATTTGCGGGAAGAACACGGAGCGGGACGCCGTCTTTTTTAACGGGCGGGGCTAACACGCCAAACCGCAACCCAGCCCGGCCTGAAAGCGTTCCGCCGCCATCAAGGTTGGCGGAGACTTTGGTCGCCGCGACAACGCCGCGCGAGTACGTCACATCGGCGGCGATGTTGCGCGCCTCGCCCACGCCGCGAAATCCGATCGAAGGGGCCGCGACCTGCGCGACGATAACCGGATCATTCAGCGCGCCTTGAACCGAGGCGCGAACGCTGACCGCGTTTGGTAACGCGAGCGCGGGCGGCAGTTTTTGTTTTTGGGGCAGGGCGCCAAGAACGCGCGCAACGGATAAACGCGGGGCGTCAATCGTGAGCGCGGCCTGCGGCGGCGGGCCGTTTGGGTCGCCGACATTCCAGAGCGTTCCGCTTGCGCGCAACGGATCGCCCAGCGCGCGCGCCGTGGCGTCAAGGCTTAAAATGCCGTCGTCAAAGGTGAGCGTCCCGTTCGCGTTCGTGACCGGCGCCTGCGGCGCGGCGGAGGCGACCAAGCCAACGCCGCCGAAGCGAGCGTTCAAGCTGACAATCGGCGCGGGGCGTTTCGCGGGCTTGCCGTCGGCCCCGATGGCGACCGCCCCATCCGGGCGGCGCGGGCCGGACAAACTGATATCGGCGTTGGCGCGTCCGGCGGTGATGCGAAACGCGGGAAAATCGAACTGGTACGGAAGAAAATACGATAAATCCGCCCCGGCGACGGTCACGCGGGCAAGGAACTCCGCCGACGCAAGCGTGGGCGCATCGGAGCGCGAGCCGGGAAGACCGCGCCCCGCCGAGCCGGAAACAAGTAACGGTCCGGTTAACCGTTGCGCCGTCACGGTTCCCGCTTCCGCACGGGCGTTAACCTCGAAACGGATATTGCGCGCTCCGAGATCGGCGAAACCGGTCAGGCCATCCACGGCGTTAAACTGCGGCGCGCGAAGTTTGGACGCGTAATCCGTAAATCGCACGCGACCGTCCGAAACCTCGATACGGGAGCGAAACGGCGACTTGGCCGGTCCCTTTGAGGGTTTGACCAACTCTTGCAGGTTGAACAAACCATTCGCGCGGCGAATCAAAATTATGTCGGGACGTTCTACGGCTAATCGCGGCAGGGCGTCGCTTGACACGCCGGCGATCAGGGCGGGAACCGACACATACAGCGTGACGCGGCGGGCGCGGGCGAGCGGCGTTTGACCGGGCGAGAGGCGGTCGCCGTTTGCAACCTCGACATTTTCCGCAACTATGGGAAGTGTGCCGAGCGTGTCGCGGCGAGTGAACTGATCCCACAGGTAGCCGAGGGTCAGTCCCGGCTTTGCGGACGCATCATTGACATACAAGCGTCCAATACGAACCTCGCGCCCGAGCGCACCCGACGCGGCGGCGGAGGCGAGCGGCGCAGATTGTTTCAGGACGCCGTTGATTTGCCCCACCAACGCCTGCGCGCCCAGAAACGCGAGATAAATTGTTGGGACAACCGCGACAGCGAAGCAGAGGGCGTGCTGGTACCACGAAAGCGGCGAGCCGGGATGCGAGCGCGGCGAACGGCGGCGGACGAATAGGCGCATCTAAAAGACGATTCGCCCTCTGGTCGAACGGGAAGAGCGACGACTCGTGGCGAGGCGCGCCGCTTCCTTTCCGCCGAAATTACTACGAAACAGCGAGCGGTAGCTCCAACCGGCGTACGCCCGGCGTTGCGGGGCGAACCGACGATACAGATGCATCGCTTGAGCCGCGTAAGAATTTATCGGAAAAATCAATGGCATTGTAGGACGAACGGACAAACGGGCCGGAGGCGACATACAAAAAGCCCATTTCCTCGGCGATTTCTTTGTAGCGGTCGAAGCGGGTCGGGTGCAGATACTCGACCACATCCAGATAGCCTTTACCGGGCTTCAAGTACTGGCCCAGCGTGACCGCATCCACGCCCGCATCTTTCCAGTCCCGCAGAAGCGCAATCACTTCTTCCTCAGTTTCGCCAAGTCCCAACATAATACCTGATTTTGTGTATATGGTTGGCGCGATTTCTTTAACCGTTCGCAGGAAATCTATCGAGCGCGCATACTTTGCCTGCGGGCGCACGGTTCGATACAAGCGCGGAACCGTTTCCGTATTGTGGTTGAATACATCGGGATGCGCGCGGCAAACGGTTTCGATAGCGACACGCCGCCCGCGAAAATCCGGGGTTAGCACCTCGACGGTGGTTTGGGGGCATTCCAAACGCAGTTGCGCGATGACCTCGGCGAAATGGGCGGCCCCGCCGTCGTACATTTCGTCGCGGTTCACCGATGTGACGACCACGTGCTTCAGGCCCAGTTCCTTCGCCGCGAGCGCGACACGGCGCGGCTCATCCGGGTCAAGCGGAAGTCCCCGGCCCGTCTTCACCGCGCAGAACCGGCATGAGCGCGTGCAGGTGTCGCCCATGACCATAAAGGTGGCGGTCCCTTTGGTCCAGCATTCGCCCAAATTGGGGCAACGCGCTTCTTCGCAAACGGTCACAAGCCGCTCGCCGCGCATCAGGTCCGTCACCTTGCCGATATCGCGCGCACGGGGGACTTTGATCGTCAGCCATTCGGGGATTCGCCGATGCACGACCGGCTTGGAAAGTTCAATCAGCGGGGAAGCGGTTTCGGTAGTCACGCCTTAAAGTATATCCCCGCACCACGCCCTGGGCAAGATAGAGCGACTAAATGCCCTCAGACGGAGAATGGGTAGTCTAAAAAGGCGTTTTAGTTGCGTGGACCTAAAGAACTCGGTACCGTTACCCGTAATGATAACAGTCTAAACCTGTATTGCGTGTTTTTCTTCCCCCGACTATCATGGACCGCATGCGGGCATGAAAATTGCAGATTTCGTTATCAACAAATCCCCCGATTTAAATCCCCCGATTTGGAAAGAGTATTTCCGCTTATGCTTCGCCGCGCCTTCGATATCGCCCACTACGACTTGTATCAATCGCTCTGCGCCGCTCTCGGAGCGGTTCTCGTAATCCGAATCTTGTTTGAATACTCCTGGCAGTTGTCTATCGGATACGGCGTTACCATGATCGCCGCTTACTGGATTGGTCAGGGCGCGGTTTCCCTTCTCACCCGTCCCCGGCCTCGCTCGTCGTCCTCCTGGAAATAACCGCGGCAACATACTGCATCGTCCCATCGTGGGTCAATCGGGTAAACTTTGCGCATCGCCGTTTCCATAAGCGACATTTAAGGAGAAACGACCGATGCGACCAACGCAACGAACAGCGATTTATGCGGCACTAGCAACGCTCTCCATTTTAAGCGGCGCGACTTCAACGACTTTGGCGCGGCAAACGCCGGAGCCTTCGCCGCAAACTCAGCGCAAGGACGTTCCAAAGGGCGTTTTGGTTATCGCCAGCAAAGAGTTCATCCGACTTTTCGCGGGCTACGGCGAGGCGGTTTGGCACGGAGGCGCGAACGGTTTGGAAAATTTCGCGGCCCCGCATTTTACGGCCCGCTCCGGCGCCGACACGCTCATCGGACGCGCGGCGTTTACGGAACTTGCCAAGTACTTGGACGGCGTCAAAGGGCGGGAATACACGATTACGGTCAGCCGCCTTGTCCGGAGCGGCGATACTTTTACCGCGCTTGTCACGGAATCGTGTAAATCCGCGATTGACCTTAACACGCCTAAGATAGAAAAAAAGGCCGGGGCAAGATCTACTTTTGTCACAACGTCCTGGCGCTCGAAGCAAACGTGGCGCAAAACGCCGAGCGGCTGGAAAATCGCTATCTACGAGCGCGACGACACCAAAGAGCAGGATAAGCCGCCCGGCTTTCGGTTCGATGTATATTTCAAACCGGAATTACCGGAAGCGACAGGCGAAAACGGAGCGTCCGGCGCTTCGACTTAGTTGCCGCCGCTGGGCGCGATCAGGGCCTTGTCCACCGCCTCGCGGAGCGCGTCCACGCCGTTGACGCCGATACCGGCGGATTTGCTGTCACGGCCCACGTTCTTTTGCGCGACCATGGCGGACAAGAAGCCGAGGCGTGACGCTTCCTTCAATCGCTTTTCGATCTGCGAGCAACCGCGTACCTCACCGGCAAGCCCGATCTCGCCTAAGAAAACGGCGTGCGGGTCCACGGGCATTTCCTTGAAGTTCGAGGCGATGGCGAGGGCAATCGCGAGGTCGGCGGCGGGTTCCTTGACCTCGACCCCGCCCGCGACATTGACGTACACATCCTGATTGGCGAGGCTTAAGCCGACGCGCTTTTCCAGAACCGCCAAGATCAGCGCGACGCGGTCTTTTTGAACGCCATTGGTCGCGCGGCGCGGGCTTCCCAGATACGACGGCGCGACCAGCGCCTGTATCTCCACTAAGAGCGGACGTGTCCCCTCGATAGTTGCGGTGACAACCGAACCCGCCCCGTGTTCGGGCCGCTCGGCGAGGAATAACTCGGACGGGTTTTCCACCCCGATCAAGCCTTCCTCGCGCATCTCGAAGATGCCCAGTTCATCGGTGGAGCCGAACCGGTTCTTCACCGCGCGCAGGATACGGAACGTCAGGTGCCGGTCGCCCTCGAAGTACAAAACCGTGTCCACCATATGCTCCAAAACGCGCGGACCGGCGATGGCGCCTTCTTTGGTCACATGACCGACCAGAAAGATGGGAATTCTCATCCCTTTGGCGATAGCGGCAAGGGCGGCGGTGGAGGCGCGCACCTGTGAAACCGTGCCGGGCGATGAATCCACATCGGGCGACTGCATGGTTTGAATGGAGTCAATAATGACGTACTTGGGCTGAAGGGTCTGCACATAGCCCGCGATCTGCGCGACATCGGTTTCGGACGCGAGGAGCAAATCTTCGTGGTCCGCGCCCAGTCGGCCCGCGCGCATTTTGATCTGCTCAACGGATTCTTCGCCGGACACGTAAAGGGTTGTGCCATGACCGCGCGCGACATTGCCCGCGACCTGCGTGAGAAGCGTGGACTTGCCGATGCCCGGATCGCCGCCGATAAGAATGAGCGAGCCAGGAACCACGCCGCCGCCCAGAACGCGGTCAAACTCGCCGATGAATGTGGTCGAGCGCTCGCGTACAATCGCCTCGATCTCGGTGATCGGGCGCGGGCCACTTTGCGACGCCCCCATGTACGAGATGTTCGCGCCGCCAACGCCCGCGATAGCGGCGTCAAGGCGCGACGGCGGCGGCATATACTGCCCGCCCCCGCCATTGTTGCCGCCTCCCGAGCCGCCGTTGTTGCGGGCGAGCGACGCGGCGAAACTCGTCGGTGCGGCGCGAACGGCCTCCTCGACAAGCGAGTTCCATTCACCGCACTCGTTGCATTTGCCCATCCATTTGGGGCTGACGCTCCCGCACGCCTGACACACAAACCGCGTTGTCGCTTTCGCCATAGTTCCGCCTTTTTCGCCTCGTCAACCGACCACTGTTAACCTGCTTATTGTATCAGCGACGCCCCGGCGTTTCAAACGAACGTTTGCCTTTGTTCACCCGTGCGTTTACGCCGCCTCTTGTACCAAAGCCGCCCGCCGCGTTACAATAGCCTCGCTATGGCTACCGATATTGAAATTGCCCGGCAGGCGACGCCGCGCCCTATCGCTGAGGTTGCGGCGGACGTAGGGCTAACCGAAGACGAGATCGAGCATTACGGACGCTTCAAGGCCAAAGTCGCCCTGTCCGCGCTCGCCGACCGCAAGGATAAGCCGGACGGCAAACTCGTTCTGGTCACCGCCATCACGCCCACACCGGCGGGCGAGGGCAAAACCACGGTCACCATCGGCCTCGCGCAAGGGCTGAACCGGGTCGGCGCGC